>CAZMZG010000059.1:0-9543 GCA_964570785.1 uncultured Atribacterota bacterium | reverse complement strand
TTCACCTTATCAACCGTCTTCTCCACTGGTCAAAGACCACGATAGCAACAATAAGGAGACCATTAATCACCCTTTGCCAGAAGGGTTCCACATTAAGCAGATTTAAACCGTTGGCCAGGACACCCATCAGAATAGCACCGATCAATGTTCCCAAAACAGATCCTCTACCACCAAACAAATTGGTTCCTCCAATAACCACCGCTGCGATAGTTTGTAGCTCCAAACCCTCCCCCATCAAAGCATTAGCCGAATTCATCCTCCCAACCAGTACCAATCCTCCAAGTCCACAGTAAAGTCCCGAAAGGCCATACACCAAGATTTTCACTCTATCCACGTCAATACCCGAAGCCCTCGCCGCTTCTCGGTTGCCACCCACAGCATATATAGACCTTCCTAAAGTAGTTCTCGAAAGAATAAACCAGGTCAGTAAAACCACCAACAAAGCTACAATGATGGGAACTGGTATACTACCAATATGTCCGCTACCCAACCAGATAAGCGCTGGAGGGAGATACCCTGCTAACTCTGTGGCTGTAAAGTGCGAAGGCACAGGTAGGCCACCAGTTATAAGGAGAGCTACACCTCTCACTGCTCCCAACATTCCCAAAGTAGCTATAAAATCCGGTATCCTGCCCTTGGCTATGATGGACCCATTAGCCAAACCAACCATCCAGGCCACAAAGATGCCCAGCAAAGCACCACCCAAAAAGGGCCAACCCCAATAACTCATAGCCACAGCAGCAAGACAACCACCAAGAGCAAGGAGAGAACCCACCGATAAATCTATACCCGAAGTAATTATTACCATCGTCTGGGCTGAAGCAACAATGATAACCACCGAAACCTGGCGCAAAATATTAAGCCAGTTGCTCAGGGTAAAAAAGTACTCTGACATCACTGCAAAAGCTATACTTAAAGCCACTAAGCCGACCAGAGATCCGCCCTTCAACAGGAGATTAATTAGCTTTCTGGTCAAAGAAGAAACTTCTTCCAGCTCGGCAACATCCCGAACACGATCAGCAGACAACTCCTGCACCTCCAGTCCAAAAACCTTAATTCACTCCACTCGCAAAAGCCAGAAGAGTGGTCTTATCTAAGCCCTCGACTTCTTCAAAAACTTTGACAATCTTACCGTCCCTCATAACTGCTATTCTGTCTGCAACTTCTAATGCTTCCACTGGTTCCGAAGTAATGTATAAGACCGTGAAGCCTTCACCAACTAGTCTCTTAACCATCGAACGTATCTCAAATTTAGCACCCACGTCTATACCTCGAGTAGGCTCATCCATAATCAGAATTTTAGGTTTACGCGCAAGCCAGCGTGCCAAAAGGACTTTTTGTTGGTTACCACCACTCAAATACAAAACCTCCCGAGCCAGATCTGGGGTTTTAATCTGCAAAGCATTCACGTACTCTTCAGCCATTTCTCGTTCCATCTTCAAATTCAAAATGCCTCTTCGTGAAAGCAACGAGAGAATGGCCAAAGTAATATTGGCAAAGACTGGCAACTCATAAACTAATGCAAAACGGCGATCTTCCGGTAAGTATCCGAAACCAAGTCTAATCGCCTCTTTGGGACTACGAGGATGTACTTCCTGCCCGTCCAGAAAAATCTTTCCCCCCGTCTTCCTCAAACCGAAAAGGCCCCGGGCGAGGGTACTCCTCCCAGAACCAATAAGGCCAAATATAACAAAAACCTCTCCCTGGCGAATGCCAAGGTTTACTTCTTTAACAAAATCATCCGAAGAGAAATTTTCAAGTCTTAAAACTATATTTTCTTCTTCAGACCTTGCTTTATGAGCACTCTCAAGCACATCCGCTTTTTTGCCTGTAAGATAATAAAACAGAGACTTTTCATCGAGTTCCCTGGCATTGGCAGTTATTACTCTCTGGCCATCTCTCAAAACGGTTATTCTATCTGCGATACGCAAAGCCTCACCAAGCTTATGGGAAATAAAAATAACCCCGATTCCCGTTTTTTTAATTTCTTGGATTAAAGCAAAAAGGCGCTGAACCTCTTCATCACTAAGAGCGGAAGTCGGTTCGTCAAGAAGAAGGATTCTTAAATTAGGTCTGCTAACAGCTTTCAAAATTTCGATTATTTGCTGTTCAGCAACGCTAAGATTTTCAACCAGGGTATCAGGGTTCTCTTCGATTCCAAAACGAGCCATTAAATCCTTAGCTTTACTGAAAATGCGTTTCCAATCCACCTGTGCCCCCTTACGGGGCCACCTTCCCAGAAAAATATTTTCTCCAATGCTCAGATAGGGAACAAGAGAGAGTTCTTGTTGAACAAGCGCAACTCCTGCCTCTAAGGCCTCCCGTGGAGAATGAAAATGAACCTCTTTTCCATCTATCAATATCTGGCCACTGTCGCTGGGGATCAAACCACTAATAATCTTCATCAGGGTGCTCTTGCCAGCACCGTTTTCTCCTAAAAGAGCGTGAACCTCACCAGTTAAAACATCCATACTAACCTGTTTTAAAGCTTGCACGCCCGGGAAGTGTTTACTAACTTCTCGTACTTCCAAAACAGCTTGTCTACCTACCATACTGTGTATCCTCCGTCAACACTCAGTACAGCTCCCGTAGCATACTCCATCCTGGGAGATGCCGAAAACAATATGGCGGTTGCAATCTCCGCCGGCTTTCCAAGCCTGTTCAGGGGCCTGCTTTCTTCGAGTCTCTTTCTCGCTGCTACAGGATCTTGCTCTCTACTCAAGGCACTCTCAACAAGGGGAGTGTAAGTGGTACCAGGACAAACACAGTTCACCCTAACCCCGTAAGGTGCAAGATCCACAGCACAGGACTTAGTAATGGAAATTACTGCAGCTTTGGTAAGGTTATAAAGTATCTGGTTGGCTATAGCTACCAATCCGGCTTCAGAAGCTACATTGACGATAACCCCACTTTTTTGTTTAACCATTTCTTTGGCAACTCTCTTAGAACAGAGTAAAACCCCTTTCACATTAACGTCCATTATTCTTCTGTAGGTTTCTTCCTTAAAGGAAAGAATATCTCCCTTGTAATAAATACCAGCATTATTAACTAGAATATCGACCTTACCAAAATGACTTTCAACTTTATCAAACATATCGTTTACGCTTTTTGAGGAAGCAACGTCGGTCTCGATGAAAAGAGCATCTCCGCCTTTTTCTCTAATTTCTTGCACGACCTCTTCGCCTCTCTTAGGATCAACATCTGCTACGACTACTTTAGCTCCTTCTTCCGCAAACTTACGCGCTGTTTCTGAACCAATACCTGCACCAGCACCCGTAACAACAACTACCTTCCCCATAAATCCTAATTCCATCTCCATCCCTCCTGTTAAAGAACAGGGAAGCGCCAATACACTTCCCTGTTCTTTAGGTCCTATTTCTCAAGATAAGCTTTCTTTATGGCTTCCCAATCAATAGGCTCAAGTTTGGGGTTCGGATAAAACATATCCGCATTGCCCTGCCACTCAGTACGAGGTCTAATATCCACAAATTGAGGAACCTGGTCTTTGAGCCCTAAAGCAAGCATCACCGCATATTTTGTACCATACCAGCCCCATTCTGGGAAACCGTGCCAGGTCTCAGCTATGAGTCTTCCTTCTCTTATTCGCTGTACCGACTCTGGAGTACCATCGTTGGTAAAAACCTTTACTTCGGTTCTTCCCATTCTTTCACAAGTAAGCATTGCACCAAGGCCCATCTCATTGGAAGCAGCCCATATGAAATCCAGAGTACTCTTAGGATTTGCAGAAAGTATATCTTCGGTAACTTTAATCGCCTTTTCACGGTTCCAATCGGCAGGCAGAGTGGTTACTATCTCAATGCCCGGAAATTGGTCTACAACTGCGTGAAAACCTCTCAGTCTTGCTGTAGAGAAGAATCCTCCAGCAATTCCTTCGATAATCGCACCTCTTGCTTTTATCTTATCTTTAAGGCTTTCAATGACTTCAGGTGTATAAAGGTTTTCCCAGAAGGCAAGATCCAGGAAAGCTTCAGGAGATACTTCGACTTTCTCTCCCTCACCAAGTACACCAGGCCCTCCAAAGTAGTCTATCACTGCATAAGCAGATATAGTTCCAGCTACCGTGTTGTCAAAACCAATATAGCAGTCCACATCCACTCCTTCAATCGGTTCTAACAAATTAACTACTATAACCGGTATCCCTGCTTCCTTGGCTTCTCGAAGAGCGGGCTTAACTACTTCCACCTCAATTGGTGAGATGGCAATTACATCTACTTTTCTTTGAATAAAATCTTCCAAAATGGCGATTTGATCTGCGAAAGCGGTATGAGCAGCAGGAGCACGAGTGATTACTTCCACTTCAATACCATGTTTTTTGGCATCTTCGGCAGCCATGTTGAAAAAGTCGGTAGCCGTCTTAAAAACTCCAGTAATGTCCGGGGGAGTCCATCCTATGGTAATTTTGGGAATTTCTTGAGCAAAAGATAGAGACAATCCACCCATCGCCAAAACCAGTACAGCAAGAATCACTATGCTCTTTCTCATTCTCTTTCAACCTCCTTCCGAGATTAAACTTTGAGCTCCAAACTTTAAAAGGCAAGTGCTCTTCGCCCCTCTTTCCTAACTAAACCATTTCCCAAGAACCACCTCCTTTCTGATAAGTACCTACACCAAAATTTCCTTTCTAATTACTACAAAACTCACTATTTTAGTTGGCTCGCTCAAGACATAATCTATTTACGTGAATAAGTAAAAATGTATTAACCATAAGCAAATATAAAATACCATAAATTACCTTTGTTGACAACAAGTATCCCGATAAAAACCACCGACCAAATAAAACAAAGGAGATTCTAAACAAATTCTTCAAAGAAAATAAGCTCTTCAGAAGCCCCTTATAAGGCAGATAATGAACCAGCCATGCCTTAAAAGTATTTAAGTGAATCTCTACCCGAAGTTTAAAACCCTGCTCCTTACGTCAAAATCATGAAATAATCATTTGATTAAAAAGTGTCTCTTTTATTCACAATCCTACTTTTTTCACTTTCTCACCTTACTAATTCTTCGTCGCTCGCCTGCAAAACTTCCCCTTCTCTTTCATAAAAGTAAGTTGCGGTCTGTTTAACCAACTCATCTAACACGCCTGGATCAGGTTTACCCCACATTGCAGGATAAGGGTCCGCTCCAGGGCCAAGTGGCTCTGCGGTAACAAAACAATCAGGGCGATTATAACCAATTACATAGAGAGCCATTATCACCAAGTCTATGTCCATAAAGCCCTTACCAAGAGCTCTGCGATTAGAATCAGCAAGGTGCAAATTGGTGAGATAATTCCCATACTCAACCAGGGTAGTAGGAATGTGCTCTTCTTCCACCCACATATGATAAAGATCTCCCCCAATATGCCGAATACCAGGATGGTTAACATAGTTGATGAGATCCAGAGCTTCGCGAAAGGTATGACAAAAACTTACTTCTGCTGAACGCACTGGCTCGATAGCTGCTCGAATGCCATTCTTCAAGAAATAATCACCCAAAATACGCAAAGCATCGCCTGCGCGATAAAACTCACTGTCGTCGTACTTTTGAGGACGACCCACTGCGGCGGGAGAGAAAAGCACATAAGTACCCCCGAGCTCTGCACACATATCAATCTGCCTACGGAAATAGTCAATGCAGCGTTGCACCACATGAGGTTTATTGCTGGAAAGTTCACTGTCTGCATTAACCATACCACAAACTCCGGATACTCTTATTCCATAATCGTCAAGAATCCTTTTAACCTCCTGGGTCTTGTAACCCAAATCCGGACCATAACGATTGCCATGAAGCTCAATATAGCGAACCCCAAACTTGCTCAAGCGAGCACAGGAAGCTTCTAATGTTTCCAAACCAAAACACCAGTTACTCCAGGAGAGGCGTAGTCTTTCTCCCTTCTCGATCTTATCCTTAAAATCTGGTTTTTTTCTGACCTCAATAAACTGTTTGATAACCAGGTCATCTTTTAATTGAAAGTTTTGTTTCTTCAAGCTGAATCACCTTCTTTCTAAGCATTGACAGACTTTTCATTCCCTTTTAAGCTCATGTAGGGCCTCTCATAATGAACTCAACTTCAACTATTTGATGGCTCCCATAGTTAATCCCTTTACCAAATTTTTCTGAACCAAAGCAGTAAAGACCACCATAGGCACCATCGCTAATACTCCAGCAGCCGCCATGTGGCTCCACATGATCCCTGTTTCCCGGATGAAACCAGTAAGCGCAACAGGAACAGTCTGGGCACGAGTACCCGTTAAAATGAGAGCAAAGAGAAATTCATTCCAAGAGAAAATGAAGGTAAAAATCCCTGTAGCAGCTATTCCAGGAGCAATAAGGGGAATAGAAATTCTCCAAAAAGCAGCGAAAGGAGAACAACCGTCAACCATAGCGCTTTCCTCGATCTCACGAGGTATCTCCTGGAAAAATCCCCTAAGCAACCAAACTGCAAAAGGAATATTAAAAGTACAGTAAGCAAGAATCAGAGCCAAATAAGAATCGAGAAGATGTAGAGTTCTCATTATAATAAAAATAGGAATCGCAGCTGCAACAGGAGGTGTCATTCTAATAGACAGAATCCAGAAAGAAAGATCCTTTGATCTCTTAAAGCGGAAGCGAGCCAAACCGTAAGCTGCCAAAGAACCTACTGAAAGCGCAATGAGAGTACTAACCAAGGCAACTACTAAGCTATTAAACATATAATGACCAAACGGGATAAGACTAAAAATTTCCTTGTAATTAGAAGTGACAGGACGAAAAACCCACACTGGAGGGTATTTTAAAGCATCTACATTGGTTTTAATCGAGGTCAAAAAAAGCATAAAAGGTGGAAAAAGCACCACCAGAAAAACAAGTCCTATGCCTACCCAGATTAGAACATCGAAGATTCTTTTTCGACCCGCTATCATCTCTCTTCCCCTTCTCGGATGAATCTTAAGAGTAATTGAGTAATAGCAATGACGATAATCAGCAAAACATAGGAGTATGCAGAAGCCCGACCAATATGAAAAAACTTAAAACCATATCTGTAAGTATAGTAACTGAGTACTTCAGTGCTCATTCCAGGCCCCCCTTTAGTCAAGACAAAAATTAAGTCAAACGTTTTAAAGGCATCCATGGTCCTGAGCAATACAGCAACAATAAGAGTTGGAAGAAGAAGAGGGAAAGTCACATAACGAAAAATCTGAAAAGAATTTGCACCATCAACAAGTGCGGCTTCAAAGGGATCATGAGGTAAGGATTGTAGCCCAGCAAGAAGAATAAGAGCCATAAAAGGTGTCCACTCCCAGACATCAGCTACTATTACACTTGGCAAAGCTGTAGAAGGGTCCCCCAACCAGTTAAGAGGCTTAAAACCAAACAATTCCAAAAAATAATTTAGAGTTCCCAATTCTGGATTATAAAGAAGTCTCCAAATAATTCCCACCACCACCGGAGTCATCGTGGTAGGCAACACCAAAGCAGTCCTGTAAAATCCTATTCTACGCATAGGCCTATTAAGAAGCATTGCTACAACAAGTCCCAAAGCGGTCTCAAGAACCACAACAGAAGCCACATAGACCAGGGTTACCTTTAAGGAAGTCCTGAAATAAGGGTCTTTTAAAAAAATGTAAGCATAGTTGCTTAGGCCTACAAACCTCCATTTGCCACCTCTTACTATATTCCAGTTAGTAAAACTCACCCCTAAAGAATAAATAAGTGGAAAAATTACGAGTAAAAGAAGAATGATAACTGCTGGAGCTATAAAAAAGAAAGGAACCCACTTCTTCTCCCTGAACACTAACCAACTCTCCTTCCCAGCCCCCCAGAAAAGCATTCTGGGGGGCTAAATAAAATTTAATTAACTAGCTTTAATGCTACTCCAAATAACCCCAAAGTCTTAGTATTTCCTCAAAGCGGGCATTGGCCTCGTTTAAAGCAGTCTGAGAATCCTTTACTCCAGTCATAGCTTCAGAAAGTGCAACTTCCAAGGCATCGGCCAGCTCCGAGTAAGCAGGTATTCTTGGACGACCCTTAGCAAGCGGCAGAGATTTGAGCATTCCATCATATTCTACAAATTTGGCCCGGAGCTCAGGATCGTTGAGAGAAGAGTAGCGCGCTCCTGGTTGAGCATAGGCAAGCTTTTTCTCCATTTCGGGCGTGGTGGCCCAAACAATAAATTCCCAAGCAGCCTCTTTATTTTTAGAATCTTTGGGAATCATCAATCCCCATCCTCCAAAAGTAGGCGTGCGTTTAATGCTACCATCTGGCTGCTTCTTACCAGGAATCAAGGTAAAGTTAAACTTACCAACTATAACCGATTTGGAAGGATCCTGACATAGGGGAGCTGAGTTTTGCCATTGGAGATTCATAGCTGCCCTTCCCTGAGCAAAAGCATTGGCACATTCATCCCAGTCATAAGTCAAAACACCAGATGGCGCATAAGGAATCAAGCTCTTAAAGTAATCAAGTGCTGCTACTGCCTCTGGGCTATTTATAGTGGGATTATAGTTTTCGTCATACCATTCTCCACCAAAGGACCAAAGCATGTTATCGTAGGTGCACTGAAGCTGTACCCCTCTGCGACCCATGAAGGTGAGTCCTGTCATGCCTCTATTCTTGAGCTTTTCGGTCAACATTGCTGCCGTCTCTCTGAGTTCTTCCCAAGTATTAGGAGGAGTAATACCAAATTCTTCAAAGATATCAGTCCTGTAGTGAAGGCCAAAAACTGCTTGTATGAAAGGCAGACCGTAGAGCTTTCCTTCCCACATACCTTGCTCGCTCAAAACCGAGGGGATAAAGTCATCAAGAGCAAGCACTTCAGGATCGGTTCTCTTAACGAAGTCTTCAACGGGTATTACTAATCCTTGCCCAGCGTATTGGCCAATCCAAACACAATCCACATGCACCACATCATATGCTCCCGTACCTTGCGTAACGGCTACTGCCTGCTTTTCCTGAAGCGTCGGGTAAGGAAGGATCTCCAGATTGACCTTAATACCCGTTAGCTGCTCAAATTCTGGGAGCAACTTTTTAAGAGCATCAGAGCGGGGCTCTGCCACCATTGCTACGTTAATTGTTGTTCCCTCAAATGGTTTACTCGTATAGGTGCCAAATACATACTCCGCTGCCCAAGCTGTTGCTGTCACAAAGCAAAACACCACAATAAACCCCAAAATCCAAGCTTTAACCTTCATCTAACTTACCCCCTTTTAAGCAAAATAGCAGAGATCCAAAATGAAACTTAGTAAAATCCATTTCTTCCTTACATCACCCACTCATTTCTCCCTTACATCACCCCCAGTTTAATATGTTTCCACTCCAGGTATTCCTCCAACCCGTAGTGGCCAAGCTCAAGACCAATACCACTTTCTTTCCAGCCTGGATAGGGCGCAAATAAGCTATCCGGATTGATGTTATTGACTGCTACTGAACCCCATTCCAGAGCTTCTGCAACCTGAAAAGCCCTTCCCATATCCTTGGTATAAAGATAAGCTACCAGCCCGTAACGAACTGAATTGGCTTTTTCAACAGCCTCTTCCATAGTCTTAAAAGAATCTATTGCCACCA
>CAZMZG010000058.1:0-10126 GCA_964570785.1 uncultured Atribacterota bacterium | reverse complement strand
CTTGGTCATCAGGATGTAGTCACCTACCTCCACCCGGGTGGGATCCGGCGGAGGGTCAAGGAGGACCCTGCCCACTCCCGCGCAGTGGACGATTGCCCGATTTACGGCGTCGGTTACCTCAGTATGCCCGCCCAGGATGCTTATCTGCAGTTTCTGGCAGGTGCGGTCGATTTCTTCCATGACCAGAGCCACTTCCTGAGGAGGTGTAGGTGGAGGGAAAAGCAGGCTGAGCAGGATTCCTATCGGCTCGGCTCCTGCGCAGACCAGGTCGTTGGCCACCACATGGGGTGCCAGGGTGCCAATCCCCTGCGAAGTTCCGGTGATCGGGTCGCAACTCAGAGCAAGAAGTGTTTCTCCCAACCGCAGAACGCTGCAGTCGCGGCCCACCGAGCCGGCAAAGACTACTTCGGGGCGTTTTGCTCCCCGGTGCTCAAGCACCAGCTTTTTAAGTATTTCCGGGTCCAGCTTCCCCAGCTTGAGCTTCAGTTCCTTGAAGTGTTCCATGATCTTCGATTACCACCTTCCCCTTGAGTTTCCCTCCTTTTTCTGCCCAGAAAGCGTTGGCAAAGACATCTCCCTGGAATTCACCGCAGGCAGGGAGATAAAAGTAGGCGGTGTAGGCGATACCCCTCATGGAGCCGGCAAGATAAATGAAGTCACTCTTCACTTCCGCGATAACCTTGGCTCCTTCAGCTACGTAAAGCACCGGACAGGAGAGACCCCCCCGGAGCTCTCCCTCAATCCGCACCAGTCCCCGGGACTCGATCTCCCCCCGAAGGAATGCGCTGGGAGGCACAAAAAGGTCCAGCGGGAGAGCATGGAGCATCTTTTCCAGAGAAAAGCCTTTCTGGCGCTTTTCAAAGAGCCTTTTCAAAAACTCTTCCAGGTTGTCGATTCCACTTTGCAGTAAGTTTGACAATTTTTCACCTCGAAACTTAATCTTACAGGTATTTTACCTCTTATTTGGAGATATTTTCTCAACAGGTTAAGGATTTTTGGTTATTCTTGCTAAGAAAAGCTGCTTTTCCAGTTTTGCGAATGCTGGACTTTACCTTACCACCTGGGAAGGATCTGCAAAAGTTTCTTTTAAAGGTTCCGGGTGCTTGAGGATTTCAGCTACTATCTGGGGGTCAAACTGTCCTCCGGCGCAGAGGTGAAGCTCAAGCAAGGCCTCCTCAAAAGTGAGGGCGCGCCGGTAGGGGCGCTCGCTGGTCATAGCGTCGAAGCTGTCTGCCACGGCAAGAACTCGGGTAAGAAAAGGAATATGGTCGTTACCTTTCCCCTCTGGATAACCCCCGCCGTCCCAGCGCTCGTGGTGGTAAAGGCAGATTTCAGCAATATCCTCAAGCCCTTCCACGCTTTTTATGAGTTCATAGCTTTTAAGGGGATGTTTTTTCACTTCCTGGTATTCCTCAGGGGTGAAGGTGTCTTTTTTGGTGAGAATGCTCCGGGGAACGGCTATTTTTCCGATGTCGTGGAGAAGGGCTGCCCGATAAAGGATTTGCCGGTCTTTTTTGCTTATTCCAAGGATCTGGCTTATGCACTGTGCATAACGAGCCACCCGCTCTGAGTGCCCCTCGGTGTAGGGGTCATGGTATTCCAGGGCCTTTAGTACTGCGGAGATGGTCCGCTCCTGAAAGAGCTGCTCTGCCTGGGAGTAGTGTTTCAGGAGGTAGAAAACGGAAAGACTGTGCTGTAGCTTGGTGAGTAACTCCCGGTGCTTTCCCAGCTCTTCCCCCCACACGTAAAGGATACCCAGGGGTTTCCCTTTTCTGTGAAAAACAAAACTCTGGTCAGGCGGGGTCTTGAGAATGGGGTCGAGGTCCAGGTAGCCTGCATCTTTGAGCAGAGAATACATTTTTTGGGTATCTGTGGAAAAGGTAGAAGCGTTGAGTGCCTGGATAGGGGTAACTATATGCTGGCTTTCGCCCTGGTAATACAGGTTCCAGGTTTTTTCTCCTGGTTTGGGAAATATGCCAAGCAGTGCCTTGATGCCGGGTACGGTCTGGAAGAAAAGCTGCAGGATCTTGTCCAGGAAAACTTTTTCGTCCGTTTCTGCGCGCAGTGCGTAAGTTGTGTCCAGGGATTCCTGGAACCACTGATAGGCTTTGCGGGCTTCCTGCTCGCTTTTTTGGAGCTCTGCAGTGCGCCTGGCCAGTTCCTTTTGCAGGTACCGGTTTTTGCAGAGAAAAAATCCCAGAAAACCTATGCTGCCAGCGATCAGGAAAATGAAAAGAGTTTTCAGCCACTGGGGTAGCATGAAAACGCTCTTCAAGTAGTAGGGTTCCAGTATTTCTCGCCATTCCTCCTCCCTTATCCGGGAAAGGCCTTGATTGAAAAGAGGGAGCAGGTCGGCGTGCTCCTTGGGGAAAGCAAAGTAAGCCCACTGTTCGGTTACTTTTTCCAGGGGCTGGAACTGGGAGAGCAGATCGTATTTGGCGAAATAGTACTGGGCGGTGAAGTTTTCCATCAAAAAGGCGTGGAGCTTCTTGCTCTTTACATCCTGTATCAGGCGCTCCCAATTTGAAAAGAAGACGATGCTTAGTAAGGGATATTTTTTCTGGAGCACTTCTGCGCTGGCGTCACCTTCCACAGCGCCTATCAGGTAATAGCTGAGATCCCTTACATTTTTTGCCTGGATATTTTTTCTTGCATAAACCCAGCTTTCAATTTTCAGCACGGGTCTGGAGAAAAGCAGTTTTTTCTCACGTTCAGGGGTTTTAAAGATGAGGTTGAGCATGTCGAACTCGCCGCTTGCGGTTTTCTCAAGTGCTTCAGCAAAGGGAAGAGAGTGAATCTCAAAGTGCACGGGAACCTTTTCTTCCAGCCGGTGCAGTATATCCATCGCAATACCCCGGGGATTTCCTTCCTCATCCAGCCAGAAAAAGGGCGGGTAGTGATCGCCGCTTACCACCTTTACGGGCTTTGTTTCCTGAGCTGAAAGAAGAGAAAAACCACTTAGCAGGACACAAAGCACGAAAAAAACTAACAAAGCTCTATTGCTCACTATTAATCGTTCCTTTTTATTTGATGCGCTTTCAGAAAAAAGGCGAGTTTTAATACTATCCTAAGTTTGGTTGAAAGTCAAAATTGTTTTCTGATTTTTGATCAGGAATTTCAAAAAACTGGCCAAGTGCGGTGTTCGGGATTTTGAGGAGAGTGTTGATGGTATGATAAAGTAAGGAATGTTTTGGAGTAGGTATTCAAAAAATATAAATGGATCCTGAAAAAGGAATCTTTGCTTCCTGAGTGAGTTGCTCATTGCCAGGTGTGGGGATGGTTAGGGGAATTTTGAGAGAGGGTGTTCTCCGGGCTGCTTTCCTGAATCACCAGTTTGGTGATAGAAGAGCAGACCACAAACAAAAGAAAAGCCAGGAGTAGGGAGGGTGCACCTACAATAAGTTGAAACTGCGAGTTTTAAGGGAGGTGGAAAGGATGAAAAAACAGAGCGAAATGGTGTTATCTATTGTTGCAGGTGCAATTTCGGGTGCTTTGCTGTTGGGGTTGGTTGGGCGATTCGTTTCGGCCGGAGTTGCACTTATAACTGGTAGCCCTTTAAACCTGAGCTGGAAAGGTTTGTGGGGGGTTATGGTGATCGGGTTAGTCGTAGGGGCGGTTGGAGGAGCTCTTTACTTTCTTTTCCTTGCTTTTCTCAAGGGCAGCAAGTTAATCATGGGCGTAGTGAGTGGTCTCATAATGTACGCTGGTTTCACTGCTTTTGCGATAATAAGTGGCAAAATGATTTTGGAAGTGCCCTTGAAAAGCCAGCTTTTCTTGCTTGTTCTGGCGCTGGTCATTTTTTTGTTGTATGGACTGGTCTTGTCCAGGTTGCTGGTCTTGCTTGAGCAAGGTTGGGGTGGGTAACGGCCTTTTCGAATTTGGGAAAGCAGGGAAAGGTTTTCTCGGGTTGGACTCGCGAGAGCCGCCCCGGCTATAAAGGAAGTGGAACTCTTCTTTCCCTCTGAAAGGCGGCGATGCGCTGCACGCGGCGCCACTCAGCAGGGGTCATACCCATGTGCTTGCGAAAAGCCTTTGAAAACTGCTGAACGTTGGCAAAACCCAGTCGGAGAGCAATTTCGGCCACAGTATATTCCTCGTGAAGCAGCATGCAGGTACTGCGCTGGAGTTTCAGGGCAGTGAGGTATGCCTTGGGGCTTTTGCCCACGTAGCGGTGGAAAAGGTTACGAAAATGCTGAGGGGAGACTCCCAGGTCTCTGGCAATTTGGGTAACTTTGAGGTTTTCGTGGCTTTTTTCGTGCATGATGGAGAGCGCTCGCTCGATTAGCCTTTGCTGTTCCAGGTTGAGATAAGGAATTGAACCGCGCTGATGACTGCGCAGGAGAAGAACCACCAGTTCTTCAAGTAGTGCCTGACACTGGAGATGGCTCCAGGGCAGGTTTCCCACGCTTTCTCGCTGAAGACGGTAAGCGAGGTTCAGAAAAAGAATGGCTTCCGGTTCCAGAAGCCTGAAATGCCCGATGGGTGGGGTGTTGGTGAGGGTTTGAAGGAGGTGGGGGTCAAGATGAGCGAACTGGATAACCACAAACTCTGCGCCTAAGGAGCGGTCGGTGGCAAAACCATGGGCAACTTGAGAGGGAAAGAAAAAGACCTGGTGGGTGTCGAAAAAATGCTGGGTATCTTCCAGGATTATGTTGCACCGTCCGGACTTTAAAAGACCGATTTCATGAAAAGCATGCTGGTGGGGTGAAACCCGCCAGGAGGGAGGATAGGGCGGTTCATTAATAACCACATACCGATACATTTTTCAGAATACGCCTCGCTTTTGTTTCCTTTTTGACCACAAAAACAGCGAAAAAGTGATTGTTTTTATCTGCTTTTTGTTCTTAAATAGTACCATAGTTAAGGTTATTTGCAAGATTTTTGGTAAGGTGTCATTAAAGAAACTGGCTAATTTTTTGGCATATCTTTTTGATGAATGAAGGGAGGGAATGATGGTGATTATTGGTGCTAACGGGGAATTTGTCAGACATGCGGATAAGTCTTTTGAGTACGCAGTGGAAAAAGCCGCCCAGATGGGTTACGAAGCTTTTGAACCGGTGCTTCTCGATGGACGGGACCTCTTTTCTGAGGCCGGGTACTATCACGCCATCAGTATGGATGAAGATGCTTTTTACTATCGGGATTTCATTGCTTCTTTCGGGCTGAAGGTATCGGGAGTTTCCGCCCACGCCCCCTTGATGAGGCCGGATGTGGGAGTTCCTTTTTTGCGACGTGCAATTCGTTTTGCTTACCAGCTCGGGGCACCGGTCGTCAACACCGACGAGGGTATCCGTCCCAAGTGGATGAGCGAGGAAGAAGCCTTCCAGATCATGAAGTACAGCTTGACGGTAATTTTACAGACTGCTGAGCGCTACGGAATTTTTATAGGCATCGAACCCCACAACGAATTTACTGCCAATCCTCAAACTTTGGAGCGCATTCTCAACCTGGTTGATTCTCCTTTCCTGCGGGTCAACTTTGATACTGGCAACTCTTACCTGAGTGGTCACGACCCCTATGAAGCACTGCGCATGGTGGCTGATAAAGTGGTCCATGTTCATGCCAAGGATATTGGTGGAACTCTGCTGGATGAACGGGGTCAGGTGTATGGAACACCGGTGGGCGTGGCCTGTGGAGAGGGAGTTATCGACTGGGAGAAGGTCCTTACCATACTTCATCAGGCAGGATATAAAGGAGCCTTGAGCGTGGAGTGCGGAACAGAGGAGCAGGCCCGAAAAAGCCTCGAGCATCTTCGTAGCTTGCGGGAAAAGCTCCATATTCCCAAAGAAGAGTAAGCCTTTTTTCTGAAAGATGGAGCACCATCCAACTATATCGGTTCAGAAAGTCACTAAAAGGTTTCCTGGCGTGGTGGCGCTGCGGGATGTTTCTCTTTCTCTCTTCGCCGGTGAAGTTCATGCCCTGGTGGGAGAGAATGGAGCGGGAAAGTCCACCCTGGTGAAGATCATCTCGGGGGCACTTCGTCCTGATGGGGGAACAATTGTCATTGAAGGGAGGTCTTTCCCCTTTCTTACTCCTTATCAGGCCCGGAACCTGGGCATTGCCACCGTTTACCAGGAACAGCAGTTAGTTCCCGCTCTCACCGTGGCAGAAAACCTTTTCCTGGGCAGGGAGTGGCGAGCAAGAGGAGGGTGGGTGGATTTTGGGAGAATGTTTGCCGAGACTCGCCGCCTTATAGATCTTTTCGGTCTTTCTCTGGATCCCCGGGCAAGGGTGGAAGATCTCTCGGTTGCCGAAAGGCAGGAAGTGGCCATTCTGAAAGTTTTGAGAGACAAAACCCGGGTGATCCTCCTGGATGAGCCCACGGCAGCGCTCTCTAAGGAGCAGATCCAGTTTTTCTTTGATTTTGTTAACCGCTTGCGGGAAGAGGGCATGGCCATTCTTTACATTTCTCATCACCTGGAGGAAGTACTGGCCATTGCCCAAAAGGTCACGGTGCTCCGGGACGGGGAGAATGTGGGAACCTTTCAGAGTGACCAAGTGGATAAAAATACTCTGGTAGAAAAAATGGCTGGACATCGCCTGGCTCGACGGCACAGCGAAGAAAGAAAACCTCCTCAAGAAGTGGTGCTCAAGGTGGAAAACCTTGGAGACGGGAAAACTTTCCAGGATGTCTCCCTTGAACTGCGGAAGGGAGAAATTGTGGGGTTTTTGGGAGTTACGGGTTCAGGGTGTCGAGAGGTACTGCGTGTCCTGGCGGGTTTGCGAAAGTGGAAGGAAGGCAGAGTTTCCCTTCGGGGAAAAGTTCTTGGCCCCTACGACGTTGCCGATGCTGTTGCGCTGGGTATGTTTTTTATGCCCGAAGATATGCGCCGGGAAGGGTTGGTGCTTCCCATGGGGTTTGCTCAGAATATAACCCTTTCCCGCCTGAAAAAGGTTTTGTGGAGAGGACTTATTCATCCTGGCAAGGAACGCGCTGCGGCGCAGGAATACGTCCGTGCTCTGAATATCGCCGTTCCCAGTGAAGAGGCGGAAGCGAGAATTTTGAGCGGGGGAAATCAGCGCAAAGTGCTCCTTGCCCGGGCCCTGTTTTCCGATGCCTGGTGCTGGTTGCTTGAAGACCCCACTCAGGGGATTGATGTGGAAGCTCGGGCAGAGGTTCACCATCTCTTGCTTCAGGCGCGCGCTCTGGGAAAGAGTATTCTGCTTTTTTCTTCTGATTTTGATGAACTCATTACGGTGACCGACCGGATTCTGGTTTTTCACCGGGGGAAGGTGGTGCAGGAAATTGATAAACCCGAACAAACCACTTCTCAGGAATTGCTCCGTCTCATGTTGGGAGGGTAAACGATGAGAGGTCTGGCACTGCGTGGGCGTCAGATGTTGTTGCTGGTAATTGTGGCGATAATTGTGTTTACGGGTATAGTTAACCCCCGTTTCCTGAGCGTGCAGAACTTCCTGAACATTATGCTCCAGATTTCCGTTCTGGGAGTGGTCAGTTTGGGGGCCACTATTCTTCTCATTTCCGGGAACCTGGACCTTTCGGTGGGGAGCTTGCTTTCGCTCAGTGCTTATCTGGGGGGTCTGGTGATCCTGAACAGCGCATCGCTTCCCTTGGGAGTTCTCACCTGTCTGAGTGTAGCTGTCCTTTTTGGTCTTTTTAACGGATTTTTGGCTTCTCTGGAACGAGCTCATCCTTTCATTTTCACCCTGGGAATGATGACTTTCTTGCAGGGTATCGCCATTGTCATCAGCCGGGGAAGCCCCATCAACGGCATGGGGGGATTGTATGAGCTGCTTGGTATAAGGGATTTTCTCCGGGTTCCCATGCCGGTGGTCCTGTTTGTAATTTTGCTGGTGGTGGTGCATATTTTCCTGCGCTATTTTCCTCTGGGGAGATACGCCTACGCTCTGGGTGGTAACCAGGAAGCCAGCAGGCTTTCAGGAATTAGGGTTGGACGAGTGAAGATTTTTCTCTACGGGTTGAACGGCCTTTTTGTGGGTATTGCTGCGTTGATGCTGAGCTCTATTCTGGATTCTGCTCTACCTACCATGGGGACAGGTTATGAACTGCGCTCTATTGCCGCGGTGGTCATTGGAGGAACGCCCCTTTTTGGAGGTCGAGGAAGTGTATGGGGAACACTGCTCGGGGTTTTGCTTTTGGGGCTGGTGTCAAACAGCATCAACTTGATGGGTGTCAGCGCCAATTTCCAGAACGTGGTTTTGGGAGCTATTATGGTGTTGGCAGTGATGTTTCAGGGTTCGCGGTGAGGGAGGTGGTGAGAGATTCTGAGATGAATGGATAAACGGTTGAAGAGAAATAATTTAAAAGGAGGTTAGAAACATGAAGCGAGGTATTCTGAGTTTGGTGTTGGTTGTGTTTCTGGTTTTGGGTGTTTGGAGTTGGGTGTACGCTAATGAGGAAACCCTGGAGATTGCTTTCATCCGTGCCACGGGGGAGCCCTACTACCAGTATGGTTCCCGAGCGGCAGAAATAGCGGCGAAAAAGCTGGGAGTCAAGATGATTGTTTATACTTCCAACTTGGATCCCGCTCAGGAGCTGGCCAACGTTCAGGACGCCATTGCTCGAGGGGTGGATGGGATACTCATTTACGCGGTATCTCTTTCTTCGGAAAGAGCAGCAGTGGATACTGCCAGTAAAGCAGGGGTTCCTATTTTCTTCCAGTATGGATATCACCCTGACTTGCTTCCCAAGTCTGCCGGGTTCATGCAAATTGACCTCAAGGCTTTTGCGAAACCTCTGGGAGAGTGGATGGCTGAAAACCTGGAAAGCGGCGAGGTGGCCATTATTGAAGGCACTCTGGGCCGGGGCGACGCTGAAGCGTACAGTGAAGGCTTCAAAGAGGGTCTGGCCAAGAATCCCAATTTGAAAGTGGTGGCTCAGGTGTCTGCAGAATGGAACCGGCAGAAAGCCTATGAGGCAGCTACCAACATCATCACCGCTCATCCGGACCTGGTAGGACTCTTTGTCCAGAACGAAGACATGACGGTGGGAGTCTGCAATGCTCTGGAGCGACTGGGCAAACTGGACCAGGTGAAAATCGTTTCTCAGAATGGCGCTCCTTACGGGCTGGACCTGATCAGGGAAGGAAAGCTGCAGCTTACCAATGCTAATCCTCCTTCTATCGCCTCAGTCATGGCCTTGCGGATACTGCTTGGGGTCATTAAGGGAGAGATTGAGCCTGGGCACTTTTACTGGGCTCCAACTCAGCTGATTAGCAAGGACAACCTGGAAGTTGCCTACCGCTGGGATGCGGACGAAAAAGATATCGAAGCCTGGCTTCAGCTACCCCTTCCGGAGCCAGTTATTCCTCCACCTGCTTCCTGAAAATACACCCCCGGGGTTCCCCCGGGGGTTGGCATAACCAAACCAGGAAGAAAACTGTTTCTAAAGTCAGGTTCGCTCTTTATTTTGAAAGATAGCCGCAAGCTTGGTGCGTTCTGTTCAGAAAGCCTTCCGCACTTTGTTAGAAAATAAGTTGACCTTTTGGATAAGACAGAAAAGATTAATGGCAACCCGAGTTTCTGGAGCAGAGTTCGTGGATTGATTTTCTCGGCCTTTCCTGCACTTACTGCACAAGCTCTTTTATTTCTTTTTTCAGGATTTATTGGGTGGTTATCTTTTCTTTCTTGACAGTTTTTACCAAAGTTGTTATACATATATAGAGATGTATACAACCAATAGGAAGTGAGGTTGCTCTACGTGAGAAGTTTTATTTTAAGAGACAGCGCACTTCCCATCTACGTTCAGCTCAAAAATATCTTGAAAAGAGAGATCGAAGCAGGGTTATACGATCTTACTCTTCCGTCCGAGCGTAAACTTGCTGAAAAGTACCATGTTAACATTCATACCGTGAGGAGGGCTCTGGCGGAACTTGAGAAAGAAGGGATAGTTATCAAGCGAAAGGGGCGGGTAACGGCCATCGTCCTTAAGGAAGCTTCTTTCAGGGACTATGCAAGAGAACTTCTCAGCTTTACAGAAGAGATGCAACGCAGAGGATTAAAGCCCTCTTCAAGAGTTCTGCGATTCGAAAAAGTTTTGCCAGGACCAGAGGTACAGCAGGCGCTTTCTTTGGAGCCGGGGGAGGAAGTGGTAGTTCTCGAACGCGTCCGATATGGCAACGGTAAGCCCTTCAATTTGGGGACT
>CAZMZG010000057.1:0-10246 GCA_964570785.1 uncultured Atribacterota bacterium | reverse complement strand
GTGATGTATCTGAGGGCGAGCCTCCTGAAGAGACAGAAGGTAAGGATTTGCAACACTTAATGCCTTAGAGTTATCTAATAAAGAAAATGGCTCCCAAAATGGGAGCCATTTTCTTTATTAGATTCTTTTAAATAGTGTGACCTCTTGTTAATAACGGTTCAGGAGGGAAAGATATGGGAAAATCTATTTCTCGTCAACCCAGGGCGGAAGAGAAATGCTCTATTTCTAAAGGAAGAAGCTTTGTTTACAAACATCGTTCCCAGATGGGGACAGGCACTGTTCTGGCTGCTGTGTTGATTTTGTTTATTGTAGGTAGTCCTCAAACTTTTCTTTCTTCAAAAATTTATTTTGCCTTTATGTCCACACTGCCTTTTTCGGCGATAATGGCGCTTGCCTTGACCCTGATAGTGATTAGTGGGGAAATGGATCTTTCTTTCCCTGCTATCATGGGGTTCTGTGGTTTTGTTTTTACCATGGTTTTTCACGCTTCTCAGAGTTTTGTAATCGCTTTGTTGGTAGCTCTTTTGGTAGGCCTGGGTGCAGGTGCCCTTAATGGTCTTTTGATAGTAGGATTAGGTTTGCCGTCTATGGTAACTACCATTGGTACTCAGTTCTTCTGGGCTGGTCTCACCCAGGTTTTAAGTGGTGGTTTGGGGAAAACTCTGGTTCCGACAAAGGGAAGTTTCCTTTTTCATCTTTTGGTGGGCAGGGTATGGGGGAGATTTCCCATGCAAACCCTGTGGGCAGTAATAATCGGTGTGATTATCTGGTTGGTTCTGAATCGTCATAGATTAGGGGCGCACATATATTTTTCTGGAGATAATCCTCACAGTGCGCGGGTTATGGGTGTTAACGTGGAAAGGGTCAAGCTTATTGTTTTTACTCAAATGGGGCTTTTTTCAGCTTTTGCGGGTATCTTGGCCAGTTTAGAGGTTCTTTACTTCTGGCCTACCCTTGGACAGGGTTACCTCTTAAAAACCATAGCTGCTGTGTTTTTGGGAGGTACTCCTGTAGAAGGCGGTGTGGGTACGGTTTTTGGCACTTTTATTGGAGCTATAGTTATTTGCATGCTGGAAGCGGGAATCATTGCTATGGGTATGACTGGATTCTGGACTCAACTTGTTTACGGTCTTATTATCGTGATTTCTATTGCTTTGCATTCTGCTATTCGTAAGAGGTAATAAATAAAAGCGGGGAGGTAAACCTGTAAGCCGAGTTCTGTATTCCTTCCCTCAAGGAAGGAACGGCAACCATCTATCTGGGGAAGCGGTTACCCGCTTCCTCAAGCGGCCAACCCGAAGGTCAGCGAGCAGCCTCATCCCTTCCTATTTGGCCTTGCTCCGGGTAGGGTTTGCCAGGCACGCCGGTCACCCGGCGTCCGGTGGGCTCTTACCCCACCTTTTCACCCTTGCCCCCAAATGAGGGCGGTATGTTTTCTGTGGCACTTTCCTGGGGTTACCCCCACTGGGTGTTACCCAGTACCCTGCTCTATGGAGCTCGGACTTTCCTCAGGAGGTTTTACCTCCTGCGGTTGCCCGGTTTACCTCCCCATTTCTGGTAACTTTACTCTATTTTCAAATATTCCCGAAGCGAGTAAGTCTACGTATTGGTTTTGCTCTCGTGGTATGTGAAATATTTTAAAGCTTTCTAAATTTTTTATAAGCTGCTTGGCTTTCTGGTAAAGGGGTTTCAAGTTAGGCGAACTTACCTTGTAGTTTCCCTGAATTTGCTGTACCAGAAGTAAACTATCTGAGAAAACCGTTATACGGGGTAATTCCAGAACTTTCGCCTTTTCGAGCAGTTTTATTAAACCCCAGTATTCGGCAACATTATTGGTAGAGAAACCCAGATAACCGGCTTCTTCGAAAATGATTTTCCCCTGTCGATTGCAGATGCAAAAAGCATAAGAACTTTCGCCGGGGTTGCCTTTTGATGCGCCATCTGTGAAAGCAAATACTTCTTTGTCTTCAAGTTTTAGGCAGCAAAAGTCTTCCACAGTTGGGACACCTTACTATTTCCTTTCTGCGAACCTGTTTGGCTACTATGGTCGGCACTTGCAGGTTGCAACCCTCACATATTCCCTGGTTTAACTCTACGATTGCTGGCTCGATGAGGTTGGAAATTATCTCTTGATAACTCGACAAAACTTCTCCGGGAAGAAGATCAAGGATTTTTTGCCTCTCAGAGGCGAGAGATTTTTTTTCGTTTTTTAAATAGTTGAGTTCTTTTTCGAGTTTTTCTATGGTTAGTTCAATTTCAGAGCTTTTTTCTGAAAGGAACTTCTTTTCTTCCTGGATTTCTTTTTGAAGCACCTCCATTTTTTCCATTCTTTGAAGAGTTTCTTCTTCCAGCTCAGATTGCTGCTTTTCTAGCTTTTCCATAGACCTTTCCCATTGGGTTAATTCTTTAGAAGAAGTTATTTCTCCACTGTAAAGTTTTTCTCTGGTGGACTTAAGCTTTTCTTCGGTTTCTTTTAGCTCCAGCTCCCAACGGTGAAGCTCTATCTTTTCTTTTTCCAGGTTTTTTTGCTTGTGTTCAACTTGAGACCTAAGGTTTGAAAGTTCCTCCTGCAAGCTCTTCAATTTCTGGTTTTTGCGTCTAATTCTTTTCTCTACTTGTCTTATTGAAGAATCAAGTTTTCTTAAAAGAGATAATTTTTCAACGTTATCTAAATTCGCTTTATTCATATTGATAAAGGTTCTCACTTTCAAAGGTTACTTTTAGTCCTTTTTCTGTGGCTTTCTTTCTAATCAAGTTAGTTACCGATTGCATAGCAATCTTTTCGCCCAGCCCGTGAGGAAGCTGAATGAAACTTATGTTGTTGAGCCTTAGTTCCTCTATATCGTGGTGAGAAAGATCTCCACTTATAAAAAGATCCACTTTTTCGTTGCAAAGGTTGCTTAAGAACGATTTTCCGCTTCCTGGTAATATGGCTATTTTGGTGAGGTTTTCGCAATTTTTTGAGTAGGGTTTTTGAATCGTAACTTTCTCGTTAACAATGTGTTCTATTTTCTTACTCAGGACTTCAAGAGAAATTGGCTCATCAAGCTCTATAAGTCTCCCCAGACCTGTGTCAGTTTTAGCGAAGGGGAAAAGGGGATAAACGTCGACAACCGGTTCTTCATAAGGATGAACCGCAAATATGGCACTTAATACTCTCGAAAGCAGGGTTTCCTCAACTCTTACTTCGAGGCGTAATTCTTGTACTTTCTCGTAATTGCCCATTTTACCCACGAAAGGACTGGCACCTTTTTGGGGGGTAAAGGTGCCAATGCCTTCTGTGTAAAAGCTACACTCACTGTAATTGCCAATTATGCCAGCTCCGGCCTGAAAAGCTGCTTGAGCCACTTTGTCAAGGTGTTCTTGAGGTACGAAAGTAGTTACTTTAAAGTGCTTTTTGCTTGTTTCGCCAGGAAAGAGGGGTTTTTTCTTTCCTCGTAGCCCCAAAATCTTCACCCATTGATCGGCCAGTCCTCCTGATGAACAGTCTAGGTTGGTGTGATGGCTCAGCACAGATACCCTGCTTTGATAAAGTTTGACCAGCATTGAAATATGAGGGTTTTCGGCGTCAAGTGTTTCAACGGAGTTCCAGATTGGAGGATGGTGAAGGTAGAGTAGATCATAACCCTCTTTTATGGCTGTTTGAGTCAGAGGAGGATTTAGCTCCAGAGCTACAAGCACTTTTTCTATAGGTTGAGATAGAGAAACCGGCTTAACAGCGAAACCTATAGGGTCATTTTCAAGGGCAAGTTCTGGAGGAAAGAGTTCTTCCAGGAAAGCTACTACCTTAGACAGTGGCTCCATTAATACCTCCCCTGAAACATGGTGGGTCCACCCGGATTCGAACCAGGGACCGACCGGTTATGAGCCGGCTGCTCTACCGCTGAGCTATGGACCCACGAGCATCATAAATATTATCACAGACTTTATTTCTTATCAAGAGTCTCAGTGTCAACATTGCTGGTCTTTTGCTTATTTGACCTTCTTCTTTTAAGCTCCAGAAGAACGTCGTCCCAGCTAACTTCTTCTTTACAGAGAAGAACCATTACATGGTAGAGGAGATCAGCTACTTCCCAACAAAGATGTTTTTTGTCCTCAGTGGAATTCTGATTTTTGAGAGAGGCAAGAAGGACTTCGGTGGTTTCTTCGGATACCTTGCGAAGAATTTTCTCCTTTCCTTCTTTAAAGAGTTTTGCTGTATAAGAGTTATCTGGCGCTTCTGTTTGTCTATTTCTAATTACCTCGAAAAGTTCGGAAAGAAAAGCGGACAAAGAGTAGGGTGGTAATTCAGCAGAAGGGTTCCTAACTCCTTCTTGGTTATCAATCGGACGGTGAAAACAGGAAAAGAATCCCGTATGGCAAGCTACTCCCTGTTGCTCTACCTGGATCAGAAGGCAATCATTATCACAATCTAAATAAATTCCCCTGACAAGTTGATAATTGCCACTGGTTTCTCCTTTATTCCATAGTTTCTGGCGGCTACGACTGTAGAACCAGGTTTTACCCGTTTCCAGGGTTTTTGAAAAGGCTTCTTTATTCATATAAGCCATCATCAGAACTTTGCCGCTTTTTGCATCCTGAATGATAGCCGGAATAAGCCCTTTTTCATCAAACTTTAGAAGTTCAAGCAGTTTCTGCATCAGCCTTCAATCCTTACCGGTATTCCACGTTTTTGGAGGAACGCTTTGGCTTCGGGGATGGTGAAACGTCGAAAATGGAAAATAGAAGCTACCAGTGCAGCGTCGGCCTGACCTTCCCGCAGCACGGCCGAAAGGTGTTCCAGCTTTCCAGCACCTCCTGAGGCAATAACTGGAATTTTGACTTTTTCAGAGATTTTGCGGGTGAGGCTTATGTCATAACCAGACTGTGTACCGTCGGTATCCATACTGGTCAACAATATCTCCCCTGCTCCCAGCTTTTCTACCTGTGAAGCCCACATTAGAGCATCTTTGCCGGTCGGAGTGCGACCACCGTTTATGAAGACTTCCCAGTAACTTTTTCGAGTGATTCGATCCCAGGTTCTTTTCACATCTATAGCTACTACCACGCACTGGCTTCCAAACTTTTCTGCAAGCTCGCTTATGAGCTCAGGTTGAAGAACCGCCGCTGTGTTGATAGATATTTTGTCCGCTCCCGCCTTAAGCAAATTGCTGACGTGTTCTACGGTGCTTATGCCTCCTCCCACGGTAAAGGGTATGGTCAGCACTTCAGCTACCTTTTCAGCCACGTGAACCATGGTTTCTCTCTTTTCGTACGATGCCGTAATATCCAGAAAAACCAGCTCATCTGCTCCCTCTTCCTCATATCTTTTGGCAAGTTCTACTGGATCACCAATGTCTTTTATGTTTTCAAAATGGACGCCTTTTACCACTCTTCCA
This sequence comes from uncultured Atribacterota bacterium, assembly GCA_964570785.1. Taxonomy (GTDB): domain Bacteria; phylum Atribacterota; class Atribacteria; order Atribacterales; family Thermatribacteraceae; genus Thermatribacter. The sequence goes on along the minus strand of CAZMZG010000057.1, from coordinate 4,868 downwards.
TCTTTTACGTCAAGGCAGGGAATTATCCTTTTAGCAAGCAACTTTTCATTCCCCCTGTATGATTTTTAATGCTTCACTATATTTGATCTTGCCAGTGTAAAGAGCTTTACCAAGAATTGCTCCCTTTACCTGGTGAGCCATTAGTTTCAGCATTTTTACGTCTTCTAGGGAAGTTATTCCCCCAGCTATAAGTGGTTTAACACCACTTTCTTCCACAAACCTTGCAATAACTTCCCTTCGTATACCCCCTAAGGTCCCGTCTCGGGTAACATCAGTAAAAACGAAATTCTGAACACCTTTCTGTTTGAGTTTTTTAGCTATGGTAGAAGCCTTAAGTGGGGTACTTTTTTGCCAGCCGTGAATGGCTAAGTTACCATTATTGCTGACGTCAAGACTCACCACCAGTTGTTCCGACTTCTCTTCAACTAGTTCTTCAAGTAGTTGAGGATTGTCGTGTATTATGCTTCCCAAAACGATCCTTGAAGCGCCAGCTTCTAAATAAAACTTAAAAGTTTGGTAATTTCTAATCCCTCCTCCTACCTGAACAGGGATCCTAATTTTCTTGATGATCTCAGCAATTACCTTTGCGTTTTTGGGCTGTCCCTCTTTTGCTCCCTCAAGATCAACTACGTGAAGCAATGGAGCACCTTCGGCTTCCCATTGCTGGGCAATCTGGACAGGAGATTCGCTGAAAACTGTTTTTTGATCATAATTTCCCTGTTTAAGGCGGACCACTTTTCCGTTGATTATATCGATTGCTGGTACTAAGATCACTTCAATATACACCTTACCCAGTTTTCAAGAAATTTTATGCCCCAGGTTGAACTTTTTTCGGGGTGAAATTGAACCCCCCAGATGTTGTCCTGATTAATAATTGCTGGGATAACCAGATTATAATTGCATATTCCTATTATCGGTTGATCGTCTGCTGGTAGTACATAATAGGAGTGGGCAAAGTAGAAAAACCTGCCCTGTGGAATATTTTCTGTAAGCTTTGTTCTTCTCTTGAAGTATATACGGTTCCATCCTATGTGAGGGATTTTATTGGTAGGAGGCAGCTTGCGTACTTCTCCCTGGATCAGGGATAGACCCCTCACGTGAGGGGATTCCTGGCTTCTCTCAAATAGAATTTGCATCCCCAAGCAAATCCCCAGAATAGGTTTGTCTTCGTCTGCACTTTTTAGTATTACATCGATAAGTTCGTTTTTTTGTAGGTTTTCCATGGCTTCTCCAAAGGAACCAACTCCTGGGAGGACAATAGCCCTTGCTTTCTCTACTGTTTCAGGTTCACTGGTAATCCGGGTTTCCTGTCCCAGTTTGTTTAAGGCTTTGGAAACGCTAAACAAATTTCCAATGCCATAATCGATAATTGCTATCATGGCTTACCTCTCCTATAGAATTCCTTTTGTTGAAGGTATTGTCTGTTTATTCACTATTTTTGAAGCTTCTCCCAAGGCTTGCCCTAAGGACTTGAAAAGAGCTTCCAGGCAATGGTGTGCATTTCTGCCCCACCATATTTTAGCATGAACCGTAATTTTTGCATTGTTTGTAAAAGCCCTCAAAAATTCTTCTATCAGAGCTATTTCAAATTCTCCAACTCTTTCTCCCAGATTGGGTGTTTCCATGTACAAAAACGGTCTACCACCCAGATCTACTACACTCATTCCCAAGGCTTCGTCCATAGGTATCATTGAAAAAGCGAAGCGCTTGATACCCTTTTTTTCACCAAGGCACCTGAAAAATGCTTCTCCCAGAACGATTCCCGTATCTTCAACGGTATGATGCTGATCCACTTCAAGATCTCCCTTGGCTTTCAAGATCAGATCCCATTCAGCGTAAAAGACCAGCGTTTTCAAAAGGTGGGGGAAAAAGGGTACTTCCATTTGAATTTCTGCATTTCCTTTTCCTTCGAGATTTAACTCGAGCTCAATGCTGGTTTCCAGGGTTTCTCTTTTGTGGAATATCTTTCTTTCCAGGTTAGGTCACCTCGCTTTTTGATTTAAAAGTAGAAACTAAAACCCGACCATGGTTGAGGGACATCTTTCTCTAATTCCCGATTGGATAGAATGATACCTTTCCACTCCCAGCCGTAATTTTCCTGGGCAATCAAAAGATACAGGATGTTGTATTCTGAATCAGGCCAATTACCAATTTGGATGATGTAAAAACCGTCGGTGGGAACGGGTTCCCCCACCTCGATGTTTTCTGCTACCTGCAGTTTTTCTTCAAAGTAGGGCTTAAGCGATTCGAATTCTGTCGCTTCGAACTCGCTGAAAATCTGCCCCACCCAGAAATCCCCTTTCCGGGCAAGCTTTTCTAAGTTATGAGCATTGCGTGATAAAAAGGCGCTTTTGATCTCCTTGTATAGGAGAGAGAGACTTTTTTTACTCCATACTGGTTCACTTTTAAGATATTTTATTTTAAGCGTGGCTAATTTGCGGTAAAAGGGGTCTGTGGCCTTACACAATATTTTTTCATAGATAGCGAGAGCTTTTTCTTTTTCTTCCAGTTTCTCATAACAGTTTGCCATTTCATTCATTATTGCAAGCTTCCTTTCGTTTTCGGGAAAATGGATGAGGATGTTTTGGTAGACTCCCAGAGCTTCCTGATAGCGTTTCTGAATGTGGTGGAGTATGTAGGCAAAGTCCTCCCAGGCTTGCTTTCTTATCTGGTAAGGATCGGTCATATTCTTGGGGAAGTTTAGAGCTATTTCTTTCAGTGTGGATAGTGCCCGATCAAAGTTGTGATGTTCTTCTTCAGCTTTTGCTATCCAGTAAAGAAAGAGGTAAGACCGATAAGATTCCGGAAACCTTTCAATGTATTTTTTTAGCGCTTCAATAGCTTTTTCATCCTCTCCTTCTTGGAAATATAGGTTATACAGCGTTTCTACTACCTGACCCAATTCTTCCGGATCTTCAGAATCAAGCATTTTTTCAAGAATATCTATAGCTTCTCTGATATGTCCTTCTTCAAGCATTATTTGAGCCTGGTCCAGCAAACCAAGAGCCAGAACAGACCAGGACAGGACCATAATTAAGAAGAGCATTGACGAAAACCGGATTAGATGAATAAATTTTTTCAAGGTTGGCCTCCTTTAGCGGTAGGAAAAGAAAAGGTAGTTGACGAAATAACTTATCAAACAGGCCACCTGTAGGGGTACAGCAACTTTCCGGTAGTCTAATTCCACTATATCCATTGCAATAACCATTTTATCTCTTTTTAGGAGCTCTCTAAAGAGAATCTTGAGGTAAAATTTGGTTTTTTCGAAACCCTGGTTTTTAGGAGAAGGATATCTTGCAAAACGAGAGAGTCCATAATCTATGTCCCAGGATAGGTAATAGTATCCAGCAGGCAGTTCCAAGTTAACGGGCGAATTCGTCGAAATCAAAAATATTTCTTCTTCTTTCAAGATGTTGTGCTTTAGTAGGTGAGCCAGGAAGTTTCCTTCGTGAACCTCGGGGTCCTTTTTTTCTTTTGGAGTACCTTTTTGTGCGTTAAATACATCAAAATGGACGTCGAGTAGCAAAAGTTTTAGCGGGAGCTCGGGGAATCTTTTCTTTATCGTTTGCACCGCTCCACCCGTAAAGGAATGTTTTTCAGAGAGAAAAAGAAAGCGTTTTTTAAGGAGGTTTTCTAACACAAGGTTCATGCAAATTTCGCCCGCTTCGAAGTCATCCGTATTTGTGGATTTTTTAACTATCAAGGTGTGCACAGGAGAAATGAGTTTGCTTAACCAAAGAGCAGTACTTAGCAAAGCCTTTTTTTGTGCAAAGGTTGGTGAAACGAGCATCCAGTGGCTATACATATCCTTTCTGAGAGACACTTGTCAACATTTTTAGAAACAGGTATATTAAGTATATCACAGTTCGAAGAGGGAAGAGTCGTGTTTAGCTTTGATTTCTGGTCGGAGACAAAAGATAGTGCCCATTTCGTTGCCAGGAACCCCGCTTTGTGGTTAATTTCTCTGTTGCCGGCCTTGCCTTTTGTGGCAGCGAGCTTTTTTGCTACAAGAGGCGGTGCAGGCTGGTGGTTCTTTGGATTTTATCGCCTGGGGTTTGGTTTTGGCCTCTTTTTGCTTGGTGGCGTGCTATCTATACTGGTAGCTGCTTTGATTATGGTCGCTGCCTGGGATTACAGTTATCGTTCCATTGTTGATTTGTGGAGAGCCCTCAGGATGGTTAGCGATCACTTTTTAGAGATTTTTGTTACGGCTCTGATTATCAGTTTTGTGGTAGGCTTTTTCTCGGTGTTGTTTATTTTTCCAGGTCTTTTTTTCGCTTTTTTGCTGCTTTTTGTTTTACCAGAGGTAATCATCAATGGCAGAGATCCTTTTTCTGCTTTGCAGGCTAGCTTTCATTTAGTACTTGAGCATCTGGGAGAGTGTTTTGCCTTTTTTGTAGGTTTGCTGTTCTTTGCTTTAGTTGGTTTACTTTTGGGGTGGGTTTTCAGCTTTATACCTGTAGCTGGAGTTATACTGGGAGCATTAATTATAGCTGTTCTTTTGCCTTTCCTGACCACCCTTTTGACTCGCTTTTACCTCTCGTTGACTCGTTACTAAAAATTTTATGTGGGTTTATTGCACAGGGTCTTAGAGGTTCCTTTATAATTTAATGTTTTCAAGATCCAGCTGCATTCCGTCTCTTGCTGCAATAATCTGGATGCCGGTTTTTTGGCTTATTTCTTCCGCTATTTTCCAGGGTTTGCTGAGTATTACCTGCATGCCAAAGTGAGTAATAACGGCCATCTTGGGTTTGATGTGTTTGACAAGTTTCTCTACGTCAGTGGCATTGAGGTGCATTACTGAATTTGTGTTGTCAGGTTTAAACCTTACCATGTTTATGACGAGGAGGTCACTGTTCTGGTAAGCT
>CAZMZG010000056.1:0-10732 GCA_964570785.1 uncultured Atribacterota bacterium | reverse complement strand
GTCAGTTCAGGATGACCACGACCAAAAGTCGTGGTCAGTTCAGGAGATCCTGAAACATTGAGATCCTGAAACAAGTTCAGGGTGACCGCAGCTAACGCTGCAGTCAGTTCAGCATGACAAGCACTTCGTGCTTGTCAGTTCAGCATGACTTGCAAAGAGGGATGCTGAAAACAATGGGATGTAGAAGGAATTGAGCAGGCAGGAAAAGTTCAACGAGGCCCAGCCCAGTATCTCTCCTTCTTCTTCGAAAACCAAAAGCGGATAGCGCTCGTCGTGCTCGACAAACCACTCTTTCTGATCCTCTTCTGAGCGAGGAAAAGTGTGAAAAGTGGCCAGGCTGTTGTGCACCGCCTAATACTTATCAGTAAAGTAAACTTACTATAATAAAAAATACCTGTTATGGTAAAATGCTCATGTAATCATTAAATAAAAAGCCTGGAGGGCTACGGGGGGAGTAGTTTCATCATGCCGGAAGACCTAATTACCAAAATCAAGCAGTACGAGGAGCTGCTCAAAGAAACACTAAAGGCCTCTGAAAAGTATCTGGGAATAATCTCTGTAAAACTGCTGGTGGAGCGGGTCAAATGGGATGTTTCCAAGGAATACAGGGAAATAGAGTACCTGCAATACAGCGAAGAAGGCCTTTCCCTACAAGCTCTGGTTGACAACTTGAAAAACACCTCAGATTTTCCTGTGAATGAAATGTTCAAGAAGTTCCTGGCCCGTTACGTGGAAATCCTGGCCAAACTGGTTGGAGAAAAAGAGGTAAAAAGCATAGTAAAAAAGCTGCCGGTGGAGGAACTCGATAATTCTTTTCGTGATAAAAGGTAAAGGAGGCCGCATAAGATGGAAAGACTGATCACGGGAATAGAAAAACTTGATGCCATTTTAGGTGGAGGAATACCTTTATATTCCATTAACATTGTCTCCGGCACTCCAGGCAGTGGAAAAACCATCCTCGTGCAAAATATCGTTTTCAACTGTGCTAAAAGAGGGCTGAAAACTCTGTACCTTACCACTATTTCGGAATCGCAGTTCAAAATTGTGAGACATTTGAAGGAATTTGACTTTTTCGAGGACAGCTTACTGGAAAATACCTTTATTTACAGAGATCTGGGAGCTGTCCTGCGCAAAGAGGGATGGCAAAAAACCCTGCACCATCTGGATCAGCTTGTCAAAGAGCAAAAGCCCCATATAGTGGTGATTGACAGCTTCAAAGCCATAAGGAATCTTTTTCCTGACGAGAGAGAATTCAGGGCTTTTGTTTTTGACGCCGCTGCCCTGCTTTCCATATGGGAAATCACCGTGTTTCTTGTGGGCGAATACGACGAGAAAGAACTCACCTCTTTAAGCGAATTTGCTATCGCAGACGGTATCCTGCACCTCTACGGAACGGAGGAAAAAAGGTTTCAGAAAAGGTATTTGCGCATCCTGAAAATGAGGGGAACATCTTTTGAGCAGGGAGAACACCTCTTCCAGATCACACCAAGCGGCATAGAAATCTTCCCGAGAATTAAACCAACCGACACGGAGCTTGCCTACGAAGCCGCTTCCGAAAAAAGAAAAAGCCTGGGAATTCCCGAGCTCGATGCCATGCTTTCCGGCGGGTTAAAAGAAGGATCCATAACCGCTATTTCTGGAGGAACGGGTGTGGGCAAAACCTGTTTTGCCCTTAGTTTTCTCAGGGAAGGAGCGGAAAAAGGGGAAAAGGGGCTTTATCTTTCCTTTGAAGAGCCCGTGTCTCAGCTCAAAAGCAATGCTCTTTCTCTTGGTTGGGACATAGAAAAATACGTTGCTGATGAGCTAATCAACCTCAAGTTCGTCTCTCCCATAGAGCTTGACGTGGACAAGCACATATACGAGATCTTTGAGATAATCGAAAAGAACAGGATAAAAAGGTTTGTCATGGATAGCGTAACCTCTTTTGAAAGAAGCGTCGTCGACCTCCAGAAATACAAAGACTATCTCTGGGCTCTGATTCAACACCTCAAAATGAAAAAGGTCACCAGCATTCTCATCCTGCAAAACGATGATCCTTTCTCTGCGCTCGTGGTGAGCAAAGCCCCGCTCTCCTCCCTGTTCGACAACATAATCATCTTGCGCTATGTAGAGAAAGAGGCAACTATCAAAAGAGTTTTAGCAGTTCTCAAAGCAAGGGGGGTGTCTCACAGCAGAGACTTGAGAGAATTCGAAATCACTTCCGAAGGAATAAAGGTTCTGGAAAAGTTCGACAAAGCTGACATGCTAAAGTAAAAACAGGTATATTAAAAATGAGCACAAAACAAGAGACAAGCGGTCTTCTTCTAAATTTGCCTTTAAGGTACTGGCAGGGCTTTCAAGATGCGCTGTCCAGAGCAGGAAACGCAAGCATTTACTTAATAAATGCCGAAGGAGTCCCCTTCTCCAGGCTCAGCCAGAAGATAGAGCCCTGCACCCAGGTAAACCAGGGAGAAACAATCTGCAATGAAAAGTGCCTCGAGTTTTACTCCAGGGTCAGCGCTTCTCTAAAAAGTTACCAGGAGGTCACCTGCCCTTTCGGGGTCAAGGCCTACGCCTTCCCTCTTTTCTCCTCTTCACAGAAAATAGGCACTCTTTTTGTTGCTCCTCTAAGCAGCGAAATCTTGCAGAACAAAGAACAAAAAGCCACTTTTCTTGCAAAAGCAAAAAACTTTCATCAAGTTACCAGTGAAGTTATAAGGGCAGTTATAGAGAAAAACCTTTTAGGCTCCCAGAACCTGGTGCTGAACAGCATTTATGAAATAAGCCGCCTTCTAACTTCGGTCACTGCGCTCGATAAGATTTTCGAACTCATAATCAACTCCCTGATAATAATCTTCAACCCCGAGCTCGTTTTTCTGGGACTCAGCGAACGGGACACCATAAAGCTGGTGCAGGCAAAAGGGGAAGGGGCAGACCAGCTAAAAAACAAGGTGCTGTCCGCGAATGATCCTTTAATTAGAAAAATATCCTCACAGACAGAAGCTGTGGATTTGAGCGTTGAAGAGCTCAAAAGCCTGCTTTCTTTAAAAAACTTCCATCTTAACCCGGAAAGCAGAGTGCGGGTTTACCCTCTATGGGGCTTTCTGGGCATGGTTGGAATCCTGGGCATAGCGCTCCCGCCAGAGGAAAGCAAAAATGGCACTACCAAAACCATGAGCATATACGCAAATTTTGTAGCCACAGCTCTCACTAACGCCTCCCTCATAAGAGAGCTGGAACTCAAAAGCGAAACCGATCCCCTGACCGGGCTCTATAGCAAAGACGCCATATTGGGGGTGCTGGATAAAGAAGTTGAAAAAGCAAAGCGAACCGGCACGCCTCTTTCAGTAATTATGATGGACCTTGACAATTTCAAAAACTATAACGATAATTTTGGGCACCTGGCAGGGGATGTGGTCCTTAAAAAAACAGGCGAAGCGATTAGAAACTGTACCAGAAAAACCGACTTTGCAGGGCGCTTCGGAGGAGATGAATTTATAGTGGTTCTTCCCGCGACAGAAGGAAAAAATGCAGCGCAAGTAGTAGAAAGGATAAGAAAGTCTCTGGCTTCACTCCCCTTTCCTCACCGCGGGGTTTCTTCAAGTTTTGGGGTGGCCTCCCTGAAAAACACTGACACAGCGCAGGCTCTCCTGGCAAAGGCTGACGAAGCCCTGTATGAAGCTAAAAAACGGGGAAGAGGTCTAATTTCCCCCGAGAAGGGTAAAAACCATGAGTGAAAAGTTTGAGGAAAAGCTCTCAGGGGAAACCAGAATGCCTCAGAAAATTTCGGACCTTCTTTTTCAGTCCATTGAAAAAGCACCCTGGCCAGTCATAGTAGCAACCGAGCCCGACGAAAAGATAATTTATGCCAATGAGAGTGCGTGCAAGATGCTTGGATATTCCAGGGAAGAACTTCTCCAAAACAACTTAGACCTCTTGAGGTCCTGGAACGTTGAAAATGATCAGCGCAGAATAAGGGAAACTTTGGGAAGAAGAATTGTGGAAGGAGTTTTGCCGATAAGGAAAAAGAATGGAAGGGTCGTCTATATCCAAACCACGGTTATCCCGGTGGAAGCGGGCGGGAAAACCAGAGCCCGGGCTTTCTTGGGGAAAACTCTGGTTGAAGAAGCCCTTACTTCGAAAGAAGATGCTCCCGCCCCCGGGATTGAAGTGTCTCAGCCAGCCTCCAACCTGAGAGATTTCCTTGCTATCTTAAAGCTCGCCCTCCCCAGGCACAAGGGTTCTTTCTGGCTCTTAATTGTGGATCTCCATGACTTCTTTTTGATAATTTCCAACCACGGTATACGCTTTTCAAACCTTCTCCTTGAGGAAATCGAAAAAAGACTGAAAGAGAAGATGCCTCAAGAGACCCTTCTGGTCAGAAGGGAAGGAGGCAAGTTCCTGGTTATCCTTTTCCAGGAAGAGGGAGCGCGGGTATCTGCGTGCATCGCAAGCATCTTAGAGGCTTTTTCAGAACCCTTCACCGTTGAGGGAAAGCGCATTCCGGTTTCAGTGCATATTGGAGCAACACGCTGTCTGCAGCACAGCCCGGAAAAAGCCTGGGAGGTCTACCGCAGGGCATACCTTGCTCTTTTGAAGTCGAAGGAAAAGGGAGAAAACACCTACTTCTTCTATAGTGAACATCTTGAAGAATCGACAAAAAAATATCTCCAGAAAAGAGAAGAACTCCTTCGAGCCCTCAGCGAAAAAAGGTTTGTGCTCTTCATCCAGCCCTATTACGCAACCCAAACAGGAAAAATCGCAGGAAGCGAAGTTCTTTTGAGGCTGAAAAAAGAGGACGGAGGAATTATCCCTGCTTCCGATTTCATAGAGACTCTGGAAAGTTCAAACCTCATAACCAGGGTCGAAGAGTGGATATTCGAGGAAATAAAGAAAATTGCCGGGCGCAAAAAGCTCCTTCCTTTATCCATAAACATCTCGCCCAACAGTTTCAACCCCTCACTGATAGAAAAATTAAGGAACTTAAGAGAGACTCTGGGAATCCCTCTGGCCTGCGAAATTACCGAGAGACTCCTTTTAGAAAAAAACGCGCTAAAAATTCTGAAAAAGTTAAAGGAAATGGGCACAGAAATCATCATCGACGATTTTGGAAGGGGTTTTTCTTCTCTCTCCTATCTGGAGGAAATTCCCGCAGACGCGCTGAAAATCGATATAAGCTTCATAAAAAGGATGGCCCGGGAGCCAAAAGCCCTGACTCTGGTTCAGACCATAATTGATCTGGCTCGGAAGCTGGGGCTCAAAACGATTGCAGAGGGCGTTGAAACCAGAATGCAACTCAAGCTGTTAAGGCTTCTCATGTGCGACTACGCCCAGGGCTTTCTCCTCTCCAAGCCCCTGCCCCTTGAATTCTGGGATGCGGTCCTGGAAGAGCAAGACTCTGAGAACCTTGGCTAAACTCACCTGAACCTACAAAACTCCGCCGTTTTTCCTCAACACTCTGCATATCCCCCCTCTCCAGAGAAGCAAGACCGTTCCTTCACTCTGCCCGCAAACCCACAACCCGAACAACTTCACGAGAAATTTCATAAGAAGGAAGCACTTTCCTGGCTCCCCCTTTTTTGATCGCTTCCTGAGGCATTCCAAAAACGATGGCAGTCTCTTCAGCTTCAGCAATGGTGTACCCACCAGCCAGGTGGATTTCCCGCATTGCGCTGGCCCCATCGTCTCCCATCCCGGTCATAAGGACTCCTACCATTTTAGACCCAAAGTGTTCGAGAACCGATTCCATCATGACATCTACCGAAGGCATGAACATGTGGGGAGGAATAGAAGACAGAAAAATCACCAAATTCTCACTTCTTTTTTTCAGCTTCAAATGATATCCTCCTTTCCCCACATAGACAACACCGGGCTGAACAGGCATGCCGTCTTCGGCCTCAACAACCTTCAACCTGCAGTAGCGATCCAGCCTTTCTGCATACTGCCTGGTGAACTCCCTTGGCATATGCTGAACAAGAAAAACAGCAGCGTTTAAATTCCGGGGAAGGTGGGGCAATACCTCATAGATAGTCTTAGGGCCACCGGTGGATATGCCGATTGCCACAGCAAAGAAATCTCTCAAAATCTTTTTTAAAAAGGGTTTCTCCTGAGAAATTGAAGAAACCTTGACCCTTGCAGTCAAGCGTCGCATATTAGCTCTGGTAGCCACTTTGAGTTTCTCGATGAGCTCATCCCTTACCACCTTGATGTTTCTTGAAATCGTTCCTCCAGGTTTGGCAACGTAATCGAAAGCACCCAGCTCCAGAGCCTCAAAGGTGGTCGTCGCCCCTTCCTGGGTGAGCGAGGAAACCACTACCACCGGACAGATCTTCTCTTCAACTATCATTTGCAAGGCCGTCAGACCATCCATGCGAGGCATGTTAATATCCATGGTCACCACGTCGGGATGAAGCTGGCGGGCTTTAAGAACCGCCTCTTCTCCATCCCGAGCTATGTCAACAACCTCAAAGCCGGGATCGGACTCGATTATCTCCCGGAGCAATTTCCGCATCAGGGCCGAATCGTCACAAACAAGGACTTTTCTCTTCATCACGGAATTCACTCCGCTCGACGAAGCTTTTTGCGAGAATTGGTTTTGCTGCTCTTTTTAGTTTCACCATTGCCCTTTGCTCTGCTGGAGGTGGCTTTGTGATTGCCCTTGGCTTCATCCTCGCCCCGCGCTTCTTCGAGTTCCCTTTTTTCTTCTTCGCTGAGAAGAACATTGAGATCCAGAAGGAGAATCATCTTTCCTTCTGAAAGCTTCACAAGGCCTCTCACGAATCTACCCACTTCACTTCCTTGAAGCATGCCAGGTGAGGAAGCAATGTCTTTTTCTGCATATTTACCTACCTCCTTTACAGCATCCACAATGAAACCAATCTTTTGACCTTCAATGTCTGCAACCACTATCCTGGTGAACTCATCATACGCTCGGGGAGGCATGCCGAATCTCCTGCGTAAGTCAACAACAGGAATAACTTCTCCTCTCAAATTTACGACTCCCTCGATAAAAGAAGCAGTATGTGGAACACGGGTAACCTCCGGAAGGCGATTGATTTCCTGGATCTGTTCAATAGAAACTCCAAAAAGCTCCTCACCCAGCGCAAAGACGACGTATTGATTTTCCTTGCCTTCCACTTTCTCTTTTTCGTCTTTCTTTTCTTCAGATGTCTCTCCCTTCAAAAGAAAAACTTCCTCGCTCACTAAGCTCCGCGGGTCGAGCAGGAGAATTATTTCCTCGTCTATTTCAACCACACCTCTAACTTCCTCACCAGCCTGCTGCTTCGAAAAAAGCTTCGGAGGAGGTTTTATCTCGCTCTCCGCTACTCGCAAGACTTTGTAAATACGGTCAACCACAAACCCCACCTGGGCCCGGGAAATCTCCACAACTACCACTTTCGTAAATTCATCAACCTGGGAAGCTTCCATTCCCATCTTCAGGCGCAAATCAACAACCGGAAGCACCCCCTCTCTGCGGTGGATAATCCCCTTAACATAGTAGGGAGCATGGGGCACCTCCGTTGGTTTTGTGTAGCGGATTACCTCCTGAATATCCTGGATATCAATAGCGTAAATGCCCTCACCGAGCTTGAAGCTCACCAGCTGAATCTGATTCTCAACCGTGGTCGCTTTTTCGTCTTCTGTTTTCTTTTCCTCAAAGGTCAGAAGTTGCTTTTTTTCGGTCGCTGTTTCCCAGGCTTCCCCTGCAAAAAGCTTATCCACGTTAAAGAGGAGGTAAAGCCTCTGCCCATCCTCCGTTTTCGCGACGCCCTCAAGGAAATCATCTGCCTCCTCACTCTCTCCCTTCCTTTCGATATTTTCCTCTTCAAGCACTATCGCTTCAGCCATCCGATCCACAACCGCTCCTATAATGTTTCCCTCTTTTTCAAAAACCACCACCCGGCAGAGCTCATCAAGAGGTTTTGCCTCAAGGTCCAATCTTTTCCGAAGATTGATTACAGGGAGCACCTCTCCTCGCAGGTTAACCACACCTTCCACGTAGGGAGGAGCAAGGGGCACCCGTGTAAGCTCAGGTACCCGCACAATCTCTCGTACAGTCCCCACGGGAACCGCATAAATTTCCTCAGCTATTTCGAAAGCTATGTATTTCTTGCCTGCCATATCCTTCACTCCTACTCAGCCTGAAGTTCGTCAGCTACCGCTGCTATTTCCTCAATTGCTTTGGTCAGCTCCTCCATACCTTTTGCTTGCTCTTGAGCGGCCTTGCTCGCTTCCTCAATGCTTGAAGCAGCTTCTTGAGCAGCCGCGTTAATCTGCTCAACAGCTCTTTGCGCTTCTTCCAGAGCAGAAACGATTTGCTCCACTTCCCCAACGATAACTTCAAAGCGCTCTGTCAGCTCATTCATAACCTGAGCTACATTTTCAAGTGCCTTGACGCTCTCCCGGGACCTGGTGGCTTCTTCTTCCGCCTTTCGACTGGATTCATTAATATCTACGGAAACCACCGTCACCTGGCGCTGAATAGCCCGCACCAGATCCTTAATTTCTTCTACGTTGCTACTCGATTCATTGGCAAGATTGCGAATGTCATTGGCTACCACCGAGAAGCCCTTTCCGTACTCTCCAGCACGGGCAGCTTCGATGAACCCGTTTACAGCGAGCATGTTGGTCTGGATAGTGACCTTGTCTATGGTATCCACTATTTTGTCAATGCGACGTGCCTTTTCATCAAGGTTATCAACATTTGTCGCTGTCTCGCGGTAGCCCTTGGTGGATTGAAGAACGCCATCTATCATCTTGGTGGAAGTCTCCTGGTTCTCGGCGACACGCTCCTTGAGTTCAAGAAGCAGCTTGCGATCTTCCTCAACCGTTTTCTGGAAAGAGGCCATCATTTCAGTTAGCTTCTGACTTATCTCTGCACCCTCTTCCGTGGATTTTGAAAGAAGCTGCGCACCTTTCGAGAGTTCTTGAAGAGCTTTGGCTATCTCCTCAGAGGCGCTGGACGCTTCCTCAATGTTTGCAGAAAGCTCTTCAGACATAGCTGCCACTTCCTCAGCAGACTTACTGGTATCGGTAGAATTTTTCAAATCTTCGCTTACCTCTACCAGCTCTTGAGCAGCTATATTGATCTCCGAGAAGGCCTTGCTCTGCTCCATTACTCCTTTTCGCGCTTCTTCCGCTGCCGAAGCCTGCTGCTCAGAAGCCGCGGCAACATTATCTGCCACCTTCAGAAACTCCCCACTCATCGCTTCTGCTTCCTCTATAGTTCTTTCCAGAGCGGTCATGTGCTCCACTATTTCCTGAAAGCGGGCTTTGATCTCATCGAGTTCTTTAGTTACTTCCCCTCCAAGTTCCACCTGTTTCTCAGAATCCTGGACAATAGCCGCAATGCTCTCAACTACCTTCTGAATCGCTTCCTTGATTTCACCTACCACTTCTCTAATCTGCCGTGCTGAGTTCTCCGAAGTCTCCGCCAGATTCCTTACTTCATCCGCAACAACAGCAAAGCCGCTCCCGTGTTCCTCAGCGCGTGCAGCTTCAATAGCAGCGTTAAGAGCAAGAAGGTTGGTCTGGTCCGCAATCATCACCACAGCCTTGACTATTTCCTCAATGCGATTCGACTGATCCTCAAGCTTGCGGATAAGCTGTGCAGATTCCTGATTTCTTGAAGCTGCTTCCTGAATGTTCTCGATAAGGCTCTGCAGGCTGCCTGCCACCACTCCAGCCTGATCTTGTGCAATGGAAACTTTCTGAACCATCTCTGAAACAAGTTTGCGAATATTTTGGCCACTGGCATTGATCTGGTTTACAGCTGCCCGGCTTTCATCAGCTGCTGATGAAGCCTGCTCTGCTCCCGTAGCGATCTGTTCCATGGACTTTCCCAGCTCTTCAATCGCTGAATTTAACTCCTCCACTGCTGAGAGCATCTGAGCAGCAGAGGAAGCAATGCGTTCAACCATAGCCTGCCTTTTGGCAAGGGTTCTCGCCCGCGCTTTCTCTTCAGCTCGCTTCCTGGCCAGCTCCCTGCGAAGCGCAAGGTCTTTTCCTTGCTCCTCCTTAGGTATGATCCCGGTTCCCTTTTCTCTCCCGTACGATTCCGGAATTTCAAGTTTCCTGGCCGCCATTTCCTCTAAAACCTCCTCTTTTCTTCTTTTTAGTTTTTATAAGTTTTTAAATAGATAATTAAATGACCTCAAGTCCCGGACCTCTTCTTTCCTGGAAATCCGTTTCCTGCTCGCCTCTCCACAATCCTCCCACAATGGTCGCTTGCTCTACTTTGCCCGTGTCAACATCCACTGCTGAAACATTCAGAACACCGCTTCCGTCAAGACTGAAGACCACCTCGAGGTTCGCCTCTCCCTTTTTCCACCTCCTCCCAGATTGAAAACAGAAGTTACCGAGAGAAACGAGCTGGTTTCCATCCCTCTCCTGAAGCACTTCGATGATGACTTCTTCCTGATCATCACGGGCATTGGTAAAAAGCCGGGAAGAGGTTGCAGGATACACCGTCCCCCGTTCCAGAATGGGGATAAAAACCCCCTCATCATCAAGGATTCCCAGTGAGTGAGGAAGAACATCCCGAAGCTCCACTTCCCGAACTTTTCCTTCAAAAATCCCTGCCTGAATGGCCGCTCCCAGAGCTACCACTTCATCAGGGTTGAGGTTATCACAGAAGCTTACCGAAGGCCCCGAGAAAATCCCCTCTACCACCTTCCGAAAGTGAGGAATCCGCGAAGATCCCCCCACAAAGATTACCGTTTGCACCCATTCCTTAGAGACATGCGCCCTCTCC
>CAZMZG010000055.1:0-10847 GCA_964570785.1 uncultured Atribacterota bacterium | reverse complement strand
TGCCCGTGAAGCCGTCACAGACCACAACATCTGCTTTGCCATCAACAATGTTATAACCCTCCACGTTTCCAATAAAATCGAAATTAAGTACATTTTCTCTACTTTTGAGAAGTTTGTAGGTGGCTTTGGAGAGCTCATTGCCTTTGTTTTCTTCTTCGCCTATACTGAGAAGTCCTACTTTGGGATTATCCACACCGAGAGTTATCTTTGCATATTCTGCTCCCATAACTGCAAAGTGGAGTAAGTGTTGGGGTTTACAATCCACATTAGCTCCCACATCAAGCAACAAAGTATATGCGTTTGGGTTGGGTATAGAAGTAACGATAGCTGGTCTTTCTACTCCGGCGATTCTCTCCAATCCCAGCCAGGCAGCGGCCATTACAGCTCCCGTACTGCCTGCAGATACGAAGGCGTCGACCTTCTTTTCTGCAAGCAGCTGAATCCCTCTGCATATGCTTGACAATGGTTTTTTACGCACCGCTTCGGTCGGATTCTCGTCCATTCCGATGACTTGAGGTGCGTCTTCTATGGGGAACCTGGTTTCGTCCATCTGGTATTCCGAGTATAGACGAATCAACTGCTCTTTTGGGCCCACCAGGATCAGGCTGCAATCTTTGGTATAACTTTCTTTTACCCCTTTTAGGATTTCATGGGGCGCAAAGTCTCCGCCCCAGGCATCGATTGCTATTTTCATGGGTGATGCTACTATTCCTCTTTTTCAACTATTTGCCTGCCGTTATAGTAGCCACACTCGGGGCAAATCCGATGGGGCAGTTTTGGCATGTGACAATGAGGGCAACTCACCAGGTTAGGTGCTTTTATGACCCAGTGGGTTCTCCTTTTATTTCTTCTGCAACGGGAAGTTTTATTGGTCAGGTTTGCCATGATACCACCTCTTCCAATCCAGGTTGTAGGATAGTATAAAACATTTCTCGGTTAGTTGCAAAGAAAATGCTCAGCTAAGGTTGCCAGTTTTTTAATATTGCAAGGCGGGGATCTATTTCCTCTTTTTGACAATCACACCTTTCACGGTTACGATTTTTCCCGCAGACCGGACAGATTCCCTTGCAGTCTGGTTTGCAGAGAGGTTTCATGGGTAAATTAACTATGATACTCTCTTTGACTTCTTGGGTTATGTCGAGGTAGCTATCTTCTTCGACAAAATATTTTATTTCGTCAGATTCTTTTGCTTCTGCTTCAATTTCGGATGGCCGATGCAGGCGGTTCAGGTTGCGACATTCAAGACGCAAATTTGCTGATAAGTCGTAGACGAACGGCTCTAAACATCTGGAGCAGGTAAGTATTAAGAGAGTGTTTATTTTGCCCTCGATCATTATTTCAGTATCACAGTTGATTATATCCAGCGAAGCTCGGATTTTGTCGGCAAAGAGAATTTTTTCTTGGCGAAAATATAAAGAATCGATCGTTTCCTCTATTTCTTCGTGGCTTTTCCCCCCGGCTCTTTTTTTAACGTCTCCAATATAGACTTTCACTTTGGTCACCTCTTTTGAGCCACTAACCTCCAGGTATCCTGGGCAATCATTAGCTCTTCGTTGGTGGGAATAACCATTACTTTTACGGGAGCTCCGTCCTGGCTGATAATAGCTTCTTTTCTTCGAACAGTGTTTTTTGCTTCATCAACGGTTATTCCCAGGTGCTCAAGCCCTTCACATATTGATTTCCTTATATAGGAAGAATTTTCTCCAATTCCGGCTGTGAAAACCAGAGCATCTAACCCACCCAGTATGGCATAGTAGGCTCCGATATACTTTTTTGCTCGGTAAGCTATGAGATCCAGGGTAAGTTGCGCTCTGGGGTTGCTGGGGGCAGCATCTTCAATATCCCGGGTGTCACTGCTGATTCCAGATACGCCCAGAACACCGCTTTTTTTGTTAAGAATTTCATCCATTTCTTTGGTAGAAAGACCTTCCTTTTCCATCAAAAAGAGAATTATGGCAGGATCAATGTCTCCACAGCGTGTTCCCATGATCAGCCCTTCCAAAGGAGTAAAACCCATAGAGGTATCGATTGATTCCCCATTTTTTATGGCTGCAAAACTTACCCCACTTCCCATGTGACAGGTGATAAGCTTTAGAGAAAACAGGCTGCTTTTTAATATTTTTGCAGCCCGTTCGGCCACGTAACGGTGAGATGTTCCGTGAAATCCGTATCTCCTGATGCGATACTTTTCGTAACATTCATAGGGGATAGCGTATGTATAAGCATGAGGTGGCATTGTGGCGTGAAAAGAGGTATCAAAAACCGCAACTTGAGGAACCTCAGGTAGCGCAAGGCGACAGGCTTCAATGCCCAGAATGTTTGGGGGATTGTGAAGTGGAGCAAGCTGAACATACTCGCGAATAGCTTCAACGACATCTTCATCGATCAATACTGACTGCCGGAATTTTTCTCCTCCATGCACCACTCTGTGCCCTACTGCTTCAATTTCTTTTACGTTTTTGATGACTCCTATTTGGGGATCGGTGAGCACCTCTAGTATCCACTCCAGAGCGACTTGGTGATTGGCAACTTCACGCTCTTTGGTTATAAAGTTTTCATTATAGTGGTGCTCGAGGCGAGAGCCAGGCAGACCTATACGTTCTACGATGCCTTTAGCAATAACCCGGCTTTGCTCCAGGTTTTGCATATCAAAGAGCTGATACTTAACAGTGGAGCTTCCACAGTTCACAACCAGTATGATCATCTTTCTACATCCTTTCTGTTTTGTAGTTTATTTAAAATTGGGTTTGTAGCACAGTTACCGCTATTTGCAACACAATGTCTTCTGATTTACAACCTCGGGAAAGGTCATTGACCGGTTTTGCCAGGCCTTGTAGAATTGGCCCTATTGCTGTAGCCTTGGCCAGACGTTCTGTTAGCTTATAAGAAATATTACCGGCGTTGAGATCTGGGAAGATCAGGACGTTGGCTTTACCAGCAACAGGGCTGCCTGGAGCTTTTCTTTCCCCTACCTCAGGCACTAAGGCCGCATCGACCTGCAGTTCGCCATCTAAAAGAATCTCTGGATTTAAAGAGCGTGCTATTTTGGTAGCTTCGATCACTTTATCTACTAACTCATGCTTGGCACTTCCTTTGGTTGAAAAGGAAAGCATCGCAACACAGGGAGTCACTCCGAGTAAAAGCTGTGCGGTTCTGGCGGTGGTTATCGCAATGTAGGCCAACTCTTCAGCGTTGGGGTTGGGATTAAAACCAGCGTCTGCGTAAAGAAAAGCTCCATTTGCACCGTATGGACAGTCAGGAACCACGATTAAAAAGCAACTTGAAGCAAGCTTTATTCCTGGTGCAGTTTTTATAATTTGTAAAGCTGGCCTTATTACGTCCGGACTGGAGAGCACTGCTCCTGCAACTACCCCATCTACGCGTCCCTCATGAAGCATCATACAAGCATAATACATGGGATTTTTCAGCCACTCTCTGGCCTGATCCAGCGTAAGTCCTTTGTGTTTTCTTAATTCGTAGAGCTTTTGGACATAAAACTCCTTTTTTCCGTCGCTTTGAATGTTAACTATTTCCACATTTTTAAGGTCCAGTCCCATGTTTTTTGCCTTGCTAAGTACACTTTCCTGTTCCCCCAGTAAGATTATAGACGCTAAGCCCTCATTGGCAGCATCATGAGCTGCTCTGATAACTCGTTCATCGTTGCCCTCTGGAAGAACGATTTGCTTTTTAAGGGTTTTGGCTTTTTGTTTTAGTTTTTCCAGGACGTTCATTTTAGGGTCTCCTTTCTATATTTTAAAAATTTCTCTTTTAATTTTTTTTCAACGAAGGGAGGGACCAGTTTAGCTAAGCATCCTCCGAAACGAGCTATTTCTTTTACCACGGTTGAATTCAGGTAGGAATATTCGGAACTGGTGGGTAAAAACAAGGTTTCTATTTCAGGAGCCATTTTGCGGTTTATTATGGCTATCTGGGTTTCGTATTCGTAATCTGAAATGGCTCTTAACCCTCTAATTATTATTCGACATCCTTTCTGGCGTGCGAATCGCACCAGAAGGCCGCTAAAAGTTTCGATTTGCACATTGGGTAGGTGTTCAGTGCTTTTTTGGAGCATCTCTTTGCGCTCTTCCAGGGTAAACAAGGGGGTTTTCTGGGGATTACTAAGCACAGCTACTACAAGCTGGGGAAATATTTTACTGGCTCGCTCTATTATATCCAGATGCCCGTTGGTTACCGGGTCAAAACTACCTGGATATATGGCGGTCTCTACCTTTGTAGAGCAATTTTTATCCTCCATAAGCTTATTCCTCTCTTTTTAGGTGCCCAATTAGAACCACGTTTTTACCATATTCGCGCCTATCTTCAATTTCAAAAAAAGGTGGCCTCCCACTCTGCGAATCCTTTGTTTTAGAGAACCTTATTACAATCAGAGATTTTTCGAAAACCACCCTAAAATTATACAACTTTTCGACGGTTTTTAGGTGGTTGCTCGCAAAAGGGGGATCAACAAAGGTTAGAGAAGGTTTCTCCTCGAGACTGGGAAATTTCTTGAGTTTCAAGAAATCCATACACAATACCCTGGAATGCTCTTTCAGAGAACAAATTTCCAGATTTTTTTGGATTACCTGACATACCCGAGGATTTTTCTCCAAGAAATAGACCTTTTTGGCTCCCCGGCTCAGGGCTTCAATTCCCAGTGCTCCACTTCCTGAAAATATATCGTAAACCACGCTCTCCTCCAGCTCAAACTTGAGTATTTCAAAAAGGGCTTTTCTCAAAAACCCTTGCATTGGTCTTACCGCTTTTCCAGAAGGAACCAATATTTTTCTTCCTTTTAGTTTTCCGCCCACTATGTGCAGGTAACCCATTAACTTACTTCACCCAGGTCAAGATACTTTCCGAATTTCCTCTCTATTTCTCTGTGCAGATTCTGGTAATTTTTGAGTTCGGGGTCTTTAGAAAGAATAGTTTCTGCTTCCTGATGTGCTTTCTCAAGTATGGGCCAGTCTTCGAAAGGGTCTGCTATGTAGAATTCTGGTACGCCGTGCTGTCTTACGCCATAAAATTCACCTGGTCCTCTTAATCGAAGGTCTTCCTCTGCTATCCTGAAACCGTCTTCAGTAGAGGTCATGATCTTCATTCGCTGGATTGCTTCTTCTGTGCTTGGATTGGCCAGTAAAATACACAGACCGCGTACACTTCCTCGTCCTATCCTCCCTCTCAGTTGGTGTAGCTGTGCCAGTCCAAATCTTTCTGCGTTTTCAATGACCATGCAGGTTGCATTGGGTACATCTATACCCACTTCAATAACTGAGGTTGATATCAGAACGTCTATTGCGTGCTTTTCAAAGTTGGACATAATTTCCTCCTTTTCTTTTGAAGGAAGCCTTCCATGTATGATAGCGATTCTTAGACCCTTAAACCATTTTTCCTGAAGCATTTCGGCTATTTCCTGAACGTTGCTGATTTCTTCTTCGCTTTCCTCAATGGCAGGACAAACCACGTATGCTTGCTCACCTTTTTCTATCCTGCTTCTTACTCTATTGTAAGCTTTGAAGCGCTCTTTAATAGGAAAAAACAGGGTTTCCACGCCTTTTCGACCTACAGGTTTTTCATCTACAATTGACACATCGAGATCACCATAAAGAGTTAGTGCCAGGGTACGGGGAATAGGGGTAGCTGTCATGACCAGAGTATGGGGAACGTGGGCTTTTTCCTTTAGCTTTGCTCTTTGCATTACTCCAAAGCGGTGCTGTTCGTCAACGATTACCAGGCCCAGCCTGAAAAACCGCACTTTCTCTTCAAGAAGTGCATGGGTACCAATAACCAGATGTATTTTCCCCTGAGCTATCTGGGACAGTAACTCCGTTTTTTGTTTGTTGTTACCGCCTTTAACGAGAGCGATTTTTAGGCCGAGTGCTTTGAGGCTGTCTAAGTAACGGTGATAATGCTGTTCAGCGAGTATTTCAGTAGGAACCATGAGTGCCACTTGCTGTCCAGAGTCAATCACTTTCAAGGCAGAGAGAATGGCAACCAGTGTTTT
The DNA here is from genome assembly GCA_964570785.1 of uncultured Atribacterota bacterium. GTDB lineage: Bacteria > Atribacterota > Atribacteria > Atribacterales > Thermatribacteraceae > Thermatribacter. The sequence goes on along the minus strand of CAZMZG010000055.1, from coordinate 4,846 downwards.
GCCAGATCCCACATCTCCCTGAATAAGGCGGTTCATGATAAATCCGCTTTCCAGGTCCCTGGATATTTCTTTAAAAGTCCTTAATTGGGCGTTGGTCAGTTTAAAGGGCAGTTTCGCAAGAAATGCTTCCACCAGCCTGGAACCTGGTGGGCAGGGCGTAACTCTTAATTTTTGTAATTTGTTTTTGCGGAGTTTTAAGCTCAGCGCAAAGAGGATAAATTCCTCGAAAATGAGAGTAAGGTGAGCTTTGCTCCTTCTTTGCAACAATTCTTCAATATTTTCCTCTCCAGGATTGTGTAAAAGATAGATGGCTTCTTTCTTGGGTAGCAATTTGAGCCTTTGAAGAGTTTCTTCAGGTAGAGTTTCTTTGAGACTCGGCAGGTAATTTTGCAGTGCGTATTCTACCAAAGAACGGATCTTTTTTTGAGAAAGTCCCTTGGTAAGACTGTAAATAGGCACGATTTTTTCGAAATTTTCTTTTTTGGACTGGGAGGCTGGTTCGTATTCAAAGTTGCTAGTTTCCATTCGGCTGCTGGCGGAAGATTTTCTGAAGCGCCCCGTGACCAGGATTCTGGTTCCTGGACGCAATATCTTGCTTAGATAAGCTTGATTAAAACACAAAAGGTCCGCCAGTCCCGTATTGTCTCCAATGGTTATTTTTAAAAGAGTGCCCTTGCGGATGCTCTTTTTACGAACACTGATTACTTTTCCTTCTATGGTCTGGAGCGTTCCTTCCTTAAGCATGTTAATGGTGGTGGGATGCCCTCTGTCCCGATAGGTTCTTGGGAAAAAGTAAATAAGATCTTCAAGGGTTTTGATATTGAGCCTGTTAAGCTTTTTTTCAAGAGCTGGACCAACGCCCTTTAGGTAACGTATGGGCATTTCGAGGTTCAAAGACTTTTTTTGTAAGGAGAAACTTTCTTTTTTCTGGACGGTTATCGAGTTGCTTTCTTTAGAGGTGAGAATTGCGCTTTCTATTTCCCGAAGGAATTTTGTTTTTTCGTTTTTTGCAAGCAAGGGATAGCCTTCTGCTTTTTCTACCAATTCAGAAGGCAAGATTTCGGCAAGATGGTTTTTAATGAAATGATTAAATCCACCAATCACTGAGAGGTTGTCCAATCTTTCTTTTTCTCGGCGTAAAACTTTTTGTAAAAAGTCCTTTTCTGTGCTCACAGATTCTTATTTTAATACTTTTTTCGATAATGAGAAGCTGAATTGCCCCTTGCCTTGTTTATTTTAAATTGTTAATATTGTAGCCAGTTGCAATCACAGGAGTAGAAAGAGGGTGACAACATGGCTAAGTGTGAAATATGTGGTAAAAAACCATCTTTTGGGAATCAAATTAGTCACTCCCATCGAGTAAGTCGCAGGATATGGCGTCCCAATATTCAAAAAGTGAGAGTCCTGATTAATGGTCAGCGGAGAAGGATAAGTGTGTGCACCGCTTGTCTTAAAGCTGGAAAAGTTCAAAAGGCTTAAAAGAGCGTGGCTATAACCACGCTCTTTTATAAAGTTTGGATATGAAATCTTTGGGTGACCAGGTTGAGAGGGTTTAATAGGGTTCTATTTTCAGGGAAAGCCTTTTTACTTTTTCTTCAATTTTTTCTTCATCTGAAAAAACCAGTGATCCTGCAACTATTATAGACGCTCCCCTGGAAGCCAGATATTCAATGTTTTCTTCTTTTACTCCTCCGTCAATTTCAATCTCTGTCCTCAGACCTCTTCGGGTTATTTCGCGACGTAACTTAAGAATCTTTTCATCCATCCCAGGCAACAATTTCTGCCCTCCAAAACCTGGATTTACAGTAAGCAACAAAACCATTTCCAACTTAGAAATGGTTTCAGAAATGAGTTCTACTGGTGTCCCAGGGCAGAGGGCTACTGCCGCTTTTTTGCCCTGTTTTTTGATCAGGTTTATCGTTGCATCAAAGTCTTTTTCAGCTTCCATGTGGAAACTGATTATGTCGGCACCAGCCTTTGCGAATTCAGGTACGTAACGGCGTGGATTTTCGATCATTAAGTGCACATCTATAGTTGCTTGGGGTAAGATTTTTCTCACTGCCTCAACAATGGGGACACCAAAGGTTATATTTGGTACGAAATGGCCATCCATAACATCTACGTGAATTATGTTTGCTCCCCCAGCTTGGGCTGCGAGTAACTGTTCCTTTAGCCGGGAGAAATCACAGGATAATATAGATGGTGCAAGTTTTGCCATCTTCTTTCCTCCTTCTTTTATCGTAGTTCTTTCTCCCAATAATAGTAATCGTTAAGATATATTACTACCCTGCCAGGTCCCTTACTGGGAATGCTGATTTCAACCGTTTCTCCTCCCTGGTGGGTTTGGCAATATGCAGTTCTTTCTCCAAGCTGGTCACTAATAATTACTTTGACTTCTATGGGTTGCTTTGCTTCAGGGAGAGGAAAACGCAGTTTTACTTCTTTCAGGCCCTCTATTTTTTTATTCACTGTTAAATTGATAATTCCTCCTGGGGCAAGTTTTTCGCCCGGCAGGGGTTTTTGCGCTATCACGGTTTCGGGAGCCTTCTCCGGAACTTTCATTTCTTCTACTTTCCCCAGACGAAGTCCCTTTTGCTGGATAATGTTTCTGGCTTCCTGAATTTTCAGGCCTACCAGGTCGGGAACCTCAATCAGAACAGTTCCTTCTTCCCCACCCTTGCTTACCAAGAGATTAATTGCTGAACCCTTGCTTACCTTACTTCCTGGGGGTGGGCTCTGCGAGATGACACAGCCTCTGGGCACTGATTCATGGAAGACCTCCGAAATCTTGCCCACTTTTAACCCCTCACTTTTTATGAGTTCCTCGGCTTCTTCTGTTGGAAAGTTTCGTAGGTCAGGGACGATTATAGTTTCAGTGGTTTCTGTAATTTCTCCTTGCTGTGATGAAGCAATACTCATCTGGTTGATGACAACTTTGACTCGGTTGCCTTTTTTTAGTTTACTTCCTGGAGGAGGTGTTTGGTTTATAACCACCTGGGGTGGAAGCTGGGGATTGCTTTCAGTCCTTATTACTTCTACATAAATACCCAGCTTGTTTGCAGTATTCAGGACACTGAGCAAATCCTGGTTAGAAAAGTCTGGTACTTCTACTTCGCCGGTTGTGAAATAAGCATGTAAAATAAAGAGACCTAGGTAGCCACTTATCAGAAGGCCAAAGCCAAAAAATATGGCCGCTACCAAAGGACGGATGAGGCTCCAAATGTTAATTTTTTTGTCTTTTCTCTCTTTTTTTTTAATTCTCATCTTTTTCTCCAGACAGCTATAAACAACCCATCTGAGTTAAAGTAATGAGGCCATATTTCGATGCTGTTTTGTTTGGTTTTAGCTACAATTTTCCATCGTTTGCTGTTTTGAAAGTTTTTTTTGACTAACTCTGGTAAGTATTCTTCCAGATTTATTTTCTCCATATAGGGAGCATTTTTTTCAAAAGATTCGGTAACCCTCCAGGTTTCTTCGTCAGTTAAGGTGCATACACAGTATATCATTGTACCCCCGCTTTTAAGATAGTGTGAAGCTTTGAGAAGCATTTGTTTCTGAAGCTCGGCTAACTTTTTTAATGTTTGCGAATTGTTGTACAGGAGTACTTCTGGATTTTTCCTGATGGTTCCACATCCAGAACATGGAGCGTCCACCAGAACTCGGTCAGCAGTTTCTTTTAGCTCGGGGATAGATAAAGTTGCATTCCAGGATAAGGGTTTTACGATTTCAATTCCCATGCGCTGAGTGTTCTTGAGTAGTTGCTTTAAATTCCTTTCCTGTTTGTCAATGGCGATTATCTTTCCTTGATTTTTCATCAGTTGGGCAAGGTGGGTTGTTTTACCTCCAGATCCGCAGCCCACTTCTATTACCACTTCTCCTGGCTGAGGCTGGAGTAAATGAGCCACCAATTGGGAAGAGAGATCCTGAACATAAAACATCCCATTTTTGTATTCCCGGGTTTCACAGAGTTTTTGATAGCTACCTTTTTTTACCATCAGCGCTTCAGGAGGAAAGGGAAAAGGTTCCGTTTTGATATCTCTTTTAGAGAGTAAGTGCACTAAGCGGTAAGCGTCCGTTTTGAGGATGTTGGTCCTCAAAAATAATGTAGGCGGCAAGGCGAGGGATTTTTTTACGCCGTCCAGTTCTTCGTCCAGTTTATTTGCCCACTCTTTGTGAAGCCAGGAGGGAAGTTCTATTTCCTCTTCCAGGTTTTTAAGATATTTATTGGTTTGCCCGGCAATCTTTCTAAGGGTGGCGTTGACCAGGGCAGAAAAATTCCCAGCGTAGAAACTTTTACTTATTTCTACGGCTTCGTTTACTACCACGCTTTTTGAGGTGCTGGTATTAAATAGAAGCTGAAAGGTGGCCAGGCGTAGCAAGTTCTGGATAGACAGAGGAAGCCTTTCCCATTTGGGAAGAAAGCCTTTGCATATGGAATCAAGCTGCAGGGAGTGCTTTACCACACCCCTGCAGAGCCTTATCAAATTTTCTTTGTCCACATTTTGGTTCCTGTAAAATCGCAGGTAAATGTTGTATGCCTGGTCCAGGCGCTGTATTTTACCCTTGTAGAGGGCATCAAGTATTTTTAATATGTTCTTTTTGAGGGCAATGAATTCCTGTTTCAATCTCTACTCTCGCGCAACAAGAAAAGTCTGAGAAGTTGTAGAGCGGCTACCGCAGTCGCAGCTACGTAAGTCAGGGCTGCTGCATTAAGCATTTTTTTGATCAGCGGTTTTTCGTCCTCAGTGACTATGCCGGCTTGGGTGAGCAGTGCGTAAGCTCTGCGGCTGGCGTCATACTCCACTGGCAGGGTGATCAACTGGAAAAGTACTGCTGCACTAAAAAA
>CAZMZG010000054.1:0-11190 GCA_964570785.1 uncultured Atribacterota bacterium | reverse complement strand
ATCTTCTGCTCTGCCCAACCATAAAAATCAAACCACGTTTTTCGGTTTCTTCAACCATTTTTTTGGCTTCCACATACTTTAGCGCCATTGGCTTCTCTAATAGAATATCCTTACCAGCTTCTGTAGCAGCAAGAACGGCCTCATAATGAAGTGCGTGAGGCAAACAGATTATTACAGCGTCCACTTCCGGCCTCTCGAGTAATTTTTTATAATTATCTGTAAAATAGCTGACCCCAAGCTCTGAAGCCATATTCCTCGCCTTTTCCAAAATTTTGTCCGAGAGTGCCACGACTTCTACTTCGTTACTTAAGTTTTTAGCAGCTTCCAGATGGGCTTTAGCTATTCTTCCACAGCCAATAATGCCCAATTTTACTTTTTCAGCGCTCATCAGTTTCTACCTCCCACCATTCACTTGATAAGATTGGGTAAGAACATAACAACTTTCGGGAAATACACAATTATGAACAAAACGATAGCGGTGACAATGATATAAGGCATCAAAGATCTCACTACTTTCTCGAAAGGGAGTTTAGCAATAGATGCGGCCACGAAAGCACAAACTCCCAAGGGTGGAGTAATTAAACCCACTGTCAGGTTAACGGCCATAATTATTCCAAAATGCACTGGATCAACCCCAATCTTCAACATAAGTGGCAGAAGAATAGGTAAGGTAAGTACAACTGAGGCGAGAGTTTCCATAAACATTCCCAAGAATATGAGAAAAAGGTTAACAAGCAACAATATAAGATACTTATTATTGGTAAGAGAAATTATTAACGTTCCTACTTTTTCTGGAACAGATTCTCCTGCAAGAATCCAGCCAAAAAGAGCAGCACAAGCAATTATCATTAATATCCCACCAGAAATGACGCTTGCTCCTCTGAAAACCTTAAAAATATCTCTGGGTTTTAGCTCTCGAGTCACAAAAAGGCCAAGTATCAGAGCATAAAGAACCGCAAAAGCGGCAGCTTCAGTAGCGGTGAAAACTCCACTAAGAATCCCTCCCAGAATTATCACCGGCATAAGAAGAGCTAAGATGCCTTCAATATACTCCCTGGTGTTTTTAGGTAGATCCAGTGCGGTAGAACGAATGTTGTGTTTCCTGGCATGGAGATATGCGACTATCATTATGGCTACCCCCAACAAGGTACCAGGAATAAACCCCCCCATGAAAAGTTTAGCCACGGAAACGTTGGCCATGGAAGCGTATATAACCATAACTACGCTGGGAGGTATAATTGGGCCTATGATGCCACTTGCAGCCGTTATGGCAGCTGCGTCCTCCCTTTTGTACCCCGCTTTTTCCATGGCAGGAATCATAATGGACCCAATCGCCGCTGTATCTGCAGTACCCACACCTGTGATTCCAGCAAAAAGCATACTGGCAACTACCGTAACGTAAGCTAAACCACCCCTCAAGCTCTTTATAAAAAGATTGGATAGTTTGACAAGTCGAGGAGTTATCCCGCCAGCATTCATAATAGCACCGGCAAGTATGAAAAGAGGAACAGCTACTATCAAGAAAGATTCCAATCCTATATAAATTCTTTGAGGCATAATTACCAGAGGTAATTTAAGGCTTATAAGATAAAATAAACTTGTACTTCCCAAGACAAAGGCAATGGGAACACCTATAAACAAAAGCAAAGCAAAAATAAGCACTATCATTATGAAAGGGTTCCTCCCTTCCTGACTTCGTAGGATAGTTTAATAATATTGACTATGGCAAAAAATACCAAAAAATAAAAACCTATTTGAAAGATTCGATATATCAAGCTCATTGGTATTGAAAGAGCAGGGGTTATGTTGTTAGTTACCCGGGCATGATAAATAAGCTCTTCGGTTTTGTAAGCTGTTATTAAAGCAAAAAGCAAAATAAGCAAATGAACCGCAATTTCGATGACCTTTCTTGTTTTTTGAGAAAAGAAATTAACAAAAAACTCCACCCTAGTAAAAGCATTTTCAGCAAGCGCCAGAGCTGCTCCGTATACTGCGAAATAGATAAAAAATATCTGGGAAACCTCCATCGTCCAGATGAGGGGTCGTCTTAAGACGTATCTGAAAAAAATCTGAATATTTATTACTCCGGCTACGCCTGCGAAAAGCGAAACAACAAAAACACTCACGATTCTCTTGAGAATTTCACTAAACTTAACGAAAGACACCAACCTTCCCCCTTTATTAAAGACTGCGACTAAAAACTGTGGGGGTTGTACAACCCCCACAGTTTTTAGTCATGTAACAGCTAAATCTGGAGCTAATTCACCCTAATCCAAATTCTGAATCGCTTCAACTATTTCCTTAAGCTCCGGGTGCTCCGAGAAGAATTTCTCATAAACCGGTTTGCAGGCTTCTATAAAAGGAGTAAGGTCTTCAGGGTAAGAAACTTTTATGCCATTTTCTTCCAAAATTTTGAGAGCTTCCTGATCTTGTTTTAGCCCTTCTTCATTCATGGTTTTAGCCCACGCTTCAGTTGCTTCTAAAATAAGGTTTTGTTCTTCTTCGCTAAGCTTATTCCAGGTTTTCAAGCTCATAAGCAATATACCGCCATTACTCAAAACTGGTAGATAACTTGCGTATTTCTGTACCTCATAAAATTTCATAGCTACCAAAGTAGCTGGTCCGTTTTCATTTCCATCAACCACTTTGGTTTGTAAGGCAGTATAAAGTTCGCCGAATGCCAGAGGAACAGGAGTTGCTCCAAGAGCTTTGTAAGCTTCTATATGGAGTGGAACCTGCATAGTACGAATTCTTAATCCCTTAAAGTCCTCGAGCTTTTCAATGGGTCTTACACCATTCATAGGAATTCTAAACATGGGGCCCGCAATGGACAGTAACTTAAGTCCCACTTTTTCCGCTTCTTCTTGGGCCTTCTTCAAAAGTGCTTTACCAGCATCACTTTCCATCACTTTAAGAAAGTGATCAGGACCTTTGAAGAGAAATGGTAAATTAAGAACGTCTAACATAGGCACAAAAGTGGCAGTAACTCCGATGGAGCTGGCCACAAAATCAATAGTACCGAGCTGTAACCCCTCGGTCATGTCTTTTTCTCCACCCAACTGGCCCATTGGATAAAGCTTAACTTTCAGTTCTCCATTACTCTTTTCCTCCAGGTATTTCGCAAATGCTTCCCCCGCCAAGTGGTAGGGGTAGGTTGGGGCGTTAGCATGGCCGTACTTGAATTCTTTTACTGGATTGGCGTTTGCTTGTACACAGGTGAATAGGAGCAAAGAAAGGATGAGAGTTATGACGAAAAACTTTTTAAACATGATCCTACCTCCTTTAAGAATATATTATATATTTTATATTCTACTGTTTTTGAAACGTGTGTCAAGGACTTATTTAAGTTCGTTGGTGGAAATTTACTTTAGGAGTTTTGCAAGGGAAAGGAGAATAAAAAAGCCTCACCTCCACGGGTATTTACTGTGCTTGTTTCGCAAAAACAAAACTTATGCCATACTCTGGACGGTGAGGTTTTCTATATTTGTTCTTTTTCTCTCTGGTTATTAGAAAAGACTTGCGATAAATTTACACTAATCCTAACAAATTCTAATTATTTACCTTTAAAGATAGCTTTCACGCTTATCTTTTATTGACCGGAATGCCAATTAAGAGGGAAAATAGCCGCTAACAATTATCCAGACTCGGGCATTGGTTGTTCCTCTACCTAAGCTCATTTAGCCTGGAAAATATTCATGCAAGTTGAAAACCCGCTTTTGAGTGTCATAAAGTATTGATTTAATGATGAGTTGAGCACCTTGGTGAGAGATTTGACCTTCAGAAAGTAGTTTACCTATTACCCGACAAATCATACGATCGAAAACTTCGAAACGGCTTCCTTCAGAAAGAATTTTGCGGCTGTCGGCTACCGGCCCTCCCGAGAAAGAGAGACAGGAAGTGTGTGCTACCTTAAGCAAGTGTTCTTCGATAAAGCTGGGAGCGTCGTTGAACCACCAGGGGAAACCTATCTGAACATTGGGAAAAGTTCGAGAGAGAGCAATGAGTATAGGTAGAAGATTCTGGTTCATGGTGTAAAGCACCAGGTATGATTTTGAGTTTTCTCCACTGAAAAATTTGTTCAAAAGAGGAAGCAGATTTTCCATAACTTTCACTCATCGAAGATAGCATCTCCACCCATATCTTTACCCCAGTTTTTGTAAATATAAACGTTGGTGTCACGCAGGGCACCGAAGTGAATCTGGGTAACCATCCCGTATTCGGCGTTCATTTCACAAAAGCGATGCATCATGTAAGATATGAAATCTCTGACTTCAGGGGAACGTACTGAAAACTTTTCTCTTTTTTCATAGGCTCGGTTAAAAATTTCTTGGGCACGGGCAGTGGAAACCTTAAGGCCCCAGGGTTCAAGTAGTCCATGGTCGCTCGCTCGTGCGCCGAGTTCGGCGAAATAGGCATGTCGTTTGCGAAGTGCTTCTACAAGTCCTTGCAGTGTTGTGTCTTCTCCAGTGAGAGCACATATCCGCTCTACGTTTTCTCGCCAGTTTTCTTCAAAAATGTTGCAGTAAGGGTCAGGCCGGAAAGTGGGAAGGAAGACGACGTCTTTTATCATTTCTCGGGCTTTTTTGTGTTCTTCAAGATCCTGAGAAGGGTCGTCGGTGGTGCAAATGATACGTACTTTGATTCTTCTAAGGAGTGAAAGAGGTAGAAATTCTTCTTTTTGAAAAGCTTTTTCGGTTTCATTCCAGATTTTGTCCGCGGTGTCAGGTCCTAAAAGTTCGTCAATCTCAAAAACTCTTCTGAGATCAAGGTGCAGCCACTGATGAACGTGGTTTCCTTCAAGAAAAGGAAAAACCTTTCCCAGAGTAGACCATTTTGCTTGTTCAGATATTTCCGGATTGAAGGCCAGGGCGTAGGAAAAGGGAGGGAACTTTGCGGCAAGTTGCAAGAGGTAGTGATCGCGGTTACCGTATCTTTCGTCGTAAACCTCTGCCTTCCAGATGTTGGTCAGGGATTGGTTGTCAAGAATTTGTTGCAGGTTGAGGTGGGTATGCAGGTCCAGGATGCCATACTGCTTGCGCAAAGGTAGAACTACCTCTTGGTAGAGCCAAACCGCCTCTTTGCTGTTAAGGAGCCATTCAGGGCCCAAGAAGCTGTTTTTTGACAATTTATTCAATCCCCCTTGTTTATCTGTAACAATTCTCACTGTAGTATTATAGCTCAAGGCTAAGGGTTCCCTGGCGCGACCTTTTGTTTTGAAGTCTCATTCTTCCAAGGGATCTCCTATGCGGTGGAGCCGCAATAGATTGCGGTTACCCAAAAAAGGAGAGCTGGCTACAAAAACCACCGAGTCGCCCTCCTGGGCATCGTATTTTTCCCTGAGTACTTTTTCAGCTTCCCTTAGTAGTTCAGTGTTTACTGTTTTTTCTTCCATTTTGAGGAGATGAGGATGCACTCCCCAGAGAAGCGGCAAGCGGGTGAAGGTTTTGGGGTCAGGAGTCATGGCTACTACTGGGGTAGCAGGCCGGAGGTTGGAAAGCAACGTTGCTGTAAATCCTGAATGAGTGAATACCACGATAGCCTTGGCTTTAATGTCTCGGGCAGTCTGGATTGCTCCTGAAACCATGGCTTCAGGAAAAATGCCCCGAGGGTCATAGGTAACAAATATTCTCGAGTAAAGGTGCTTTTCAGTGGCCCATATTATGGAATGCATGATTTTGGTGGCCAGAACCGGGAACTTCCCGATTGCGGTTTCTGCAGAGAGCATTAAGGCGTCCGTTCCGTCTAAAACAGCGTTGGCCACATCAGCAGCTTCTGCTCTGGTGGGACTGGTATGTTCTCGCATTGACTCAAGCATCTGGGTGGCAATGATCACGATTTTCCCTTTGCGATTGGCTGCTTCTACAAGCAGCTTTTGCCATACTGGTACCATCTCGGTGGATATTTCCACTCCCAGGTCTCCCCGAGCTACCATAATGCCTTCGGCTGCTTCGACTATTTCTGCCACATTTTCCAGAGCTTCTCTCTTTTCTATTTTGGCGATAAGAGGAGGAAGCTCGGTTCCTTCTTTCTTTGCCCAATGTTTGACTCTGAGAATATCCTCAGCTTCTCTCACGAAAGAAAGAGCGACATAGTCCACACCTATTTCGATGCCGGCTTTAAGATCATAACGGTCCTTTTCGGTGAAAGTATGTGCTGATATCCGAGTGCTGGGGAAGTTGACCCCCTTTCTGGAACGCAAAAGTCCTCCCTCAATGACTTCAGCCAGAAGACAGTCAGGATGCTTTCTGACCACTTTTAAATGAAGTAGGCCATCGTCAAGTAGGATTTCTTCTCCTTCCTGTATATCTGCAAGCAGCGGTTCGTAGCTGATATAAATTCGTGAGGAAGTGGTGAGTCCATTTCCGGGTACAATTTCTACTATAGAGCCTTCTTTAAGCTCAACTATGCCGTTTTCGACTTCTCCTATACGTATTTTTATTCCCTGAAGGTCCTGAAGGAGCGAGACGGGTTTCCCGAGATGCCGAGATTCTTCGCGCACCAGACTGGCAGTTTTTCTATGAAATTCATGGTCTCCATGAGAAAAATTTAGTCTCGCCACATCCATACCTGCTTTAATCATTTCCCGGATTACTTCTCGTTCCGAGGAAGCCGGTCCCAGGGTGCACACAACTTTGGTTTTGCGCATAGTAAACCACTCCTATCTCGAGGTGCTTTTTAGCATTTTACAGGATTTCTATTGCAAAGATTTTGATATCAATAAAAACAGGTTGCGTTTGACGTGTGAAAGCGTAATAAAGGGGCTGTTTAATTTAACCCCTGGTAACTCCTTTCCGTGTTTAGGCTCCAATTTACTGAAGCCTTTTCATTTCTCCTTGTATCGGGAGACATTTTTGTAGGCCTTGAGAAGGTCGATGGTTGCTGGTTGTTTTTTTCAGAGTGAGTTGCCAAAGGAGTTTTATTTTCGCATAGGCAATGATTTTGTAAGTTTTGGAAACAACTTTGAGATGCTGAGAAGTTTCCTGTATCTGAGGGAATATATGTCGTATTTGCGGGTTCACCTGTAGTGAAAGGAGGGATTAGTTTGTTCAACCACAGGTTTTCCCGGTTTGTGTTGGTTTTGGTTGCTTTTTCCTTGGTGTTGGGTTTTTCTTTTGCGGTGTTTGCGGGAGAGGTTACCTTCTGGACCCAGGAAACCGAGAAAGAACGCATGGAAGTAATCCGTGCACTTGCTGAGGAATTCATGAGCAAAAACCCGGATGTAAAGATTAACGTTGTTCCGGTGGAAGAAAATGATATTCCCACTAAGCTGGGTGCAGCCAAAGCGGCAGGCAATCCACCAGATATTGTTGAGTTGGGATTGGCTCCAGCGTCAGGATATGCGAATGAAGGTTTGCTGGATGTTGCAATGACTACAGAAGTAATTCAGAAACTGGGTGAGGAAACTTTTAGCCCAGCAGCGCTGAGTTTGCTTAGTGCCCCACAGGGCGAAGGATACATCGCCATACCTCTTGATGCCTGGATTCAGCTGATCTACTATCGTAAGGACCTTTTTGATCAGGCAGGCTTGGGTGCGCCAGATACCTGGGAAGCTCTTGAGAAAGCTGCAAAATCTCTGAATACTCCTCCCAAGCGTTTTGGCATTGCCATGGGTTCGCATCCCGAAAAACTCTTTACCCAGCAGGGTTTCGAGTTTATAGCCCTTTCCAATGGGGCAAGAATTTTCAATCCCCGGGGAGAGGTGGTAGTTAATTCTCCCGAAATGAAAGAAGCTCTTGAGTGGTATGCCATGATGATTCGTGAATACGGTCCTCCTGGATACCTGGATTGGCGCGAAACCAACCAGTACTATTTGACCGATAGAGTTGCCATAGCTGTTTACTCTTCTTATCTTTTAGGAGACATCGCTGGTGTTCGTGACCGAGAGTGGGCTCCAATTGAGGACTTACCTTCTAAAACCGGTATCGTTGCCAAGCTCAATGGTCCAAAGCTTTCCGGTACTTACGGGGAAATGTACACACTGGCAATTTTGAAAGAAGCGAATCCTGAAACCAAACAATGGGTTGAATTTTTGATGAGTGATGGTTATGTGCGCTGGTTGTTTATGGCGGTTTACGGAAAGGCCCCCGTGCGGGTGAGTGCTATTGACCAGTGGAAAGAGCATGAAATTTTAAAATTGTATGATCCACAGGCGATTGAAAACCTTCTGGAGGGAATTAACTCTTTCCACAGATGGGGCTACTTTGAAGGTGTTTCTTTCCCGGTTATAGAAAAAATCTATAACCTTTATTTGTTCCCCAAAGCCGTTGATAAAGTGCGCACCGGTGAGTGGGACGCTTCCCAGGCTGTAGAGTGGCTGGAAAAGGAAATACTCAAGCTGTTAGAAGGGTGACCTGATAACCTGTCGAATTTGAATTTTTGGTATAGTTGGAGGATGGTGTTATGTTCAACCATCCTCCAACTATACCAAGTGAGGACAGGAGGGGGATTTGTGGGTTATTCCTTGAGAAAAAAAGAAGAAATACTTGCTTTTCAGTTTCTCTTACCTACACTCCTCGTGATTGCGGTGATCATTATTTACCCGCTTGTTTTCAACATCTGGATAAGCTTTCACCGGGTGACTTTAACTTCCATAGGAGAAAACAACCCCTTCGCTGGGTTTAGGAATTTTTGGGCTGTATTCCGGAATCAGGAGTTCTTATCGGCTCTGTGGGTTAACGTTTTCTATTCGGTAACCTCTTCTTTTTTTGCCATGCTGCTTGGCTTGTGGGCAGCGTTAATCATTAACCAGCGCTTTAGAGGGAGGGGCCTGGTTCGGGGCATCTTTCTTTTCCCTTATGTCGCTCCAGTAATTGCACTGGCTTTTGTTTGGCGCTGGATTCTCAACCCTCTCTATGGAGTTGGTAATTACTTTCTGATAAGCCTTGGTGTTACCGATGTGGGATGGGCTTGGCTTTCAGAAAAACCACTGGCCCTGATCGCAGTAATCGCTTTCCAGGCCTGGAGGTATTTTCCTTTTTGTATGTTATTAACTCTGGCCAGGCTTCAGGCTATACCTCAAGAGTTTTTTGAGGTTGGAGACGTTGAGGGTGCAAGTAATGTGCAAAAATTTTTTTACATCATTCTTCCTGAGTTGCGCAGCACGCTGGGCGTAATATTTTTACTCCGTTTCATGTGGTCATTTAATAAGTTTGACGATATTTATCTTCTTACTGGTGGAGCTGCGGGAACCAAGACCCTCCCTATAATGGTCTACAATTTGGGTTTTGAAGTCCAGAACCTGGGAGAAGGTGCGGCTTGCTCGATGGTTCTTTTCCTGATACTCATCATATCCCTTCCTATATACATAAAAAGGGTGCTCAAATGGTAAAAAAGAGATTGAGCGTTGGTTCCTGGATTTCCCTTGTCCTTTTTCTTCTGGTAGTTCTTTTTCCATTTTACTGGATGCTCATTTCCTCAGTGAAGAACTTTGGGGAACTTTTTGCCTGGCCCCCGGTTTTTTGGCCTCGTAGCTGGGGTATTCGTGCCTACGTTGAAGCTCTCTTCAGCTACGGTTTTATTAATTATGCTTTGAATAGTCTCTATATTACCTTGCTTACCGTGTTTTTAACTCTTGTTATGAGCATTGCAGGGGCTTATGCTATTGCCCGTCTTCGGTTTCCTGGCAGAAGCCTGGTTTCCAACTTGGTGCTCCTGGTATACACTCTCCCGCCAGTTTTACTGGTGATTCCCCTTTATCTCATTGTTTCCGGAGTGCGGCTTCAAGATAACCTGAACGGCCTGCTTGTTGCTTACCTCAGCCAAACTCTTCCAGTGGGCATTTACATGCTTGCTTCTTACCTGGTTACCATTCCTCGAGATATTGAGGAAGCAGCTCTGGTTGATGGATGTAGTAGACCTCAAGTAGTGATTAAGGTGATTCTCCCCCTTGCCACTCCTGCTCTCACGGTAGTAATACTTTATACTTTTATGATTGCCTGGAATGAATTTCTTTTTGCGATGGTGTTTTTGAACAGTCAAGAGAAGTTTACTCTACCCATAGGATTGAATCATCTCTTTTCAGGTTACCATCAACCCTGGGACATCATCATGGCTGCTTCTATGATAATAACGCTTCCGGTTATCCTTCTTTTCCTGGTGCTGGAGAGGTACATTGTGGGAGGGATAACTGCTGGTGCGGTGAAAGGGTGAAAAGCAAAGATGCAGGTGGAAAAATGGGTGGTTCTGAAAAACATCGATTTTTCATCCGGGGTTTTAAGGGCTGAACTCCAGAGTGAAGGCGGCGGGAGTTTTCCCTTTAGTGCTGGTTTTGTTTTTCCTGGTTCTTTTAGGATTGTTATTGGAGGGGAGAATCCAAATTCTTGTTTGGAGACGGCTCCGGGCTTTGTTGAAACAAAGGGCTATTTTGATGGAGAAGTCTTTTATATCGGGGACGAGATCAGCATTTTGGAAGTCCAGATTGAGCCCTTTGCAATTCGCGTTAGAGATGCTGCTTCTTCCGAAATAATTACTGAAACGAAAAGTCAGGATCCGGACGCTTCCGGAAAAAATCTATCTCCGGGCTGCGGGTTTGACGTTCAAGAAGCCTTGCAAGTAGTCTCCTGGCACCTTTTTCCTGATGAACATTTTTTCGGACTGGGGGAGAAATTTACTGACTGGAACAAAAGAGGGCAGGTAATCACTTGCTGGAATCACAATGCCTATGGAGCAGGTAGCGAAAAAAGCTACAAGAATATTCCCCTTTTATTGAGTTCCAGGAAATATGCAATTTTTGCCAATACCACTTCCAAGGTTGTTTTTGACCTGGGGAAAAGTTCTAATTTCAGCTACTTTTTTACTGTGTATGAGCCTGTCCTGGATTTCTTTTACATTCGGGGTGTTTCTTTCTCGGATATCTTAAAGCAATACTTTAGGTTGACCGGCTGGCCCAGTTCGGTTCCTTTGTGGAGTTTGGGTTTATGGGTGTCAGTTTTTGGGGATCACCGTTCAGGGGATATCATGGATGCGGAGCGCATTCTTGAAGTGCTTCGGGAGGCTCGAGAGCAGGGATTTCCTTTAGATGTGCTGCATTTGGATCCTTTCTGGATGGGGGAAAACAGCTATTGTTCTTTTCAGTGGGACCCTGAATATTTTCCTGACCCCGAAAATTTTCTCAAGAAGGTTCATGAACGCGGAGTAAAGGTGTGTCTTTGGGAACACCCCTACCTCGACGTCAATACAAAGATTTTCAAA
>CAZMZG010000053.1:0-11270 GCA_964570785.1 uncultured Atribacterota bacterium | reverse complement strand
CATTCTTTTTAAGCCCATCAGAATATCCTCGATTACGTCCGGGTCGGCATTCTCGTTAATGGTTATTCCACAGGTGGTGTGTGGCACGTAGACCACGCAGAAGCCTTCTTCGAGCTTCATCTTGCGCACGGCGTCCTGGACTTTTCCAGTAATGTGAACAAACTCTTCGCGAAGGTGGGTCTGTACTAAAAATTCCTCGTTCATTTTTTAACCTCCCTTCCTAAGTTAAGGCAAGAGTTCTTCGAGCTGTTCTTCTGGAGAGCTGTCAGTTTGCCTCTGTTCCTCAGAGAAGCGTTGTTCCCGGTTTTCTTCGGAAGTTGCCCAGGGAGTTAAAGGAAAGCTCACGGTTATGGGAATTCTCAAAAAAGGCTGGTCTATGATTACTTCTCCCGGCAAAAGCGAAGACGCCTTTTCCCGTAGGGCTCCCTGAAGGTGTGCGTACTCTTCTTTACTCAGTTCAGCTTGCTTCTGGCGACCCACGATAGTAGTGGCTGCCTGGGTGATAACCCGGTAGTCAACTTGTGAGGCTGTCTGCTCTGCCCCGATGAGCACTACCCGGAAAGACCTTCCGCGCTCAGCAACGTCTCTGAAAATACCTGCTAAAGCCCCTCCTCCAGTACGGGGGGCGTATTTGTTCAGTTCGTCAAGATATATAAAGACTGGTTCGGGAAGTTCGTCTTTTTCCTTGAGAAACATTATTTCTTTGAGCACAGCACCAACCACAAAGGCCTGAACTCTCTGATGAAGCTTGGAAATATCAATTACTGTGGTGCTACCTGGATGGTTCCACTGCAGATGGTAATCAGGTTCTGGTATCTTCTCTATGGATCCATAGCACTTTTTCTCTATTTTTCTCCAGAGGAGATCTATGCCGGTTCTCCGGGCAGTTCTCAAGCGGCGGGCCACTGCCGCTATGGTTCGGTCTTCAAGCTGTTCTTTTCTAAGTTCTTCAACAAGAGAGCTGGTTGCCCCCTTCTCTCCCTCGCTAATTTTAAACATTTCAACAAAATCCCTGAAGCTGTTGGGAAGGCCAAAATTTTCAAGAATTAACCCGGGTTCTTCCCCGGTCGCTTCGAGGTAAACTCGAATTAAACTGCTTGGTGCAAGGCCCTCGGTTCTGATTTTGAGCCGTTCCTGATAACATTTTTCTTTCAATTCTTTTTCGGCATCTGCAAGCAGTTTGTCATATCTTGCCCTTAACAGGTCTTCGATTACGGTTACGGCAAGTAGAAAATTAGGATTAGCACTCACTTCTTCTACGTCAAACATCAGAGATACCAGGTTCAGTTCCACAATATCCAGAATATCCCACCCGTAGGCAAGCGCTCCTTTCCTCGAGCGCGAGATGCGCGGAGTTCCCCGATGGTCTTTTGGAGGAACATATACCTTCACGTTCTGGAAGGGTCTGGGTTCCACTCCAAGGCGAGAGAACATTTCTTTCCATTCCTGACCTTGACGTTTGTTTTCTTGGGCCTTCCACTCAGCGTTCCAATAGTCGAGAAAGAGAAGGCTTTCCCCTTTCACGTTAAAGATCACCGAACGGCTGTTTTTCAGCTCTCGGGCAAGAGTGCTTTCCAGAGCATTTTTCTCGGCGTAGTTCTGGAGCATCCAGAGCAGAAAAGTGGCATAGGAAGTTTTAGCGGCAACTCCGGATTGGCCGCTGATGTTGATGTGAGCTCCATTATCTCCCAGCAGGTATTTTAGGTCCAGGTAAGCTACTTCACCATTAGAAAGAATTCCGACTGGAATTTCTCTTTTTTCCTTTTTTATGACGTCAAAGCCCAAAGCAGCATCGGTTTCTTCGGGATCAATGAGAAAAACCTTCTCCCCAGCTGGGGGGGGCAAAAACGGTGTTATGGTGACCAGATCTTCGTCTCGCCAGGTCTGAGCACGGGTTACTGCTACCTGGCAAAGGTAAATGGGAGTTCCACTGAAAGTTCCTTCAAAATAAGCTTCTTCCTGGTAACCAGTAGTTATCATCCCATCCCAGGCAGTGACTACTTCAGTGATTACTCCATATATTCTGAATTTTTTCTCTCCAGACTGATAGTCTACTTGGATCAAGCTATCGATGCCAGGCACGGGTTGTCCAGAATTTACCCTTATCCAGAAGCTATAGGGGGATATTTCCTTCAATCCGGTGACAGTACCCACCAGTTTAGGCATTTTTGACCCTCCATATGAATTTATGACATAAACTTTGAATCCACTGAGGAGTGGAAAAATATTGACCCAGGTAGTTTTCGAGGGCTATCATGGGAAAGATGTTTTCGGGTAATCTTCGGTATGGAAAATCCCGGGTGAGAGAAGGAAGTAGAGAGGCGATGGAGCTGAAAAACTGGCCCAGCTCTTCTTTTCTGCGTTCCAGGTGTTTTTCCTGCAGAGCCACTTCCAGGCGTACCAGACCTTTTAAAGGGTAAAAGGAGTTTCTATCAACGAGACGTGTGAAGCAGAAAACTCTTACAGTGTCTGACTTGTCGCTCAGGTAGGCGCTCAGAAAAGGGGTGCGCTCGCCGCAACCAATCCTGAAAAGAAGGTCCATAAAACTCTCAGAAGATGGTATCTGCAACCTCTGAATTCTTTTCACCAGTCCGCAGGGGCCCTTTCCCGTTTCAAAGAGGTGAGTATCAAAATGGATGGTGCCGTCCATTATAATGGGGACATCTTCGCTCAGTAGGGAGTTGACAACCTGTTTTTCCAGCTCCTGCATGGCATTAAAAACTGCTTGCTGGGCAGTTTCCTGATAGGGTGCGTTGCGCGACTTACGACTTGAGGTTTTTACGAAGAAAAAGAGGTCATCGTCCACCGCAAGGGAAGTTTCTGCTTCTCCCAAATCCAGAAAAAGCTCTTCTGGTGCACCAATAACCCTGCGCAGGTAAGGAGGACTTTGGGGTGAAAAACCCGGTTTAACTCCTCCTTCTTTTGACCATTCCACATATCCGGCAGCTACTTCTGCAAAGAGCAGAACATACTTTTTCAAGAACAAACGCGCGTATATCCGCATCCTGCCATCCACAAAATACACTCTCTCCGGAGTGGAAGTTTTGGCTTCTGCTTTCCAGTTTTTCAGGTTTGCTTCGTCGGTTTCCCATAAATCTGGTGATGTCAGGAGCTCTGGTTCCGAGACCATTTCTTCATGATGAAAAGCTCCTTCTTCGTAAAACCAGTGGTCAAGCTGAACCATATTTTTAGAAAAAAGCTCTTCCCAGCTTACAATTCCTCTTCGGTGGTTATCCATGAAGCCTTTCCTCCACTTATATTAAGGCGGACTGGAAAGTGAGCAGCAAAGAGAGGATCGTGGGTTACTATTCCTACCAGCTTTCCGTCCTTACTCATGTTCAAAATGGCGTCGGCTACCAGTTCGAGATGTTCCCTGTCTAAGGCAGAAAAACCTTCGTCTATGAAGATACAGTTTGCTCTGTTTTTTTCGTTTCCAAAGCGTACCCGAGAAAGAGCTATGGCCAGGGCAAGAGCGATAAGCGTTTTTTCTCCTCCCGAGCACTCTCCTGGCGAACGTTCCTGTCCCACAAACAGGTTGTCAATAACAGCCAGAGTGGCTTTTCCTCCTTCCATCTTCATGGAAACGGTGTATCTTCCCTGAGAAATGTCGGTGAGGATTGCAGAAGTTTCTTTTTCCAGTTGCTCGAAAAGTAGCCCCAGGAGAAAGTTTTTAAAGCCCTTGCTTTCTAAGGCTTCTTTAAGGGTTTTATGAAGATTCCTTTCCTGGATGATTTCTTCCAATTCGGCCTCCAACATTGCTTTTTCCTGAATTTTTTCTTGCACGTTCTGGATTGCCTGGCGGTTACTGCCTAATTCTTCGTTTGCTGTACGTATGGCTTCTTTCAGCTCCAACAGGTGGCTGTTAAGGTTTTGCGCTAATATTGGAAACCTTTCGCGTTCTGTTTGCAGTTTTTCTTCGTAAGACCTTATTCTCGACTCGGTATCTGCGAGTTCTTTCTGAAGATGCTGCAGCCTACCTTCAAGGTGAATTTTTCTTTCCTGCCAGTTACCTGGCTTTTGGTCTTTAAGATTCTTGAAGTATGCTTCGCTCCAGCCCAGCTCTTCTATTTCTTCCAAGAAGAGCTTTTCTTGGCTTTTCAGTTTTTGGGAAACTTCCTGAATTTTGCGCTCCAGTTCTTTCAATTCTCGGGTAGCTTCTTGAATGTTCTCTTCCTGAGCTCTTTTGCGTTCTTCCAGTTTTCCTTTCCGGTTTTCCAGGCTGGATAGACTTGTAAAAAGCTCCTGGATTTTGTTTTGTGTTGATTCTATGGTTTCCTGAGCGCTTTGCTCAATTTCAAGATGAGGGTTAAGAGAAAGATTGTTTTCTTCGAAGGTGGAAAAGATGAACTGTCTTTTTTGTCGCAAGTGGGCTTCTTTTTCTGAAAGCTCCTGAGCAGTGCTTTGGATTTCGCTTTGCAGATCCAGAATTTGTTTTTTCCAGCTTTCAAGATAGGTTGCTGTTTCCTGTAGGCTTTTTGAAGAATTATGCAATGCCTCAAGGAGTTGCTCTACTGTTCCATTTTTTTGCTTATAAAACCTCTGTAAGGTGTTAAAGTCTTTTATCCCCTCTTTATCAAGCTGATGCTCTTTTAAAATCTCTAACGCTTTCCTTCCGACTTCCCAAATTCTTGATTGCAGTTTTTTTAGCTTTTCTACATCTACCTCAAGTTGGGCATTGTTTTCCCGTAAATTTTCTTCGATGGCTCGCTTTTTCTCTTTCCATTTTTCAAGTTCACTACTTGTTCTGGTTAGCTGTTCCCGAAATGCTCGGTAACGCTTTTCTTCCTCGAGAATATCCACCGGGAGTTTTTCAGAAATGGGGGGTGCTGGTTTGATGGTGCCACAGAGAGGACAAGCCCCACTCTGCTTCCATTCTTCGTTGAGTTCATTAAAAAGGTAGGCTTTAAGAATTTTTCGATGAGATTTCTCTATGGCAGCTTCCTGTATTTTCAGTTGAGAAATATTTTTTTCGATGGCTTTTATTTTACTAAGAGCTTCATTTAAGCTTTGATTTAGGCTGGTTTTTTCTTGCTCTTTTTTGAGTTTTTCTTCTTCCAAAAGCTGCTTTTCCCATTCCAGGCCTCTTTTCTCTTCTTCAAGGGAGGCTAAGCTTTCCAGGGCTTGCTCAATGATTTTGAGCAAGTTTTTTTCAGATTGGAGTCTGTCCTGAATTTTTTGGGTTGCTCCGTGTAATCGAAGCAATATTTTTTCTTTCTCTTTTATAGCCTGGGAGAGGTTGTTTTCTCTCTCCAACGAATCCCGATGCTTTTTTTGAAGAAGAGCAATTTGAGCTTTGAGAACTTTTATTTCTTCAAGAGCGGGTTTTATCTTTTCTTGCAGGATGTTTTCGATAAGCTGGTAGCGCTCTTTCTCATTCAAGAGATAAGCGAGTTTCTTTCCACTGATTTTTATTTCTTCGTCAAGATTGTGTAGGGATTTATTCAGTTCTTTAATGCGTGATTCTTTTTGAGCGTATTCTGTTTTTAGTCTGGTTAGTTCTTCTTGAAGCCGCATTAGTGGCTGGTAGAAATTAAGATTTACTTCCAGAGCTTTTTGAATGTCGTGGTCCAAACGAGCTCGGGCTTCAGCTTCTTTGATTTCTTTTTTAAGGTTTTCGATTTGCTGGTAAAGCTCCTGATGTTTTCTTTCCTCATCCAGAGCTTTTTCTGTCAAGCGT
The DNA here is from genome assembly GCA_964570785.1 of uncultured Atribacterota bacterium. GTDB lineage: Bacteria > Atribacterota > Atribacteria > Atribacterales > Thermatribacteraceae > Thermatribacter. Next base: position 5,593 of record CAZMZG010000053.1, on the reverse strand, counting down.
TTCTGAGTTTCAGTGGTTTCTTCCTTCTTTTTAAGGTTGACAATGGTGTTTTCAAGCTCTCTTTCTTTTTTTCGCAAGATTTCGATTTGCCCTTCGAGATCCGCCTCTTTGAGGACACGTAATTTGTCCAGGCGAGGACCGAGGCTGCCTTCCAGGAAATCAAACCGGTTCTTGACTTTTTGATGTATCGCGTCCAGTATGTCCAGTCCAAACAAGCTGCTCAGGATGTCGAAGCGTTTGGCGGGAGTGGCCTCGATGAAGGAAAGGGTTTCCCCTTGAGGCAGAAATACCGAAGCCCTGAAGGTGCTGGCATCGAAGCCTATCAGCTTCTGTATCTCCTGGTTTACTCGCTCTTCTCCAGAATGAATAGTTTGCCAGTCCTTTCCCAATTTCTGCTCTAAAGCTGCGCTTCCTCCCTGCTTTTTGGAGAACTCCCTTATTATCCGGTAGCTGTCTTTGCCTACCATAAATTCGAATTCTACTCGCAAAGCATCGTCAGGATGCCCTCGATGAAGCAATTCCTTTTTGCTGCGTTCGGAACGCACTCCTTTGCCATAGAGAGCAAAAAAAATCGCTTCCAGTATGGAAGACTTCCCTGCTCCGTTGGGGCCAACCATCACGAAAAGACTGTGTTCAAAATCGAGTTCCAAATTTTCGAGACCCAAGAAGTTTTTTGCTTTGAGACTAACCGGTCGCATCTTTTTCAACTTCCTCTAAAACCTGATAGTAATAGACTTCAAACAGCTTTTCCAGCTCGTTGGGAAGTTGGTTGAGATGGCAAAATTCTTTAAAAAGTTCCGGCATGGTGTGCTTACTAATTTCCCGGGATTTCTCTGGCAGGTTTTCTGTTTCAACCTTCCGGGACAGCACTTCCAGTGCAACAATTTGCCAGTTCTCTCCTTCCATACTTCTAATTTCGGATATGAGTTCTGGGGTCAGCAACTCTTCTTTTATTCTAAGACGAACGTAATTGCGCTTCCCCTTAGCCCTGCTCGCTATTTCTTTCTCTAAGTTGTTTATCTTTTCAGCGTCGTCGAGAAGGATACTAAAAAGCTGTGCGGAGGAGTTAAAATAGTAAGTTCGTATCTCTGGTTTCTGCCCTTCTTTGAGTTCTATAATTAAAAAACTTCCCTTTTCGCCTTCTTTCTGGAAAGTGTCACAAATGATAGAGGAAGGATAATAGATTGGGAACGGAGCTTTTTCAAAGGGTATAAGACCGTGCAGGTGGCCAAAAGCTCCATAGTCAATACCCCGGGGCAGTTCGCCAGTCTTCAAGAATATCTCCCTGGCGATGTTGGCTTCTTTGTAAAAGGCTAATTCTTCAAGTGTGCAGTGAGCAAGCAGAATATGCCAATGTTCCGGGCTGTAGTATTTCTGCCAGTTTTGAAAAACTCTTGCTAAGACTTCTGCGACCTCTTCATGGATAGATTTGCCAGCGTATTTCCCAAGATACTTAGAAAGGCTCAGATAAGGCAGGGGGTAAACACATACACCGAGATCTTCAATGAGCAAGGGCTTAAAACTTTTGGACACGATAATGGACTCTGGGAATATACCCTGCAGAGCTTCTATTGCGTACCAGTCGTGATTTCCCATGACCCAGACCACCTGAGCCCTGCGACTCATTTCTACCAGGACTTCGGTTGCCAGGCGGATAGCTTCCCGGGGAGGATTATGGTACTGGTGAAACAGGTCCCCTGCGTGCAGAACAAGGTTTACCTTTTCTTCCTGGGCAATTTTTAACATTTCCTGAAGACAATCTCTTTGCTCTTCAAGACGGTTAATTCCCTTGAAACCTTTCCAGGAAACAAGCCCCAGGTGCCAGTCTGCAGTGTGTAGGATTTTCAGGCTTTTTCTCATGAATATACCTCCTTCTTTATTTTATCACGGGTATCGAAGTGGAGAAACCTGCTACAATAAAAGTGAGCTTTGAGGAGAAAGGGGGTTTTGCCATGGCAGGGGTTTATTTTGTTTCTTTGCGGGCTCGCGATGAAAGAAGCTCTGTTCTTGAACGGGTAAAAAGAATGACCAGAAAGCTGTTAGAAGGACGTCTTGAGAAGAGTGATCTGGTTGCAGTTAAAGTGCACTTTGGAGAAAGAGGTAATCATGGCTTCATAAAACCAGTTTTTCTGCGCTATATCGTAGAAGCAGTTCGGGAGATGGGTGGCAGAGCCTTTTTGACTGACACCAACACCCTGTATACCGGATTTCGCCATAATGCTTTTGATCACCTGGAAACAGCCTTCTTTCACGGCTTTTCTTATCCTTCTGTCCCTGCTCCGGTGATTATTGCTGATGGTTTGCGAGGCAGTGATTTTAAAGAAGTAAAAGTGAGTCTCAAGCATTTTGAAACGGTAAAAGTGGCCAGCGCTATTCATGAAGCGGACTTTTTACTGGTGGTTACTCATGTTAAAGGCCATATAGAGGCAGGGCTGGGTGGTAGCATAAAAAACGTTGGTATGGGCTGCGCTTCTCGCTCGGGCAAGCAACTTCAGCATGGAGAGACCTTTATTCCCTCTCCAGACCGGGAAAAGTGTATTGGCTGTGGGCGTTGCGTGGCGCATTGTCCTGTGGATGCTCTCTACCTTGATTCTGACCGCAAGGCCCGGGTTCTGGTAGAAAAATGCATCAGTTGCGCAGAGTGCGTCATTTATTGCCCCACCGAGGCTATCGGTATCTCCTGGTCTTCTTCAAGTGTTACTCTTCAGGAACGAATGGTTGAATACGCCTATGGAGTTATTAAAGGCAAGGAGAATAAAGTGGGCTTTATCAACTTTTTGACCGAAATAAGCCCTGATTGTGATTGTGCTCCCTGGCATGATGCCAGTCTGGTTCCAGATATTGGTATCCTGGGCAGTCACGACATTGTAGCCATTGACCAGGCTTCTGCAGACCTGATCAACAAAGCCCCTGGTCTTTCCAACTCGAGCCTTAAAAAGGCGCATCAGCCTGGTCAGGATAAATTTAGGGATGTACATCCTCAAGCTTTGTGGCAAGCCCAGATTGATTATGCCTGTGCTTTGGGATTGGGAGAGAAAGAGTATTCACTGGTTGAAATTTAGAGGTTTCGCTGTAAGCATTTCGACCCGTTTAAGCTAAATGTTCTGGGAAGATTTTCCCGGGATTGAGAATGCCCTTTGGGTCAAACACTTGTTTTATCCTCTGGAGTAAGTGCAGTTCAGAGGGGCCAAGGAAGATGGGGAGGTATTTTTTCTTTTTAAGGCCTACTCCGTGTTCACCGGTTAGTACCCCTCCCAGTCTTTTTACTTCCTGATAAAATTTTTTTCGCAACTTTGGCTCGAGTGTTTCCCATCCTTCACTTTTTCGAGGGGCAAGAGTGACATGAAGGTTTCCATCGCCAAGATGCCCGTAAAAAGGGAACAGCAGGTCATTTTCCTGGCTGAGCTGTTCTATAAAATTTATGAAGCTGTGCAAAGCGGTTAAGGGTAAGGAGACGTCTTCGTTAATCTCTAAAGGAAGTGTTTGGTGAATGGCTTCAGGAATCGCCCGGCGAATTTTCCATATCTCTTCTGCACTACTACTTTCGTCAGCCACAAATACTTCCTTAGCTCCTTCTGCGAGCAGTTTTTCCCCTATAAGGCGATAAAAATTAAAAACCTCCTCTTCTCTTTGCCCATCTATTTCTACCAAGAGGTGGCAGGGTGCTTCCTGACAGGGGTAAGCTGATTCACAATATTGATAAGCAAATTCCAGGCTCTGGTAGCTCATCAGCTCAAGCGCTGTCGGTACTATGCCCAGTTCGCCCATTATCAACCAAGGTGTTTTCAGGGCTGCTTTTATTGAGGAAAAAGGACAGAGCAGCACCGCTCTTTCTCGGGGGCGGGGAAGCACTCGCAGGTAGATTTTGGTCACTATGGCCAGGGTTCCCTCAGAACCTACTAAAAGGTGCAGAATGTCGTAACCAGTAACATCCTTTTGGGTTTTTCCACCGAAGTGCAGCACCTCACCCCAGGAGGTTACTACCTCCAGACCTCTCACGTAGTGCCCGGTAACCCCATATTTGACCGCCTTGCCCCCTCCAGCGTTTTCAGCAATGTTGCCCCCTATCTGGCAGGTTTCAAGGCTCATGGGGTAACCAGCATAGAATAGACCGAACTCCTTTAGCTTACGGTTTATTTCGTTGGTGATTACTCCTGGTTCCACTACCACGATGAAGTTTTCACGATCTATTTCCAAAATGCGGTTCATACGTTCCAGGGAAAGAACTATTCCACTTTGAGCCGGTATGGCTCCACCAGAAAGACCACTACCTGCTCCTCGAGGAGTGACTGGAATGTTTTTTTCAAAACAGTAGCGCATTATTTTCTGGATTTCTTCCACTTCTTTGGGTTTTATTACCGCTTCTGGTAGGTGGTGCAGGCTTTCGTCTGGAGTTTCATCCTTCGCGTAGTTGGCGAGAGCCTCAGGATGAGTTAAAACGAAGCCTTCACCAACTACTTCGCGAAAGAAAGCAATATCTTGGTCATCAATTTTCTTGTACTGGTTATTTATTCGCTCTTTCATCGATAACCTCGAGGATGCTGGTAATAACTTCGCGGGCATCTCCTATTAGGCCCAGGTCGGCTATTTGTAATATGGGGGCTTCGGGATCCCGGTTGATGGCCACAATCCACTGTGAGCTTTGCATCCCGGCAAGATGCTGGATGGCACCAGATATACCTACTGCCAGGTAAAGGAGGGGATTTACAGTCTTTCCACTCAGCCCAACCTGCTGGGGATAGCTGACCAGGCCTCGTTCCACCAGCTTCCTGCTGGCTCCAAGCGCTGCATCCAGCTTTTCAGCTAGCCTGGAAAGCAGCTCAAGGTCGTTCCTGTTTTTAAGCCCTGCTCCTCCACTCACCACGATTTTAGAAGCGGTAAGTTCTTTCTGGTTTTTCTGAATAATTATTTTGCTTTCCAGAAAATCTGTAGCATAGATTTTAGGATCTTTGATAATTTCTATTTTTCCTTGGCGGGAGGTGTCGAGATGTGGAGGAAAAAGGTTAGGCCTTACTGAAGCCATTTGAGGAAGAGTCCTGGTTTTGATGGTAGCCATGATGTTTCCTCCTATGGCAGGGCGGATTTGAACCAGTTTACCGTCTTCAGGATCAATGTCGAGTGAAGTACAATCAGCGGTCAATCCGGTGTGAAGCTTAGCTGCAATATATGGGAGTAGAGTTCTACCCCAGCTGGTTGCAGCTCCAAGAATAATTTCGGGTTTTATGTCTTTTATTAACTTCAGGAATGCTTTTGCAAATAGATGGGGAAGTAACTTTCCAAACACTTCGTTTTCTACGCAGAAAACCCGGTCGGCTCCATAATGGATTGCTTTTTCAAGCTCTTCAGTTTTTGCTTGAGGTGTCCCCAAAAGGAACAGTACTTTCCCTCCCACTTTCCGGTTCAGGTCCTGGGCAACTCTCAAAATTTCGAAGGAGGCAGTTTCTATTTTTCCTTGAAAGGTTTCTCCCAAGACCAGAATTTTGTGCTCAAGTTCCATTGTTAAAGCAAACCCCGTTCTGAAAGGAATTTTATAAAGACCTGGGCCATGGTTTTTGGCGATTGATCTCTCAATATTTCGCCTTTTCTGATTAGC
>CAZMZG010000052.1:0-11993 GCA_964570785.1 uncultured Atribacterota bacterium | reverse complement strand
GTTTATCACCTCTTCCAGGATAGAACATTTTTGGGAAAAGGGGAAGAGGGTGTTTCAAGCCAGCTTTGCGTCAGCGAAATTGGTTTTCGCGTTTTTAAAAAATTACAGCAGAGTGAACATCAAGATTGCTTTGTTTCTTCCAGAATCTCCACAAAAACCTCAACTACCCGGGGGTCGAATTGGGTACCGGCACACCTTTTGAGCTCTTGCACAGCCTCTTTCTGAGTCACGGGTTTTTTATAGGGGCGTCCTTGAGTCATCACATCGTAAGCATCGACCACTGCTAATATTCGGGCTATGAGGGGAATTTTTTCGCCTTTTAGCCCCTGGGGATAGCCTGTCCCGTCCCAGCGCTCATGATGAGCCAGTATAGCTTCGGCAATGGGCAGAAGATCTGGCGAGGACTGGGCAATGCGGTAACCAATTTCAGGATGCTTTTTGACTATTTTCCACTCTTCAGGTGTTAGGGGACCAGGTTTGTTTAAAATATGAGGTGGTATGGCAATTTTCCCCAGATCGTGCAGGCGGGCCAGGAGCTCAAGGTTGGTCAGTTCGTCTTCCTCAAGCCCCAGCTTCTGGCCTATCCGATAGGCAAGGCGAGCCATACGGCTGGCGTGCTTTTGAGTTTCCTGGGTGGTTTCGTGAAGCGACTGTTCCAAAGAGGCGATTATTGCGGAGCGTGCACTCCGGTTTTCGGTCAATTTCCGGCGGTGCATCCGCTCCACTGCTTTGTTAATGATTTGGTTCATGGTTTGTTCAAGACTGGTTCTCACTGCCCAGCCAAAGCTCACACTCAGCGGAGTTTTTTTCTGGCTTTCCTGCTTACAGCGCAGGCTGATTTGCTGGGCCAGTTTTAGCAAACTTTCTTCCTGAGCGTGAGGTAGCAGAATCATAAACTCATCTCCGCTCCAGCGACCGACCAGCGCTTCTTTGGGACGTGTTTTGCAGAGGATTTGAGCCAGGTCCTTCAACATCTGGTCACCTTCCCTGTGACCCAGGGCATCGTTGATCAATTTTAAACCATTGATGTCCAAAAGAAGGACGCCCAGAGGCAGTACCTGCTCCCTTTCCAGGCGTTCTATCTCCTCTTTCAGGAATATACGGTTGTAAAGGCCGGTCAGAGGGTCGTGGGAAGAGAGGTAGTGAATCTTTTCCTCATTAATTTTCCTTTCAGTGATGTCCTGGATAAACCCTTCCAGATAAAGCAATTCCCCTTTTTCCCAGATGCCTGTTCCAAACTCCTCTACGAAACGGTATTTGCCTTCACGGTTGCGAAGCCGGTATATGGCGTGAAAGGGCCTTTTCTCCTTTAAGGCATCGTTGATGATTTTCCGCAGAAGCTCTAAATCCTCGGGATGGCACAGCTCGGCGTAAGTTATTCTTCCGCTCAAGAGCTCTTCTTTGGGGTATCCGGTAACCTTTTCGATGTAATCGTTGAGGTATATCATGGTCCAGGCTTCATCATTGAGGCAGAGGTAGACAATCCCCGGCATGTTGTCGGCGAGCAGTTGATAGCGCTTTTGCACTTCTTGCAGGGCTTTGTGGTTTTCTATTTTATGCAGGGCAAAGCCCAGGTCGTTGACCAGTTCTTGAAGGAGGTCCAGCAATTCTGCGTCTCCGGCATAAGATGCAGGTATTGTTGCCAGCAGAATACCGTATATTCGCTCTTTGAAGGATATTTTGCCTGCTATTATCGAGTGATTTTCTTCATCTTTGAGGAGCAGAGTTTTTATACCTTGTGGGCAGGGGTTTATAACCAGCAGGGTTTCTTGGGCAAGGATGGAGTCTATGCAGAGTGAAAGCCGCTTCTCAAGGGTTGTTTTTTGGAGATTGTCTAAGTTTTCCTGGGTGTTGCAGAAAGCGAAGTCAACAATTTCTCTTCCTTCTCCCAGAAGCACAATCCAGACGCTGTACATACTCATGGTTTCGACCAACCGGCAACAGGCTTTTTCGATAAGCTGGTGGGAATCCTCTTCTTGAGTAATCAGCTGGTTAACATTGCGAATGGCAAGCAGCATCCTTTTGAGGTAAGCCTCTCGCTGCTCAGCTAATTTACGCTCGGTAATGTCATCGAAGACCACGCAGTAGCGCTCCGGGGTATCCCAGGGTCGGTAAATGTGACAGCGGTAATATTTGCCGGTTGGGGAATGGTAGAGTTCGAAGGATTGGGGAATGCCGGTCAGAACGGCTTTTTCATGCCTCCTGAACCATTCTTCTTCCATTCCCGGCCAGAGCTCACGAGCAGTTTTACCCTGGATGTTTTCGAGTTTTAACCCCAGCATTTTTTCGTAAGCGTCGTTTACGTAAAGGATTCGGAAATCTACCAGCCGGCCTTCCTGGTTGAATATGGGTTCGTGAATGACAAAGGCATTGATCATGCTTTTCAAAAGCCACTCCAATTCCCGGCTTTTTTGGGTAAGTTCTTCTTCGTTTCTTTTATGGGTGGTGATATCCCTTGCGATTCCCTCTATAGCTGTTAAGCTACCTTTAGCATCGTAGACGGGGATGTTCAGCTGTTCCGTCCAGATGGTTTTCCCAGTTTTGTGTTGCCAGCGCAGGACTATGGGCTTTCCAAGGTTCTTTCCTTCCTGAATCAGGTCTTCCAGAATATGGCGGTCTTCAGGGTGGACGATTTGCAGTCCCAGCTCAGGATTGCGGTAGTGTTCCTCAGGGGTGTAGCCGACTACCGCAGTTACCGAAGGGCTTACGTATTCAAAACCTGCTTTGGGAAGCAATCGGTAGCGGTAGAAGACGTATAAAGGGTTTTGATGGATCAGGGTTTGGAAGAAGGCGATGTTTTCCGACTGGGAGGGCAACTCGCTCAGTAAAAGACAAAGCTCCTTCTCGGAGTGATTTACAAAAACCCTGAGCAAAGTGCCTGGAGGGTTAAAGAACCAATCGAAAACGCCGCAGGGGACTTGTTGCTTCACTGCTTCCCAGAAGGGGTGGCTGAAGAGCTGGTGAGAGGGGTTGACAAAAAGCAGATCGTTTAAACTGCGACCCTTTAACTCTTCTACGGATAAAGAGAAAATTTTTGTTAGCGCAGGATCCAGGTCTTTTATCCAGTAATCCTCGTTTTCTACTGGTTTGTAAAGCTTGATGTAAGCTGAGAAAAAACCTTTGTTTTTCGGTGAAAGCAGAACTTTTCCCTTCCCCGAGAGTTGTTTTTGATAGCTATTATAGCATGTGAGAGTTCAGTTGGCTTTTCTGGTTGATTTCAAAGAAACAAACAAAGCGAGGGCCAGGATGGGAAAGAGAGAAAAAAGCAGGATGGTTCTGGGGAAGTTGTTTGCGTTCAGGTTAAGAAAGCTTGCAAATACTACTGGCCCCATAGCGCCGCCCAGGTTAATGAAAGTTTCCAGCCAGCCCATGGCTTCGGCGTGGTTCTGTCTGGGTACAATTTCTTGGGTGAAAAAGATAGCTCCTGTATAAAAGAAAACGTAGCTTACGCTCAAAATAGTTTGGGGAAAGAGGGCTACCCAGGCTCTTGCAAAGGGGAAAATATAGAAAGGGAGGATGCTCATGCTGTAACCCAGGAGAGCTACTGAAAAGGCTTTCTCCGGCGAGCGAGAACAGATACGGCTGGCTATCGGGAAAAACATTATTTGTAAAAAGTTGGCCAGCCCGATGATGGTGCCGCTTGAAGTGGCACTCTGGTTGTTGCTTTGCCAGAAAAGAGGCAGAAAGAACAGCATGCCCATGACGGCTGTGGCTCGCAACATGGCTGATAGATAATGAGCGAGAACTCTTTTTTCAAAAAACCACTTTTGGGGAGAAGGTTTTTCGGAAGGGAGAATGTTCATTTTATCTACCTTCTTGATGAACATGGTTGCCGGAATAGTGGTTCCCAGAGCTAAAAGAGCCGAGAAGTAAAAGTTCCAGGCAGTGTTGAAGTCCATCAAAATACCACTTGCCAGGCAACCCACCGAGAAACCAGCGCTTCTGGCCAGGTTTAAGAGGATGAGGGATTGTTCTCTAAGTTGTGGGTCTTCCAGGTTAACTATAAATTCGTTGAGAATGGGGGCTTGAGCAACGATGCATATTCCCAGCAAAAAGCGCATTGCGATGAGTGGCCAGAAATTGCTTATAACAGGGGTCAAAAAAGTGAGAATGGTTTGCCCCCCAAGGCTGGCAATAAGAATGGCTTTTCTCTTTCCGGTCCGATCCACCAGCCGACCCAGAAGGGGTGCGCCAAACATGGATCCTGCCGTAAAAATACTGAGCAGGATTCCGATTTGTTGAGAAGAGAAGCTCAGATTTTGTGCAAAGAGAGAAAAAAGAGTCGAGTTGGTTGCAAAATTAAAGGAGCTTACAAAGCCGATTAGAGCAAAGACTATACTTTCGAGTTTATACGACCTGGACATGGTTACTTTTCCTACTGAAGAAGTCTTTAAAGACGGAAATTACCATTGCCAGGCAAATGGAAGCAATGCCCATGCTGTACAGAACGAACTGGGGATGATTTCCAAAAATTGAAGAGTAACCCAGATGTAGCAGGTACCCGAAAGACCAAGCGAAGCCCATGGATATGGATGAAGCAAGGGGGAGATGGTTGGGGAGCAGATGGTGAGCTTCCTGAACGTTGCTACTCATAGTCAAAAAACCAAAGGTGTCGGCCAGGAAATAGAAAATGAAGATTAGCAAGGGATTTCTGGTGGCTGCAAAGAGCAGAATAAAACTGCCCATTCCTGTAAAAGAAATCCAGTTCACCCACCAGTTGCCAATTTTGTGGCGCAAGTAGTTGCCAGCAATGTTGCTCAGGATACCCAGCACTACCCCTCCTGAAAGAAGGCTTCCCCCTACCACCAGCTTAAAACCCAGGTTGGATACCCAGATGGGGGTAAAGGTGTGCAGGGCTGACATGAAAAGAGTACGCAAACCCACCATAAGCCATATGGGAAAAAGCAGGTGAAAATATTTCATGTTAAATCCTTCCTGGGAAGTGGGCAGTTGAAAATGTTTGTGTTTTCTGACCAGGCCGGAAAATGAAATCATGGTTGCTATCCAGATTGCAACACTAAAAGGGATGAGGGCCAGGGAGCCCAGGCCGGAGACCAGCCAGGTTATGAAGATGGGGCCTACAGCTCCTCCAGTTATTCCTCCAGATATGAAGAAAGCGACTCCACTCTGGCGGTTGTTGGCGCCTGCCCAGGAGGTTCCCAGGGGATGGAAAAGAGCATTGGCAAGGGCGATGAGGAGAAAAGAAAGCACACTTATGGTCAGTGAAACGTGCAGAGCAAAAAGGATTGGTGACAAAGTGAGGATAGAAAGAGCTGCCACAAGCAACAAGGTTTGGTTGCTAAATTTTCGCAGGGTTTGGGCAAAAATAAGCTGGCTTAGCGAAGAAAGCAGCGAGGTGGCTGCCACAAACATGGCTACCTGCCTGGGAGCGATCCGGTAAACCTCTATCAAGTAAGGGCTTAAAGCCTGCAAGAAAGAACTGAAGAAGTCAGCTGTGAAATGAAAAAAGGCAAAAATAAGAGCCACCTGATTCCACCTCTTCTCAATCAGACCAATAGTGTAGCACGGTAAGGCTTTTCTGAAAAGCAATTTTGGACTTGTTTATTCGTCATTCTTTGGTAAAATATAGTCAAAGGAGGTGGTGGTAGTGCCCAAAGCGCTCATTATGGCAGGAGGGAAGGGGGAAAGGCTCTGGCCATTGAGTCGCAAGAACCGACCCAAGCAATTTGCACACTTTTTTGAGAAAACTTTCTTCCAGCTCACTGTGGAGCGCATTGAGCCTCTGGTGGGTATAGAAAATGTGTATGTGGTTACTCCAAAAGATTACATTCCCGAAATTTGCAAGGAAGTTCCCCATCTTCCTGAAGGAAACATCATCATTGAGCCTGTGGGCAAGAACACTGCCCCCTGTATCGGCCTTTCTACGCTCTACCTTAGTCGAGAAGATCCTGAAGAAGTGATGGTGGTGCTTCCGGCGGACCACCTGATTGAAAAAGAGGAGGAATTCCGTCAGGCGGTGCGTTTTGCTTTTGAGCTGGCGCGAGAAGAGAGGTTAGTTACCCTGGGAATAAAGCCCACTCATCCTCATACCGGTTACGGCTATATTCATTTTGATGGGGAGTACGAGGCTCGAGGTGGACTCAAGGCTTATGAGGTTCTGGAGTTTACCGAAAAACCGGATCTCGTAACTGCCCAGCGCTTCGTTGCAGAGGGCACTTACCTCTGGAACAGTGGCATATTTGCCTGGAAGAACCGGGTGATTCTTGAGGAGATAAGGCAATACATGCCGGATCTCTGGGAAGGACTACAGGAGATTGCTCGTTATCTGGGCACAAATGAGGAGGAGAAGATTAAAAAAGAGGTTTTTGCTCGTTTGAGGAGCGTTTCCATTGACTACGGAGTGATGGAAAAAACCCGGCGGGCTGTGGTTGTGCCTGTAGATATTGGCTGGAGCGACGTTGGTTCCTGGGCAGCGCTCGCTGGGCTCCTTGAAAAAGACGAAAACGGGAACCTGACCTTTAGCAAACACCTGCCCATTGATAGTGGGAACTGCGCTGTTTTCTCTAAAAAACCTGTGGTTACCCTGGGGGTCAGCAACCTGGTGATTGTTGAGGATGAGGATGTTATCTTTGTAATGCCTTGCGAAAAGCACCAGGAAGTGAGGAAGGTTCTTGAAAAACTCGAGAAGAGCAAAGATGATAACTGGAGAAGGCTACTTTGAGCTTTCTCCAGTTATCTTGGTTTCGGTCGCCTGAAGGAGCTATTTCCTTTTCCATTCCACCAGAGGTTTCAGGCTACGCCTGGGGGGCTCTAATGCCAGCGTGGGCTATTTTTGACCGCTATGAGGCATGACTATGAGGCATGAAATGCCCTATTAATCTTTCCTTGCTCACTTTAGCGAAATTTGTTTTTGCTTCCTCTTTTAACGGGAACCAATCTGGTTTTGGTTGAATATAATCGAATAAACTCAGGAGAGTATCTTTATGTTGCCCAGGCTCCCTCCTCAGAAAAAGTGCTCTCCTGAGTTTTACTTTTACGTTATAATCAAGAAAAAAATAACAGCGTCTGAAGGAGTTCATTTCCAGATGAGGAGGGAGTATGGGATTGACTGGTGTAGAGTTCTTCAAATTTATGCTTGAGTTGCGCAAGAAGGGGCAAAAGATTGGTATTTGTTCGGTGTGCAGTGCTCATCCCCAGGTTGTTGAGGCCGCTTTTGAATTTTCCCGTAAGGCAGACTTACCAGCTCTGATAGAATCCACCTCCAATCAGGTGAATCAGTTTGGTGGCTATACCGGCATGAAGCCCCGGAATTTCAGAGATTTTGTGTATCGCCTGGCCCAGAAAGTTAACTTTCCGGTGGAAAACATCATCCTGGGTGGCGACCACCTGGGTCCCAACCCCTTTCGGGAGCGACCGGCTGAGGAAGCAATGGCTCTTGGCTGCCAGATGGTGGAAGAGTATGTAAAAGCAGGCTTTACTAAGATTCATCTGGATGCCAGCATGTACCTTGGTGACGATGAAAAGATTCCCGGTGAGCCTCTGGACATAGAGATCGTTGCAGAGCGCACAGCAGAGCTTGCTGAAGTTGCCGAAAGGGCATCCTGGGATAGGGAAGACAGGGAAAAACCCTGTTACGTTATTGGAACTGAGGTGCCTGTGCCTGGTGGCTCTTTTGAGCTGGAAGGACCTCCCCAGGTTACTTCTCCCTCTCATTTCCGCCAGACAGTGGAGATGACCCGGGAAGCTTTTTTGAAAAAGGGACTTAATGAAGCCTGGGAGAGGGTTATCGCGGTGGTGGTGCAACCGGGTGTAGAGTTTGATGATTCCCGGGTTTTCGTTTATTCGAGGGAGAAAGCCCGGGACTTGAGTGAGGCTCTTACCAGGTACCCAGGGCTTTGTTTCGAGGGCCATTCCACGGATTATCAGCCTCCCCGGGCGCTTCGTGAGATGGTGGAAGACGGGGTTGCCATTTTGAAGGTCGGACCGGCCCTCACTTTTGCTGCACGAGAAGCTATTTTTATGTTGTTTAACCTGGAGAAAGAACTGCTTCCTCTTCATCCGGACTGGCAACCTTCCGCACTTTTTGATGTGCTGGAGCGGGTGATGTTTGAACATCCTCAGTACTGGAAAAAGTACTATCAGGGTGATGAGAATCAGTTGCGCTTTGCGATGAGGTACAGCCTGTTCGATCGGGTGCGTTACTACTGGAGCTATCCAGAGGTGCAGGAAGCGTTGAAGCGCCTGTTTTCTAACCTGCGTTCTGTAAAGCTGCCCCTTTCCTTGCTCAGCCAGTTCTTCCCGCTTCAGTATCGGAAGGTTCGTGATGGATTACTGGATGGTGACCCTGAAAGCCTGATTAAAGACTGGATTGGTATGACCCTTGGGGATTATTTCTATGCCGTTTCATCCCCAAAATAGAATGGAGGGAAAATGTATGCCAGAAATTATTTCCTTAGGTGAAGCCTTAGTGGAGATTATGCGTCAGGAAGTAGGAGTGGGCTTTGACCGGCCAGATTTTTTTGTTGGTCCTTTCCCAAGCGGTGCTCCGGCTATTTTTGCGGATTGTGCCGCTCGTCTCGGCGCCAAAGTTGGTTTTGTAGGGACGGTGGGTAATGACGATTTCGGCAAGGTGATTCTTGACCGTCTGGAAAAAGACGGTGTGGATCTGCGGTACTGCTACTCTGATCCCCATCTTACCACTGGTGTTGCCTTCGTGGCTTATTTCAAGGATGGTTCCCGAAAGTTCATCTACCACATTGGCAATGCGGCAAGTGGAGTTATAGAAGAGGAGCGCATTGGGGAAGATTATTTTGAAGGAGCTTCTTTTCTCCATATTAATGGTTCAGCTCTTTCTATGAATGAGGCCTGGAGGAAAGCCGTTTACCGTACCGTTTCCTTAGCTCATAAGCGGGGAGTAAAGATAAGCCTGGATCCCAACCTGCGCCCGGAGATACTCGGCGTAGACAAAGTGCGTGATATTTGCCGGCCCGTGGTAGAGGCTGCTTCTTTTGTTTTTCCAAGTGGTGAAGAGGCCATGATGCTTACTGGCAAGGCTACCCCTGATGAGGCCTGTCGGTTCCTGGTGGAGAGCGGAGTAGAGTATGTGGTTTTGAAGAGGGGAGAGAAGGGAAGCACTGTTTACGTTAAAGGACAGAGTTTTGATGTGCCAGCTTTCGAGGTGGATGAGGTGGACCCCACCGGGGCTGGTGATTGCTTTGACGCTGCTTTTTTAGTGGGCATGTTACGCGGTTTTGATCTGGAGAAATGCGCTCGTTTTGCCAATGCAGTGGGTGCTTTAGCAGTAACTCGCAAAGGACCTATGGAAGGTGCACCCTTTTTTGAAGATGCTATAGGTTTTATGGAAAAAGGTTAAAGCATTGCTTCAGGGCCGGATTCAGCATCCGGCCCTCTCTTTTTGAGTTGCTTTGGGGGCTAATTGCTTGCCCTCTCCGATTTTGATGATTTTCGTGGTGAGTATTATTTTTCGTTCGATTTCTTTTAGAGCTTCTTTTACCAGGTAGATAAGCCCTTGACAGCAGGGAACTTCCATAGAGATTACCTCTACCTCCTTGATTTGGGGATTGTTGTGCAGAATACCGATCAATTTTTCCAAGTATTCTTTTCCACGCTGGTCAAGTTTGGGACAGGCGATGCAGACTCTCGTTGATTCATCGTTTTCTGTAAAAAACAGCGGGTTTTCAAAGGCGCAGCAATCGGCTGCTATGCGCAGTTTCGTTTTTTGAGGGAATTGAGCAAAGGGCGCGATCAGAGCGAGCTGGATAGGCCAGTCGGGTTTGGAATGGGAAAGGTTGAAAGCGGGATAGGAAAGGTTGTTATCCTTTTCATCGCGGGAGGATATCTCTTTTTCAATTAAGGTTATAGCTCCCTGGGGACATTCCCCGATGCAGGCGCCCAAACCATCACAGTGGTTTTCGTTGACCAGCTGGGCTTTGCCGTTTACAAGTTGAATTGCTCCCTCCACACAGGCAGCAACACACTTTCCACAACCGTTGCATTTTTCCTGGTCTATTTCGATTATTTTTCTCTTCATATCCATCACCTCATTTAAGCATTATAATACCAAAATACTTTAATTGGAATGGAGGAAGTTCAAGTTCTCATAATTAATTTGAATAATTTGAAAGCTTTCTGGGGCCTTGAAAGGGGCAGTGATGGTAGAATATAATTCACTTATATGAAAAATTCATATAAGGAGGTTTTTCAAAGTGTGCAGGGATGTTCATCACGAGCATTGCGAGTGCCCGGGTTTTCGGATAGGTAGATTTTTGCAACCCTGTCTTTTACTTTTGTTATTCCGTCGCAAGGCCCATGGCTACGAACTGATCGAAGAGTTACAGAAACTGTGGTTTGAGGGGGAAAACCTGGATCCTGGTCTGGTTTACAGGACCCTGCGCCGTCTGGAGGAAGACGGTTTCGTCAGCTCCGAGTGGGTGACTGAAGGTCCTGGTCCGGCCAGGAGAGTGTATGCTTTAACTGAAGAGGGTAGAGCCATTCTTCATTCCTGGGCAAAGTATATCGAAGCTCAAATCCCGCGTCTTCAGAGTTTCCTTGCTCGGTATCGGGAGCTCGAAGGAGGAAAGATGCAATGAAAGTGGATGCTTCAACTTTGGTTCTTTACGGTGTGGCCCTGGGTTGGTTGCTGGTTTCTTTTAAAAAAGACAGGGCGAAAACCGCTCTTGCTTTGAAAAAAGCCTGGAAGAGCTTTACGGGGATTTTACCTCCTTTTTTAACCGTGATTTTTTTAATTTCCCTGGTGATTGTGTTCCTGCCTCAGCAGGCTATAGCAACTTTCCTGGGGGAGCGAAGTGGTATTTTGGGCTACTTAATAGCTTCTTTGGTAGGTGCCATAACTCTCATCCCGGGTTTTGTGGCTTTTCCTATGGCCAAAATGCTTCTTGACCACGGAGCGGGGGTAGCCCAAATGGCGGTCTTCGTTTCTACTCTCATGATGGTGGGACTGGTTACTGCGCCTCTTGAGATACGCTATTTCCGGTTTAGGGCCACTTTGTGGAGAAACCTTTTGGCTTACTTTTACTCTTTTCTGGTTGGATATGTGGTCTGGATGGCTGTGAAAGGATGGTGAAAATGGAGATGAGTCGGCTCAAGGAGTACAGAGGTACTATTTTAGTGTTAGCGGTGTCTTTGTTGCTTCTCTTTGTGCGGCCTGCAAGCGGAAAAGAAGTTTTTCGATTGACCTTCAAGAACATTCTCTTTATGCTGGGCATAATTCCACCTATTTTTTTGATGGTGGGTCTCTTTGACGTCTGGGTTCCCAGAGAAAAAGTGGTGAAAAGGCTGGGCGAGAAGTCGGGTTTTCTGGGAATGTTTCTGTGCTTTGCTCTGGGGGTTTTTACGGCTGGCCCCCTGTACGCTGCTTTCCCAATTGCTGAGGTGCTATTGTGCAAAGGAACCAGCCTGCGCAATGTGTGGATTTTTCTCGGTGCCTGGTCCACCATGAAAATACCCATGTTTCTTTTTGAGATGCAGAACCTGGGTTACCGCTTTGCTCTTTCTCGCTATGTCATGTCTTTTTTAGGAGTGTTTTTAATTGCTTTCTTACTGGAGCGGCTGATTCCTGAAAAGGAGAAAGGGAATATTCTAAAAGGGATATCTGGCTGGTGAATCTGGTTTGGGGAAATAGCAAGATGTTTTGATTTGAGTTGCTTTTGTGGGTAATATTAGTTTAGATTTGTGGGAGGGGTTTTGTTCGAAAAAAAGAGCGCCGGAAAAACCTCACCGTGTAGGATATTACGAGCTTGGCTTTTGCGAGTGTTGAGCGTTGGGGGAAATTGTTGTAGTATCTTTTCATGTAAGTGAATTTATTTGTAATGCTCTCCAGTAAGCTTAGGAAGCTAAGCTAAAGGTTTGTTGTAAAATTATTAAAGGAGGGTACCGCCATACTCAAGATCCGGGCTGGCCTTAGTGTGGAAAAAAGCGCTGTTTTTTTCGACTTTTTCCCATAAGAATAACCTTTGATGAAACGGATTCTCCCATAGAATATGTTGAGTTTT
>CAZMZG010000051.1:11447-12608 GCA_964570785.1 uncultured Atribacterota bacterium | reverse complement strand
ATCTATTTGCTCTATTTTCGGCCAGGGGTATGATTCAAAATCCTCCCAGCTCTGGATAATACCCTTCCCTTCCTCAATCCACTCTCTTTTTTCTTTGGAAAGCTCGGCAGTGTCAGTAGTTATTCTTTTTTTGCTCAAGAAAGAGAGCCCGGTTATGTTAGGATCATCTATTATGCCCACATAGTCATATCCTAAACGATACCACCAGTTAGTGTACCATTTAAAAAATGCTCTTTTGTTTTCGGGAGCAAATTGGACTGGTTGCTCATTAAGGTAATTTTGGGATATGTAAACCATTATTTCTCTGTCAATCAGCAATTCTACCTGGTGGACTTTTTTGGGGATCTTTTTCCCCTGAACCACACTCTTAAACTCTTCAAAGTCCGGATGTGGTTTTCTTTTCAGAAAATCGAACATCGATTCATGCCTCCTTATGCATTGTGTATTATTCTTTGACTCCTGTCATTGTTATCCCCTGAATAAATGTTTTTTGAGCTATCAAGAAAAGGACCAGGATGGGTAAAGCGGCTACGGTAGCACCAGCCATTATGACGTGCCAGTCGAGAGGTCCATAATTTTGCTGGAATAAGGCCAGTCCTAAGGAAACAGGACGTTTAGTAACATCATCTATTACTATGAGAGCCCAAAAAAGCTCGTCCCAAATGAAGAGTGCCATTAGAACAGCGAGGAAGGAAAGTGCTAAGCGGCTCAGAGGAAGAACTATTTGAAAAAAGGTTCTTAGTTCTGAAGTTCCATCAATACGTGCTGCATCCATCAGGTCTTTAGGAATCGTTAACATAAACTGGCGCATTAAGAAGATACCAAAAGCATTCACTCCCCAGGGTATAATAAGAGCTGTAAGCGTATTCACGAGTCTCATGTTCTTCATCATGACACTTGACGGATGACTTAACCATCTATATGGTCCTAATTCTATCTTGCCCAAATAATAGAAGAGCAAGGAAGCTATTGCCCATGATATTATGACGGGTAAGAAAAATAAAGTTTCGGCAATTCTTCCCAGCCCTTCTCTAATAGAGTTAATCCATAAGGCCAACACAAGTCCAGATAAGGTGGTAAGCAATACATAGCCTATTGTATAGTAAATTTAAGACTTTGCCAAAAAACCTGATCTTTTATTCCACTGGTAATTTTCCAGAC
>CAZMZG010000051.1:0-11347 GCA_964570785.1 uncultured Atribacterota bacterium | reverse complement strand
ATTTAAGACTTTGCCAAAAAACCTGATCTTTTATTCCACTGGTAATTTTCCAGACCTACAAGGTAATGATTTGGATTAAGAGCATTCCAAAACAGTTATGGGGTCAGATAGTATAAAACTCTTGCAGCTTCTACAATAATGTACGAGATCTTTATTTTTTGGGTTTTTGCTTTAAACTTTGCAGTTCTGGTAGGCCTATTTTTCTTTATTTGGCTTCAGCGAATTATCATCCTTTAACTGCCCCGGCGGTTAAGCCTTCTACGATCTTTCTCTGGAAAAGAATTACAAAGGTCACCAGGGGTAGGGTGGTCAGGACTGTGGCTGCAGAAATTTGATCCCAGGGGATTTCGTATTGTGAAGCTCCAGAAAGCATAGCTATCCCAACCGGCACGGTTCGAGCAGTGTCCCGGGTCATGAAGGTCAAGGCAAGCAAAAACTCGTTCCAGCAGAAAATGAAGACCAGAATTGCAGTGGTAGCCAGAGCTGGTGCCGAAAGTGGGAGAATAATACGCACCAGGATTCCCAGGCGACTCAAACCGTCAACCCTGGCGGCGTCTTCCAGAGCACCTGGTATTTGCTGGAAGAAACTGTTCATGACCCAGATAGCAAAAGGTAGGTTCAAGGAAGCATAGGGAATAATTAATGCCAACCAGTTGTTCATCAGCCCCCAGGAACCGACCATTTCGTAAAGGGGAACAATGAGAACCACCGGTGGAAAAAGGGATAAAAGAAGGATAAAGAGTAAAAAGCTTCGTCCTCCCATTATTTTGAATCGTGCCACAGCATAGGCCGCCAGAGAAGCTACGAAGAGGCACAGGAAAGTGCTGATGGAAGCTATGACGATACTGTTGAGTATTTGTCTTCCGAAGGGGTGGCGGATGAAAATCCGTGAATAGGCGCTTAAGTCAATATGGCTTGGTAGGTATTTTACAGGACGCGAAAAGATTTCCTGGGAGGGTTTAAAGGAAGTGATAACCTGCCAGAGAAAGGGCGAAAGACTGAAAGCAACCACAAGAACTATCAGTACATAAAGGAAAACCGCTTTGACTTTTTTGTTTTTCATCCCAGTTCCACCTCTTCTTTCTGGAAGAGGAAAATGACGAAAATAATGATCAGAGAAAGAGCAAAGATGGCCACAGAAAGGGCAGAGCCATAGCCCAGGTTCAAATATCGAAAGGTGTAGCTGTAAAGATATACCGATAGTGTTTCAGTGGTTCCTCCTGGTCCTCCCTGAGTTAGCACCCAGATGAGGTCAAAAACCGCAAAAGCCTGCAAACTTCTAAAAAGGAGAGCCAGAATGATAACCGGCCGCAGAAGAGGAAGGGTAATGTAGCGAAACCGTGCCCAACCACCGGCACCATCGATGCTGGAAGCTGCGTAGAGTTCTTGAGGGATGGACTGCAATCCGGCAAGTAGCATCAAGGCCATAAAGGAGGTGGTTTTCCAGACATCGGCAAAGATGGTGGCATGCATAGCCAGAGGACTTTTTCCCAACCAGGCCACCGCTTCGCGGATGATTCCCAGGCGAAGAAGAATATCATTGGCTACGCCGTAAATGTCATGATAAATCCATCTCCAGGCCATAGCCATCACTGCAGTGGGTAAAGCCCAGGGAAGGATAACGCTGGCTCGGGCGAAGTTTCGAAAACGGAAGCTAAGGTTTAAAAGCAGTGCGAAAGCAAGCCCTAATAAAAACTCTATACTCACTGATACCCCGGTAAAATAGAGGGTATTTCCCAGAGCCTGACGAAAGCGGAAATCTCTTGTGAATATTTTTAGGTAGTGTTTAAAGCCCACAAAGCTTTCTGCCATACCGGTGGCAATGCTTTTCTCATGAAAGGAAAGGTAGACGTTTCTGGCTACCGGATAGATGATAACCACTCCAAAAAGGAAGAGAGCCGGAAGCAGAAGGAGATATCCAAAACGTCGATCGGTGAGAAAAGGTTTTTTTCGGTAGGCCATAACTGTCACCCGCCTGCGGGGGGCGGGTGTATCCGCCCCCCAGTTTTTTGCTGTCCTAATAATTTATTGTCCCAGTAATTCTCTGATTTCTTGAGCGGCACGTTTGATTGCCTCTTCGGGTTTTATGGTTCCGGTTAAGCCGGCGTGGAGGTTTCTCTGGAGAATATCCGAAATCTGAGCATACTGGGGATGTTGTGGTCTGGTTCGGGCATTGATTTGTACTCGCCACAGAGCGGGATAATGGGGACTTTCTTTAAGGATGTCAGGATCTGCAAAAAGGGCATGACGGGTGGGGATGTAGCCATTGTAAAAGTGGAGGATTTTTTGCGATTCATAGCTGGTAGCAAACTTTATCCATTCCCAGGCTTCTTCCTGGTGTTTGCTGAATTTGGAAATTGTCCATCCCCATCCTCCCTGGGTAGCTGCACTTCGAAATCCCTCTTTGTGAACCATGGGAGTGATACCGACTTTGCCCTTTATGGGTGAATCTTCTTTCTGGGCCAGAGTCCACACATAGGGCCAGTTGCGGTGGAATACTGCCTGTCCGTTATGGAACACATGACGTGATTCTTCCTCCTGATAGGTGGTAACTCCTGGTGGAGAGATCTTATAGGTGTTGATGACGTCATACATAAATTGTAAGGCTTCCACTGCTGCGGTGCCCTGATCGAGAACTACATTGCCCTCTGCATCCAGCAATTCTCCACCTGCTCCCCAGAGTAGTTCCAGGTAATCGCAGATCAGGCCTTCGTACTGGTTGCCCTGCCACACGAATCCCCACAGATCTGGCGGGTTTTGCAGTTTTTGCGCTTGTTCCACCAGATCGTTCCAGGTTATTGGTGGCTCAAAACCTGCTTCTTCCAAAAGGTCTTTGCGGTAATAGAGCATACCAGCGTCGGACTGACTGGGAATGCGGTAGAGTTTTCCCTGATACATTCCTCCAGCGATGTCTCCTGGCAAGAACTGGGCAATTTCATATGGAGTGAGTCGATCTCCCAGAGGGATGATCCATCCTGCGGCAGCAAACTTGGGCACCCAGATCAAATCAGCGTAGGCCATGTCATAGGTGCTTTCTCCAGCCATGAAAGAGGTGGTGTACATATCTTCACGGGTGTTGGTTGCCGAAGGACCTTCCTGCATTTCCACTTTAATGTTGGGATGTGTTTTCTCAAAGTTTTCGATGAGTACCTTCCATCCTCCACCAAAATCAGTTTCAAAGAGCCAGCGAATGGTGACCTTTTCCTGAGCTCCGGTACTGGCTGCTAAAAATGCACCCAGAATCAGCATTACCAAAAGGGAAACCCACAACTTTCCTTTCATTTCCTTGACCTCCTTTAAAAAATTAATGGACAAATTCCTTTCTTGCGAATCGGTATGCTGTTTTTTTTCACCTCCCTTTACAGCTTGAATTTGAGATAAGGATCAAAGGTATTGAAATACTCCTCAAGGAGCTTCCGGGCGACTTCTGGATCATCAATCATGGGATCCAGAGCCAAGGCCTGCAGAGCAAGCGAGCGGTCTTCTTCCACAATGGCCCGTACGGTGAGTTCCGTGATAAGTGTTTGCCGGCGACAGAGTTCGGCAATGGGTTCGGGGAGCTTCCCCAGGGCTATTCCTAAGGGGCCAGTATTTCCAAGCAAGGCTGGTACTTCCACAATTGCTCCTTCAGGAAGGTTTTGGATGTATCCCCGGTTGGGAATGTTCACCGCTTCTTCATAGGAGTTCAGGTTTTTGAGGATTCCGGCGATAATGAACTCTCCTCGTTCGGTTTCCACTTCTCCCATTTTTTCAAGTGGGGTCTTGCCTTCCAGGATATGTTCGATTTCCTTCCACATCTTTTGTCGGCTGCGCTCGGCCCACTCAAAGTCGTACATCTGGATGTCGTATCGCTCCCAGGTTTTGCGATTTACATTGTGAGTGTAAGGCAGGTATTCACAGAGATGGCAATCACCGGGTACCGGCATGAGTCCAAAGATGCGGAACACTTCCATGGTGAGCGGCTCAAAAAAGGAGGGGGCTTTTTCCACCTTTTCACGAATTTTAGGATAGAGGTCTTCACCGGTTTGGCGGTCAGTTACCGAGATCATCCAGGTGAAGTGATTGAGCCCCCAGGCCCGGATCTGAAAATGCTCTTTTCCCTTTTTACTCATCATCCGGAACAGAGCCAGAGATTGGTCGTTCCAGCGAAAAGCAAAGTCGTGAGGGAGTTTTAGCCCCAGTTCCTCTCTAAAAAGTCCAGCCAGGATGAAATAACCGAAGTTGATCTGATGACAGATGCCAATGGTTTTTATTCTGGTATAAAGAGATGCTGCTGTACATATCTTGGGTACCGGGTTGGTGAAGTTCAGGAGCCAGGCATCGGGGCAGTACTTTTCCATGTCTTTCAGAATGGGCATGATGACTGAAAGATTCCGGGCAGTGTGAGCAAAAGCTCCCGGTCCTCCATTTTCAGCATAGTGGTTGATCCCGTATTTGAGAGCAATGTCCCGGTCCAGCTTCCAGCACTTTTCCCGGTCAATGGCAATGGAAAGCACTACAAAGGAAGCTCCTTCCAGGGCTTCGGCCCGATGGATTGAGCTTTTTACTGTTACTTCTGAGTCAAAGGCCTGATTCATTTTCTCTGCTAAGCGGTGGATTTTTCGTAACCCCTCCTCGTTTATATCGTGCAGGAATAGTTCGATACCCTGTAAATCGGGATGACGGAGTATACCAACTAACGTAGAAAGGCCAAAAACGGCACTTCCTGCCCCAACAATGGTAACTTTGGTTTTTCCCATAGCGCGTCCTCCTTTACCTTTTACTTACTGGTGCTGTCGATTCCTTGACATCCAGATTTACTTCCTCGATAACGCAATTTGGGATGTTGTTTCCCCTGATGAGCCGGACGAGTATTTCCACCAGTCTTTTCCCAATGAGTTTTTTGGGAATATCAACTGAGGTGAGGGTGGGATTGGTGAGCTTGGTTGCAAAAGTGTTATCAAACCCCACGATGGACACTTCTTCTGGAACCTTGATACCTAAGGTTTGAGCAGCCTTCATCATCCCGCAAGCAGTGGGGTCGTTGTGAGTGAAGACTGCAGTCACTTTTCCCCGAAAGCGGCTCCAGAAGTCTATACCGAATCGGTAGGCTTTTTGAAAGGTGAGAGGTATTTCCACCATCAACTGGGGATTTACAACGATCCCAGCCTCTTCCAGCGCCTTCGTGTAGCCCTGGAAGCGTTTCCGAAAGATGGAAAATTTGCTTGGGCCACCCAGACACAGGATTTGGGAGTGTCCAAGCTCAAGAAGATGTTTGGTAGCCAGATAGGCGCCTTTTTCATCGGGAAGGAGGACGCTGGATGAAAAAGGCACTTCCAGGTGACCACCCAGAAACACCATGGGTAGATGAGTAGAAAAAGCTCTCTTTAAATGGGAGAGGGAAAAGCGTGTGGCTACAATTACTCCGTCTACCTTCCGATTTTCAAGATCTCTCAGGTACAGGATATCTTCCCCCTGTGTAATAGACGATAGAAGGAGAAGGTTATAGTCCATACTCCGGGCCGTTGCCTCTGCAGCCGCAAAGATTTCAGTAAAGAAAGGGTTAAAAATATCGTCTATAAGCATGGCAATCAGGTGGGAATGAGACCTTTTTTTATTGACGGGCATTTCTATTCCCAGCTCTTCCATGGCCTGAAGGACTTTCTTTCGCAGGGTCTCGCTAACTGGTCTTGTGCCGTTAATTACGTGGGAGACAGTGGTAATCGAAACCTTTGCTTTTTGGGCAATTTCTTTAAGAGTAGCCATTTCGTCTCCTTTTTAGCAATTTGCCAAATTTGCGAAAATTCTACCAAAAAGAAAAGTAGCTGTCAAGATGAAAGCGAAAATAATTTTTAAGATGCAATCTCCTTGTTCTGAGAAGGGCAATTTTCCAGTTGATTCAGGGTGAAGAGATTTTGAATTGGTGGAAAAGACGAGCTGAGAGGATGTGGCTCATATGAGCTTTGTTGCTTTCGGTGATATCCAAATTGCATTTCCTGATTTTGAATTTCTTCCCAGCTGTTGCATCCAGCTTTCTTTTTTCATGTGCTGCTACCTTTTGAGGGAGCATCTCGCTTTTCATAAAAAGCGGTGCAGCGGTTGTGCCTGAAAGCATGACCACAGGGCTTTCCTTGGTGCCGCAGCTTTTCCCGAAAACACCAGGAATAAAGCCTGACCACGAAGCGGAAGGGTTTTGCCAATTCGCAAAACTTGAAAACCCCTTTAGTTGGTTTAAAATTGTAAAAAGAAGAAAAGCTCAAAGGGTGGGGAGTTTTTTGTCTTTTCTGAAAGCAAGGGCTTCATAAGCAATCCTGCCTACCCTTCCAGGTGCTTCTTAAAGTTTCTAATGCAGGAGGGGGTGAAGGAGTGATTAGTGAGGGGAACCTGGTCCGGGGTCCTTTCTGGAGCGAGCCGGTCAGGGTTGAAAAAATCGATACAATCGGCGATTACCTGCGCATTATCGGTTGCACTGTTTCTTCCAGGCAGCACGTGGATCATCTCATACCCAAGATGGATCTCGATAAACTGCAGGTTGTGAAAACGGTGGTCGATTTCTCGGCCACTCCTGAAGAGGTCTTCCTGGCGACTGAGGCGACACGGCTCAGGAATGCATCGCTCTTTGATCCTCTGCTGGCCATGTCCGTTTCCAGGATAGACCCTCTTCCTTTTCAGATTGAGGCGGTATACGGTTATGTCTTAAAACAGCCCCGCATACGCTTTTTGATTGCTGATGACCCGGGGGCTGGAAAAACTATCATGGCCGGGCTGATTCTGAAAGAACTCAAGCTAAGAAAACTCGCCCGGAGGATACTTATCGTGGTCCCCGGACACCTCAAGGACCAGTGGCAGAGGGAGTTAAAGGAGAAGTTTGATGAAGTGTTCACGGTGGTTGACCGAAATGCTTTTAATTCCTGCTATGGGAGGAATCCCTGGGAGAAAGAGAGTCAGGCCATTACTTCCGTTGACTTTGCCAAGCAAGAGGAGATCCTTGCTACTCTGCACTCTGTCTACTGGGACCTGGTGATCGTCGATGAAGCGCACAAGATGGCTGCCTACCGCTACGGGAACAAATCCACCAAGACTCAGCGCTACCGGCTGGGAGAGGTGCTTTCTGCGACTTCCAACCATCTGCTTTTTCTCACTGCAACACCCCATAAAGGGGATCCTGAAAATTTCAGGTTATTTTTAGACCTCCTGGTTCCCGGATTTTTTGCAACTCCCTCGATGATTGAGGAATCTCTGAGAAAAAGAGATAACCCTCTTTTTATAAGGAGGCTCAAGGAGGACCTCAAAGATTTTGAAGGAAAGCCCATTTTCACCGGGAGGTTTCCCAGGACCATAAGATTTCAGCTCTCTGAAGCCGAAAAAGAGCTTTACAATGAGGTATCCCGCTACGTGGTTGAACAGTACAACATGGCTTCAGAGAGGTCTGAAGCTAAGGAGAAGGGAAACGTGGCCTTTGCCTTGATGATCCTGCAGCGCAGGATGGCCTCGAGTACCTACGCCCTCCTGAAGTCTTTGGAGCGAAGAAAAAACAGGCTGGAAAAAATCCTCAGAGGGGATGCAAGGCGGGAATGGAGCCAAGCACTTGAAATTGATTTCGAAGAAGTGGAAGATTTGGAAGAAAAGGAGCGCTGGAAAAAGGAGGAGGAATGGGAAGCAATAACTGCTGCCAAAAGTCTGGAGGAATTGAAGCAGGAAATCAGAACCATTGACAGGCTGATTGAGAAGACCAGAAGGGTCATGGCCAGCGGAGAGGAAGTGAAACTCCGGGAGCTGAAAAAGGCCATTGAAGAAGGTTTTGAGAAGATAAGAGAAATGAAAGGTAACCCGAAAATTTTGATTTTCACCGAATCCAGGGACACCCTGGAGTACCTGGTGGGCAAGATTCGCAGCTGGGGCTACCGGGTTAACTTCATCCACGGGGGGATGAGTATTGCTGAGAGAATAGAGGCAGAGAAGATATTCAGAGACCAGACAGAGGTCATGGTGGCCACGGAGGCAGCAGGGGAAGGAATTAACCTTCAGTTCTGCCACATCATGGTGAACTACGACATCCCCTGGAACCCCAACCGGCTTGAGCAGAGAATGGGCAGAATCCACAGATACGGCCAGCAAAAGGATGTGTACATCTTCAACCTGGTGGCCGCTGATACCAGAGAAGGAAAGGTTCTTTCCCGCTTGCTTGACAAACTGGAGGAAATACGGAGCAAGCTGGGAAGCGACCGGGTTTTCGACATCATTGGCGAGATTTTTGAGGGCAAAAAGCTGCATCAGCTCCTCCTTGATGCGGTGGTGAACGCCAGAAATATGGACGAGATTTTGCAAGAACTGGACATTCAGCCGGATGAAGCCTACATTGCGGGGGTCAGAGACATGCTGGGCGAGAGTCTGGCGACCAGGTTCATCGATTATCAGCGCATAAGGGAAATGACTGAAAGAGCAAAGGAGCACCGGCTGGTGCCCGAATACGTGGAAGAGTTTTTCAAGAAGGCTTTTTCGAAGGCGGGGGGAAAATTTCGGGAAATCGGGGACTTTATCGCCATCGATTCCATACCCTACGACATAAGAAAAGTGGCTGAGAATGTTGCCTTCGAAAATCGGTATGGCAAGATACTCAGGAGATATCCGAAGGTCACCTTTGATAAGAGCCTGGCATTTAAAAATCCCGACGCTGAGTTCGTCTCCTTTGGTCATCCTCTGTTTGAAGCTCTCTTAGAGTGGGTCATCAAGCAGTTTGGGGAGCAGGCAAAAAGAGGAGCTGTTTTCAAAGACCCTTCCGGAAAGCTCAACGGACACCTCTTTTTTTACCTGGGCGAGGTGCGGGATGGGAAGGGCGAGATTGCAGGTAAAAAACTTCTGGCTATCTACGATGACGGAAAAACCCAGAGGGAGATAAACCCTGCCCTCCTGTGGGATCTCTCTTTTGACTCGCCGGCGAACCCTGGCGAATCCTCACTTGCTGCTTCTGAAGGATTGCTTGATGAAAAAAGGCTCCTGACCTTTGCCCTGCGGGCGCTCGAGAGGTACAAAGAGGAAATTGCTTCTGAAAGAAGGAGGCAGGCAGAGATAAAGAGAAAGTATGGGCTGAGTTCGCTTGAGTGCCTTATCTGCGAGCTTGATGCCGATCTTGCTGAGCTTTACGAAAGGCAGGCCCGGGGAGAAAGGGTGGACCTTCCCGTGTGGAACAAGAAAGAGCAAAAGCGAAGGTATGAAGAAGCCATGCGGGAGCTTGAAGATGAAATAGAGAAGGAGCAGAGTCTCTCCATGTCTATGCCTGAGTTTTTGATGGTTGTCAGGGTGGTTCCGGAACGGGCTGCCGTGGTTGAGAATGCCGAAGTCGAACGGATAGGCATGGAAGTGAGCATGAGGTACGAAAAAATGCAGGGAAGATGTCCGGAGGATGTGTCCGGTGAAAACCTGGGCTACGACATCCGCTCTACTCGTGGAAACGAGGTGAGGTACATTGAGGTGAAAGCCCGGGCGAGTGAAGGAGAAGTGGCCCTGACTCCCAACGAGTGGTTCATGGCTAAGCGCTTTGGGGAGCAGTACTGGCTTTACGTGGTAGCCAACGCGGCAACTGAGCCGACGCTGTACCTCATCAACAACCCGGCTGAGAGAATCAACCCTCAGGAAAAAATCGAAATCGTGAGACTCATAGTTCCGGTTGCTGAGTGGAAGGCCAAAACCGGGGAGGTATGGAAAGGATGAGGAAGTTACGTTCTTAGAGATTGAGAAAAACTGGCAAAAGCACATTTTATACTATTAACTCATAAAGGGTGCAAAGGGCTCATAAAGGGCTCAGAGGGAGGGAAAACGGTGGAAGATAAGCGCTTCATCGAAGATAGCTTTCCGGTTAAAGAAGTTAGCAAGATTTCGGCAAAAGAGAAAAACATAAGACACGGACATATCTCCACGCTTCATATCTGGTGGGCTCGTCGTCCCCTGGCAGCATCAAGGGCAACGGGTTATGCTGCGTTAATTCCTGCTCCTCAGGACATAGGAGAGTGGGACAAAACGAGGCAATTTATAATAGAGATGGCGAAGTGGGAGAATTCTTTAAATCAAAACATAGTCAGGAAAGCAAGAGAAGATATTTTAAAGTCAAACGGAGGGAAACCCTTAAAGATTCTTGACCCCTTTTCTGGTGGGGGCTCAATTCCTCTTGAGGCTTTGAGGCTGGGATGTGAAGTGCACGCAGTTGAGTACAACCCGGTGGCCAGCCTGATTTTGAAGTGTACCCTGGAGTACCCCCAAAAATATGGAAAAAAGGTTAAAACCAGAGTCAGGAATAGCTTTGGCATTGAAGCGGAGGAGGAAGTAAACCCCCTGCTTGAAGATGTTAAAAAATGGGGAATCTGGGTTTTAGGGGAGGCGAAAAAGGAAATTGGCAGGTTCTATCCCGCTGATGAGAGCGGTTCAATTCCTGTTGGTTATATCTGGGCAAGGACAATCCCCTGTCAGAATCCCTCCTGTGGGGCAGAGATTCCTTTGATGCGTCAGTTCTGGCTGGCGAAAAAGAAAAACAAAAGAGTTGCTCTGCATCCTTACGTTGAGGGGAAAGAGGTTAAGTTCAGGATTGTCGGAGATGGCTATGAAAGGATGCCGAATGACTTTGACCCCTCAAAAGGCACGGTTTCAAGGGCAATAGCGACCTGTCCTGTTTGCGGCTTCACTGTGGATGCCGATACCACCAGGAAACTCTTTCGGGAGGGGAAGTCAGGAGAGAGGATGGTCGCTGTTGTTTTGCACAAGCCCGGGGCGAGTGGAAAAAGATACAGGCTGGCAACGGAAAAGGACCTGGAAATTTTCAGGGAGACAGAAAAGTATCTGGAAAAAAAGAGGGCAGAACTCAGGGAGGAATGGGGAATGGATCCGGTGCCGGATGAGCCTTTGCCGCCGAAGGAAACGCTTGGCTTTCGTGTTCAAAGATATGGCATGCTTAAATGGGGTGACTTGTTCAACTCCCGCCAGAAACTGGCTCTGATTGCTTTCACAGAAAAAGTCCGCCTTGCCTATCAAAGGATGGTTGAGGAAGGTTATGATGAGGAGTATGCAAAGGCAGTGGTGAGTTATTTGGGGTTGATAGTAAATAGGTTGGCTTCTTACTATAGTAGTCTTGGATACTGGCATATTTCAGGAGAGAAGGCCAGTCCTGCCATGCAACGACAAGCATTAGCAATGATTTGGGATTATTTTGAATCAATTCCCTTAGCCGAGTCATTCGGTTGGAAATCAAATTCAGATTGGATTATCAACGTCCTCTCCCACCTTTCCCAAATTCCACCCGTAGAATTCAAGGAGGAGGAAGGGTGAAAAACTTAGAGGAGATTAAAAGAATTCTCGGGAAACACAAGGAGGAAATAAG
>CAZMZG010000050.1:0-13148 GCA_964570785.1 uncultured Atribacterota bacterium | reverse complement strand
AGAAGGGCACGCCCTCTCTTGCCCAGAGAGAATTGGCAACGCTCAGGGTGACCTTGCTGTTTCTTACCTTCAGAGCTTCTACCAGGTTTGCGTTGTGCTGGTTGACGGTGTTCATTCCAGAGGACGCAAACTCCAGGCTTTCCAGCATCTCAAGCTGGGTTGCTCCTCGAGCCCCGCTTGCGGCCATGGAGAGGGCGAGTTCAATACTTGCTGGAGAGATAAAAAGGTTTTCCTGGCGTTCCTCCCACAGTGCTTTAAGTAGTTTTACTCCCAAAGCGTTGATGTTTTGCGCAAAGCCCGGATCCAGAGAGGCGCTACCTGAGGGCAAAATGCCTTCCACGAGACACCCCGAGACAGAGAATACCAGCAAAAGAATCATCACCAAGGTTAATCGGCGCATACCTTCGCTCCTTTTGGAGGTAACTCCCGCTAAAACAGTCCCTCCTTGAATTGAGACTTCAATCAAGTATACGCTGATTTTTCGCTTTAGGTTTTATCTGAAAAATATATTGCTCAGGGACGGCGCGCTATGGCTGCGATTTCCACCTGGCCGCCCCGGGGCAGGGCGCTCACTTCCACGCAGCACCGTGCTGGATAAGGGGACTCGAAATACTGGGCATACACTTCATTTACAACCGAGAACTGTTGGATGTCAGTTAAAAAAATGGTAACCTGCACCACGTTTTCCATACCCAGGCCTGCTTCCCTGAGGATAGCGCGCAGGTTTTCAAGAGCCTGCTTTGCCTGCTCGGCTGCATTTTCAGAAACCATTTCTCCCTGAGGGGAAAGCCCCAGCTGTCCGGATACAAAGACCCACTCTCCAGCGCACACTGCCTGAGAGTAGGGTCCAACGCTTTGGGAAGCTTGCTTGGTGTGGATGGCTTCCTTCATCGGTTTTAAGCCTCCTTTCATTTTTAAAAAACATTTTAGGTTGTACACAGGATTTTCCTTACCGGGATAAAGTGCGGAAAAAGGCCACACTTCCCGTAGCTAAGGACAGGTAGTAGGTGTAAAGGCGCCACAGGAAAACCGTGATTCCCAGGCTTTTTCCGTCCACTAAAACCCTGAAAAGAGAAGCGAAAGAGAGCTCGGCAATGCCACTTGCTCCCGGGATGGGCGTGAAGCGCAGCATGAAAAAGAGCGGAAGTTGCAGGCGTACAATCGCACCCAAAGATAGGTTGCTTTTTGAGACGGCTTCTACTATGAAGTAGGTAGTTCCCAGAAGGCAGAAAAAGTGGGCGCTGTACATGGTAATGTTCCAGGCGAGGTAGTGGGGTCTTTTTAGAAAGAAAAGGAGCTTTTCGCGTAGTTCACGGAAAAAGTTTTCCAGAAAAGGCGGTGCTACTTCAGCAAGCTTTTTGCAGCGGGGCAGAAATCGGGAGATGGAGGATAGCACCCTGTGTGAGGCCTGAAAAAGGAGGTGAGGATATTTCAAGAAGATGGAAAGTATACCCAGGAGGACTGCGTAAAGAAACAAGAGTCGCGAGGTTATTTCGAAAATGCGGGAAGGAACGGGTGTGTGGAAGAAGAAAGAGGAAAGGAAAAAAAGGACTACCAGGGTGAAAGAATAAAGGGCTCCTCCCACCACGGTTAAACCGGTGGCCTCACTCAGGGAGAGGCCGGATTTCACGAGTACATAAATTTCAGCTACCTGCCCCCCGGTGTTGGCCGGAGTGATTCCACTCAGGAAATAGCCAGAGAGCACCGCGGTCAAACAATCTCGCAAATATAACTTTTTCCGCCATACCCGGGCACTACCCAGGATGCGCAAGGCATCGAAGAGCCAGGCCAGGACCAGGATCCCCGTTGCCAGGCAAAGTTGCTCAGGATGGGCAACTGAAAAGGAGATTTCACCTTCGCGGGTGAAAAGATAGATAACGATGCAGACCAGGCTTACCAGGCTTCCGCCGATTCCTATCAGGGCTTGTTTGAGTATTTTGCGCTGGTTAAAGCTGCTTTCCACCTTCTCCATAGGTTTATTATCGCAGAACCCCCCGGTTTGGACAAGGAAGTGGTTTCGGAGTCAGGTTTAGCTTTCTTTCCCGCCAACATCATTTTCGGTGGTTTTTAGGCGCTCCGGAGAAACACGGGCTTTTTCTACGTAGAGACGTTCATCAGCTATTTGGAGGAGGTTCTCCAGCCTTTCTGCTTCCTGAGGGAAAAGCGAAAAGCCGCAGGAAATCCCCACTTCACCCTCCAGAGCAAGGTGCAGGTTTTCCTTGAGCCTTTCGATGAGTTGTTCTGCCAGGGCAGGGTTCCCTTCCGGTATAAGGATCAGAAATTCATCCCCTCCGTAGCGAAAGATTAGATCCTGAGAGCGAAAAGAATCCTGAAGTACGCGGGCAACTTCTCGGAGCAGGTTGTCTCCTGCAAGGTGTCCCTTGCAGTCATTGTAGCGCTTGAAATTATCGAGATCCGCGATGAGCAATACAAAAGGTATTTTTCTGGTCATAAGTTCAGAAGCAATTTGTTTTAAAGCGCTTCGGTTCAGGAGTCCAGTGAGTGGGTCCCGGAAAGCCTGTTTACTCAGAGTGTGGATCTGCCACTCCAGAAATCCCAGGTTGTGTTCGATAACCCTCTCTATGGCGTAGCCGCTGGTGAGGATACCGGTCAAGTAACTTAAAGCAAATATATTTCCTCTCCATAAGGCTAAAATAATTAAGAACACATAATAGGAACCATTTATGAGCAACGCCCATCGGGCGCAAAGGTAATCTTTCTCCAGACCATAGCTCAAAATGGGCAAGAAGAAAAGAAACAGAAAAGGGCTGTTTTCTGCGCCTGTTGCGGTGATGACCAGGATTATCAGGGCGCAACCACTCCCCAGGGAGAGGCGGTTGTAAAGGGATTTTCCCCTCCGACCCAGAAGCTGAGTGAGCCCAAACAAAAGCGCGGCGGGAAGTGGTAAAGCATCGCTCCAGGATGAACCATCCTGCAGGGTCCAGATGCAGTAAGCAGGAAGAAGGCTAAGAATAAAAATAAAACGGACCATTCGGGCAGGTTTGCTTATTCGCTCGGAGAGAATATGTTCTAAGTTGCTGAAAAGCTGGTGTACTTTCATGAAAAAACACTTCCTGGGTTTGCACCTTTTAAGAACGAGGTTTAATCAGGGCTGAAAGGCCCATCCCCAGGTGAGCTTTTCGCCCTGTATTTTGAGGTGAATTGCTGTTTCCTTTTGGGCTTCGAGTTCAAACTCCAGAGAGAGAAGCCCGATCGCTTCAACCTGGACTGGGCAGGTTGCTAAAATAACTCGAGAGCTGGGGTGTACCTCCTGGTAAATCTGAATCCTTTTGACTTTTTCTCCTCGATTTTCAACCTGGTAGACTTTCTCTTCCAGAGTGTCGTAAAGGACTTCTTTACCCGATTGGGAATAAAAACGGTTGGTTTTTTCGCGCAGTACCAGTGTTTCCTCCACAATCACATCCTCTGCGCTTCCCAGAGGAAGTTCCAGAGACGCTTCTTTGCCCGTAAAATAGGCCTCTCCCAGGAAAGTCAAACTTTCTCCACTTTTTTCAAAGCATTCCACCTTGCCCTGTACTTGAAGATTGGAGGGTATCTTCAGCTTCCAGAAGCTCAAGGTTTGAGCTTGCCCGCTGAGATAGCGGATGAATTGCTCCCCTTCTATTTCCTTTTCTAAGAGCAAAAGGCGCTGGGACACTCCCTGCTCAAAATGTACAGGGTAAGTTTGACCCAGGACCTGGAGGACCAAATTTCCCTGGGTGAGTGTTTCGCCTCCAGAAAGGAGAAGGTAAAGGTAGAGCTGGGGTTTTTCAGCATCCTTTTCCCAGATTACCTGATAGAGAAATTCTGCTTTACAGTCCCGCAGAGGATAAAGGGCTTTCACGGTGGCTTTCTTTTCTTCTGCAGAGTATATTGATAAAACGGCCAGGGTGGAGTTTTCCGGATAGACCATGCTTTCCAGTTTGGTGCCATTTATTCTGATAGAGATTTCTTCGGGTTTCACGCTTTCCGGCTTTTGCCAGTTGAGGAGGTTTTCGCCGGGATGCAAAATCACTTCCCAGCTTTCCTCACTCAGAACCTGACCATCGGGAAAGACCAGAAGGGTTCTTGTTCCTGGTTTTTCAAGAAGCATCTCCTGAGCAAAAGAAGTAGCAATGCTCAGGCTCAAGCCCAGGAGCACCACCAGAACTAACATGACTATAGTGCGCATCATATTTCCTCCTCAAATTGGTAGACCAGGGTTATTTCTTTTTTTTCACCGGGAGGAAGAACTACCGTTTTCCAGGCATTACCATTTTTAAACTCCCAGTCCTCGGGGAGCTCTACTTCCCCTGGGGGCAGGCTTTCTTCGATTTCGAGGGTTACCTCACCTGAGGTTGGATTTTCGAGCTCAAAGAGAATTTCTTTTTGAGAAATAAAGCCTACCACTTCTTGCTCCTGGTTGAAACGTGCTTTCAGCCTGCGATAAGCAACTTCCCGACGCTTTCCCAGGATTTCTGCTTTCTCCAGAACCAGTTCCACTTGCTCCTTCTGGCGAGCACCGGGGAAAAACAATCTTTCGCACCAACTGTTTTTTGTATCCCAGAGCAGAAGATTTCCCGGGGGTAAAGGATCGCCCTCGTTTTTGAAAGTCAGAACTCGCAGGGTTTGTCCAGCAGAAAACCGATATTTTTCTTGATAGGTAAAGGATCGCTTCTCTGGAAAGAAGGCGTTTGTGCTCTGGGCGGCAAGGGTCACTTCACCGGAGAGGGCGAAAAGCTGGTATTCAGATACCTTGTGGGTGGTGATTTCCATCATCCGGGGAGACGGTGCTCTTTTTAAGTCAAATTCCATAGGTTTTTCTGCCATAGCTTCCTGAGGAAGAAATGGCTCCAGCGAAGGCTTGCCCAGAAGCCACTGCAAGGATACTTTTTCAGATTCCCGGTTGTTTTGCTGCTGGATGTAGACTGCGGGGAAAAGCCGCAGTGTGAGTGCTCCTTCTAAAATACCCAGGTAGGACTCTTCCCAGTCCAGACCTCCCACAAAAAAGCCAGTGAGCAAGCGATAGTCGCCTTCCTCTTTTACTGAGAGGACCAGTTCATAGTGAGTTTCCCGGTCTTCCAGGCGCTCTATTGTGAGCCCTTTTTGTAGGGGATGGATGGTGATTCGCCCTTTTTCCATTCCGTCCTGAGTGAGAGAGAGCCGATTTTCGCCAGCCTGGAGGTGGACTTCGAAAAGCTCCTCCATCCAGGCCAGGTCCATTCCCTGATACACGGTAAGCCTTTTGGTTTCTGCAGGTAGTTGCTGGGCAAGGTTTGCCCAGGCGGTAATCTTAAAACTGCACAGGGTGACCAGGAAAAGTATAATACTTAGGAAGAGTAATTTATTTTTCATTTTTACCCTCCTTTTGAGGAGGAATATAACACAGAGGTGCTCCAAAGTAAACGTTTGTTAAGAAAAAATTACCGGGGGTGCTGGAGGTTTTTCTTCCTGATTGGGCTGGTCTTTTTTGCTCTTTTCTGGGTGGGGGAGGTCTTTTCTTCGGAGCTTCTGGATTACCTGAGGGCAAGCGGTATTCCCCGCTGGAGAGCAACCCTTGTTGGGCGTTTTCCCCACGATTCTGCGGCTTTCACCCAGGGTTTGCTTTTCTTTGACGGTGTGCTTTACGAGAGCACCGGTCTCTACGGTGAGTCTACCCTGCGCAGGGTAGACCCCAAAACGGGCCAGGTGCTGGATATGGTTTCCTTAGACGAGGAGCTTTTTGGTGAAGGGCTTGCTCTGCGAGATGGAGAGCTGGTGCAGCTCACCTGGCGGGAGCAAGCCGTTCTTTTCTGGGACTCAGAGACGCTCAGGCTCAAAAAGCTACTCCCTTACCCTTTTGAGGGTTGGGGGCTTACCTTTGATGGGAGCAATTTTATTGCCAGTGATGGTTCGTCGCTTTTGCGTTTCTTGAGTTCGGAGGATCTTTCGGTAGAAAGAGAAGTTACGGTGACTGCTGGAGGAAGGGAAATAGATAGAATAAATGAGCTTGAGTATGCAAAAGGCAAAGTTTATGCCAACCTCTGGTATGAGGATCTGGTGCTGGTGGTGGACCCCGGAAGTGGAAATGTAGTGGGCTGGCTGGATTTTTCTTTTCTTCGCCAGGAGCTCACTGGTGAAGCGGATGTTATGAACGGGATTGCCTTCGACTCAGAAAGCGGAAACTTCTACCTGACCGGCAAAAACTGGCCCTTCCTGTATGTGGTGAAGATTGAAGAATGAGCATCCGCGCTTTGGTGCTTTCCCATAAGGAGCTACTGTTTCCCTGATGACCCGAAGGTGGTGAAGAATCCAAACCTGAATCAGTTCATCCCCTTCGAGCACCTCCCGCCCGCACGCTGCGTAACGCTCGATTCTGGCGTGGCATCGAGGATGTCAAGCAGGTGTTCTTTTGGGTCTTTCATAACGGCACCGCCTCACGAAGGACGCGTTCGCGGATTCTGAGCTTAATGCTGTGCTCACTGACTTCCCGCGTGTCCCATTCCTTCAGCTGGTGGAACGATGCATCAGTT
Organism: uncultured Atribacterota bacterium; assembly: GCA_964570785.1. GTDB lineage: Bacteria > Atribacterota > Atribacteria > Atribacterales > Thermatribacteraceae > Thermatribacter. The sequence continues at coordinate 6,657 of CAZMZG010000050.1, read as the reverse complement.
TGGGCACAGAGGTGCACCAGAGCCGGAATGTTGTGTGTTCGGGGATGTTCTCGGCCGTGAAAGATCAGAAAAGCTTTCAAATACTTTTCCGCGTACTGTTGCATGTGAAAGCAGATAACCCAGGTGATGGGATGATCTGCCTGCATAAGGAGTTTTCCGGCTTCAAGATTCTCTTTTTGCTTTTTGAATCCACATGCTGACCGCATCTTCGTTCATACCTCAATTCCTTCCTTGAGGAGGTAATAGGTGAAGTAGCCAGTGTTTCTAGCCCGCTCAATAATGGCCTCTTCAGTCTGAACGAAGACATCCGCCCGGATGCCCTCATCAGCTAACCGTTCGCAAATGCGGTCGGCTATTTCTCAATCGCTTGGCAAGCTTCCGCAGTGGGCTTTTGGTTCTACCGGGAGTCACTTGAGAATAGTGCTTATCCCTTGATATCTTCCAGGTTCACGATTTCCAGGATGTCTCCTCGAAACACCATCGCATAAAGCTTCTTTCTGGTGAGCAGCTTCACCGTTTCTTCTTTCATATTCAGCCCGGCATAGATGGCTCGGAGAGTATAATCTTTGAGGGAGGGGATAAAAGCGGGGATTTCCTGGAGTTTTTTGAGGAAGTCATCGATATATTCTTTGCGATCAGGATTGGCTTTCACTTCCACCACATAGGCCACTTTTTCTTCTTCACAGCTGGCCAGGATGTCGATTTCTAAACTCTTATCCTCTTTGCGAACCAATTTCTTGATGTCGATTGTATCTGGCAAAGTACCAAAATGCTTCTCGAGAACCCGATCTATGGAAGGAGCAAAGATGTCTTCGACTAAGGTTCCCATCTTGTTAGCCAGCCTGCCCCATTGCTGGTTGAGGTTTTCAATGTTCCTTTTCGACCATTCCTTCCTTAAAATCCAGCATTTCATCTTTGAATATTTTCATTTCGTCCTTGAATTCCTGCATCTCCTTCTTGAATTCCTGCATTTCTTTTTTGAATTCTTGAAGCTCTATCTCCGTTTTCTGCTGAATGTAAACCAGGCGCATCAGTGCCTCTTCGAGTTTGTCCACCCGTTCTCTGAGAACTGCCATGCGTTATCACCTCACGTTCATTATATCAGAAGCAGGGGGCCAAATCATTTTTGCGTTTTAAGCTTGGAGAGCCTTGCTGTGTTATTATAACTTACCGGGTTTTGAAGGGTGGGAATTTCAGGGAGCCACTTTCAAAAGGAGGGTGGGTTGAGAAGTCATGCCAGAAGAGAATGGAAGAACCTTTGAGGTAGTCTGCTTGGGCGAGGTGGTGGCGGACGCTTTCCGGGTTTCAGAACATCCTCTTTCCTTTTCATTTTTCCCAGGCGGTGCCTCAAGCAATGTGGCAGTGGCCCTGGCTCGCCTTGGTGTACGGAGTGTGGTGTTGGGGAAAGTTGGGCAGGATCCCTTCGGGAAGTTCCTCCGTGATACCTTGAAAGCAGAGGGTGTGGAGCCGAGCTTGAGTGTTTCGAAAGGGGAGCGCACCTCTCTTACCTTTGTTTTTGGCGAGAAAGAACCCTGCTACCTGCGCTATGCATCCTCCGACTTGAGCCTTTCCCCTCAGGATGTGGACTGGACGCTTTTTGAGGGGACCCGGGTGGTGCATCTTGTATCTTTGGATTTTGTTGACGCCCCGATTCGTAGAGTTTTGGGGGCTGTTTTGCGCCTCTCTCAGGAACGAGACATATTCGTTTTTCTTGATTTCAACCACCGCCCGGCGTTCTGGAAAGACCCTGACCAGGCGCGGAAAGCGATCTGGGAGAAGCTCCCTGAAGTGGATTTTTTGAAGCTCAACTTTGAGGAGTTCCTTTTTTTGAGCGGAGAAAAAGAGCTGGAACGGGGAGCGAAGACTTTGCTTTCTCAGGGAGTTAGCAATCTGGCAGTTACTCTGGGAGAGGAGGGAGTTTTCTTTGCCAATTCCTTAGGGCAAGGTAGGGTTCCCGCTTTTCCGGTTGCGGTGACAGATGTGGTGGGCTGTGGTGATGCCTTCTGTGCCGGAGTGCTGGCCAGGGTCCTCGAGGAAGGGATACAGAAGGGTTTTTTGATTCCTCTTTCTTTGTTTAGGGAAGCGGTCGTTTTTGGTTCAGCCTGTGGAGCGTTGACTGCTCAAAAACAGGGAGCTTATCCAGCTTTCCCGAAACTTGAGGAAGCGCAGGAGTTTTTGAGGAATAAGCCGTTGCCTTTTTAAGTAACTCGCAGTTGAGGTTTTTTGATGATTTTTGCAATTCACCCCCCTTTTCTCCCTAAAGAATTTTTGCTCTCTGCCGATACATATATATGGAAACTAAGAAGAAAGGAGGAAAAGCTGATGGGCCTGAAAGTTAAAGGGAATGACACCCTCTATGGTGAGGAGGGCCGTTCACTGGCGGTGCGCTATGGAAGCGACGATGGGAAAGAGAAGGATTGAATTTTCAGGTGCTCGAGCACGGAGTTTTGAAGCGCTGCTTTTTCGCTTTGTGGCTGTGGTGGATAATATTTTTCCGCGTTACTTGGGAGCTCCCGAACTTTCTGGTTGCCTCTTTTTGAGGGCAAGATAGTTTTCCGCTATTTGCTGCCTGGTCTTTATTCTTGCTTTGTATCCCCTTTTTGAGTAAGCTATTAAAAATTGTTCTGAGGAGTTCAGCGGGTGAGCATTCTCTGGTGGGGCATTCTGGGCAGTGTTCTGACTGGTCTGGCCACAGGGTTAGGTGGCATACCGGTTCTTTTCCCTGCTTTGAGCGCAGTTTCTCACCGCTTTCGCGATGAGCTCCTGGGTTTTGCTGCCGGGGTGATGCTGGCAGCTACTGTCTTTAGCCTGCTGGTTCCGGCTATTGAGTACGGTGGTGTATGGGTAGCTCTGGGGGGAGTGGCGCTGGGAGCTTTATTGCTGGACCTTATGGATCGCTTTATTCCTCACAAGCATTTTGAAAAGGGTCCGGAAGGCCCAAAAAGCAAGCTGCGCGAAATCTGGCTCTTTGTCATTGCCATCACCCTCCATAACTTTCCGGAGGGCCTGGCGGTAGGGGTGAGCTTTGGGACCGGCAAGGTAAGCGATGGAATAACCGTGGCGACAGCCATAGGTATCCAGAACATCCCGGAAGGCATGGCAGTGGCCGTTTCACTGTTTGGAGTCGGCTATTCGCGGGCCAGAGCTTTCTTTTACGCTTTTTTAACCGGCCTGGTGGAGCCCCTGGGTGGAGTTCTGGGGGCAGGACTGGTTTCCATCATGTATCCTTTCCTACCCTGGGGAATGGCCATTGCAGCGGGGGCCATGCTGTTTGTAATTAGCGATGAGATCATTCCTGAAACTCACCACGGGAGTGCGGCCCGCTTTTCCACCTACGCTCTGATCGTTGGTTTTGGTATAATGATGCTGCTTGATAACCTTCTGGGATAAAATATCGGCTTTTGGAAAGGCTGGGTGCTTTCTTGCAGGTAAAATCCCTGGTTGTGCGCTTTGTGGGCTTTTTTGCGCTGGGCTTTTTTATCGCTTTTTCTCTCTTTGCCCTGATCGAGCTCAGGATTGCAAACGAACGGATGCTTTCTTATTCCAGGGCTTTTTCTGATTTCGTGGAGTACAGGGCGCAGCGTTTTTCTGAGCGCTATTTTCAGGATGTTTTGCTCTACACCGCTTTAACTGAAGATATCGCCTGGCTTGCTGAGAAGCAACTTTCCAGGTTCAAAGAGGCTAATCCGTTGGTTATCGAAGCTTCTGTGGTGGAAGCAGATGCTGAGAAGCAGTTCCCCGAAAGATACCGGATATGGGCTGATGGGGAAGTCCTGCAAGCGAGGTTTCTGGTTTTTGGCGAAGAAGCCCGGGATTTCGTGAAGGATAAGCTGGTTGAGGTGACCATTGACCCTCAAGTGGTGTTGCGCCATCTGAACATGGATGAGGTGGTTGAGATTGTGTCCCGGGACGGAAGGCCTTTTGCCTATGACCTTCGGGCTAACTTCCGGGGACTTGAAAAAGGCTTTTATGGTGCGGAAAAATTTTTCTTTTCCGCAGTAGCAGGTTTCTTGATAGTTTTCCTGGCGCTTTTTTGGAATTACCGAGGGAGGCTGGATGTGGAGCGGGAGTTGCGGGGGGAGTACGAGGAACAGTCCCGGGTGCTTCGCGTGATGAACGAATTCTTCCAATCCACCTTGCGGCCGGGATACGAGTTGAAATTGGATTACTCTGAAATTCTTAAGAAAGCGGTGGAAGTTGTTCCTCGTGCCCAGGGAGGGAACATCCTGGTTCGACGGGGGGATTTTCTGGTTCTGGAGGCAAGCCTGGGCTATCCACTGGACAAACTGAAGCAAATTAGCTTTGACATCAGCAGGTTGCGTGCTTTGCCAGATTGTGCGGCGATTCTTCAGGGAGAGCCCGTTTTGCTCACCGACTTGAGAAAACTGCTTGAAGCCTGCTTAGAGGAGGATGTTTATCGATCCCTGGTGCAGGACTTGCGCCTTGAGATAGTGAAGTGTTTCTTTTCTATGGCTATCAGTGTGGAAGGGGAACTCCAGGCTGTTTTAACTCTCTTCAACTTTGAAGAGCAGGAAGCTTTCTCTGCCAGAGAAATTGAGATTGCCCGGCTTTTTGCCGGACAGCTCAGCGCGCTGTGGAGCAGAAAAGTTTTTGAGGAGCGCCTTGTGCTTCAAGCTCAGGAACTGGACCGAAAGAGCAAAATCCTTTCGGAAATGTTGAGCTTTATGAAAGCTCTGCTTGATCCCGACCACAAATTTGATTACGTTGCGATTCTGAGCAAAGCCGTGGAGCTGGTTCCCGGTGCCCAGAAAGGTTCCTTGCTTCTTAGAGAAGGCGAAATTTTTGTTTTTAAGGCTGTGGTGGGCTACGAACTGGAAAGGATTACCCGGGTTTCCTTTACTGAGGAAGAGCTATCCCGGGAGGTGACTGAAGAAATAAAAATTGTAAGGAATCTGGGTGAGCTCAACCGATCCCGGCTTTCCAGGGAAAAGCTGGAGATCTTGTCTGAATCGGGACGGAAGGAAACCATCAAAGCCACTCTTTCCATACCTCTTGTGGTGGAAGGCAAAATTATGGGATTTTTCAACCTGGATAATCTCGAAGATCCCGAGGCTTTTGGGCCGGAAGAGGTGGAAATTGCTCAGCTTTTTGCTGAGCAAGTGAACATAATTCTGGAGCGCTTGCAGCTTGAGGAGAAGCTCAAGGAGCAAAGCAAGCGCCTGGAGTATCTTTCCTATCATGATCCCCTGACGGGTCTGCTTAACAGGCGGGCATTTCAAGAAATGGCTCAAAAAACACTGGCTCTGGCTCATCGGGAGGGGAAGCCGGTTTTTGTGCTCTATCTGGATTTGCAGGGTTTTAAAGAGGTTAACGACCGCTTTGGTCATGAGGCTGGCGACGCCGTTTTGAAGGTGGTTGCAGAGCGTTTGCAGAAAAGCTTGAGGAAAAATGACATACTGGCCAGAATTGGGGGCGATGAGTTTGTCGCGGTACTCTATGGGGGGAGCCATGATTCAGTGGTGGAAATCGTCAAGAGGATCATCGCTTCCCTGGGAGAACCCTTTGAGTGGAAAGGGAGCAGCCTTACGGTTTCTGCGAACGCAGGGATTGCCTCTTATCCTGAAGACGGTAAAAGCCTTGAGGAGTTGCTTAGAAAGGCAGATTTTGCCATGTACAAAGCCAAGAGAGAAGGGTTTCCTTTTGCCTTTTTAGAGGATGAGGACAATTTCCAGTAGGTGGGTAATATATAAGCAATTGGAAAAACAAGTTTGATTTTTCAATTGGTAGAAGTATCGATGGTCAAAATATTAATATTAAGTATGGCGAGATGGCTGCGGCAGGGGTTCTGGCTTCTATACCTTCCTTGATTTTTGCCATTCTGGCTCGAAGGCTGATAGTGACTGGTTTTAGAGGTATTGCCGGCTTTGGCATGAAGTAGTTAGGGCGGGACGCTGATGGGGAGTGTCCCGTGTGCTGGAATTGGAAAGCCTGGTTAAAGTTCGATTCCGGTTCGGAGAGCTTCCTCGATGAGGGGGTTGCCCTCTTCCTGCAGGGCTTTGAACTCCCAAGGAGTGTAGACTAAAGGCTCTATGGGGAGTTCGGTAAGCTCAAGAATCAGGCCTATGCGCTCGAAGAAGCGTTCCTTGAAGTTGCCGACGATGATGAGGTCAATGTCGCTTCCCTCGTGGATTTCACCTCTTGCTAAGGAGCCGTAAAGATAAATTTTCTCTATTGGGAAGAGGGTTTTCAGTTTTTGAGCGAATTCTTTTACTGCTTCAATAAGCTTTTCACGGTCTGCAGGATCAACTCGGCGGAGCTTATGCATGCTCTTGCATCCTCCTCTTCGTAGAACTCTGCGGGAGCAAAATCACCGGAGAGACTGTTTGGGTAGCGAGTGGGGATGTAAAACATATCCAGTTTCCTTGCTTCCCGGGCTAATTGGTTAAAGATGGCATCAAGTCTTGCGCATTCTCGAACCAGTTCTTTTAGCGAATGGGTCATGATGGAAGTGTATCCCTTATCGTAAAGGTAAGCTTTCAGGGCTTTTTCTCCACTCTGTTGAGCCTGAAAGCAAGCCCACTCGTGATGTTTGTTTTTGAAGCTATCTAAAGCGGCCTGAAGGTCCGCTTCGGCTTGTTTGAGCCACTTTAGGGCAATTTTCCGCATGTTTTCATTATATCAGACTCATCTCTGACC
>CAZMZG010000049.1:0-13157 GCA_964570785.1 uncultured Atribacterota bacterium | reverse complement strand
GGTTCTGTGAGAGGGACAGCGCTAGGCTGATCACCTGGCGCTGCCCTACTCGATTATGTGCTCGACATAGGCGCTGGCTACAGGGTGGAAGTCCCGAGGAGTGAAGGTGGCAGCAGCTGTTAGCTTAAAGCAGGGGTGTTTGCGGTAATGCGGAGTCTGAAGGAAGCCAGAGGCAAACCTCCGAGCCAGAGAAGAGAACGGGAACCCTGTGGTGTTTCATGAACCGCTGTATAGCGAACGATACGTGTGGTGGTGTGAGAGAGGGTCGCCCCTTCCTACTTGATTTGCCGGTGCGCGTTTATTTAGTAGCAACAAAACGAAGCTTTTTCTGTTGACCTTGATTGTTCGTACCCCCAGAGATTCCAGAATTGTTTTTGAGCTTGAAGCTTTTCTATAACGATGTTAGTATAAAAGCGTCATTTTACTTACCAGAGATGTTTTGGAATTGTTTGAAGACAGGGGGTATGGTGTGTGAGCCAAAACGCAATAAAAATTCTTTGTGCGCATGGTGTCCCGGAGGATATGAAAAAACGATTAGCCGAAATTGGTCAAGTTTTTTCCTTGAATTCTCATGATGAGGTGGAAATTAAAGAGGCCATTAGAGATAAACACGTTTTTGTAGTACGTTCCAAACCCAGAGTTACCAGAGAAATTATTGATAGCGCTCCCCAGCTTAAGGTTGTGGCTCGCCCCGGTGTAGGTATCGATAACATTGATCAGGAAGCCTGTCGTGAGAGAGGCATAAAAATAATCAATACTCCGGAAGCTTCTACTTCCAGCGTGGCAGAACTTACCATCGGTTTGGCCATTGCTCTTTTAAGGCGTATTTATTACGGATGCAACCTTTTGAAACGTGGTGAGTGGGTTAAGGGTGAATGCACGGGACGTACCATTGAGGGCAAAACCTGGGGGGTTATTGGCTTTGGAGGTATTGGGCGCCGCGTTGCGGAACTGGTAAGAGCTTTTGGTGCAGAAGTGTATGCTTATGATCCCTATGTTGAGGAAAGCGTATTTGTTGAAAAAGGTGTTAAAAGAGCCCTTAGCCTCGATGAGCTTTTAGTAAAAAGCGATATTATTTCTTTGCACGTTGTTCTTAGTAAAGAGACGGAGAACATGATTTCTGAAGAGGCTATTTCTAAAATAAAAAGGGGGGCTTATTTGATTAACACCTCTCGCGGCAAAGTTGTTGACCAGAAGGCTCTTTATCAAGCGCTTGTGTCTGGTCAATTGGGGGGTGTGGCTCTGGATGTTTACGATACAGAACCACCGACGGATCAAGATTTGCTAAGCCTTGAAAACGTAATTTGTACACCCCACATTGGTGGTAACACCAAAGAGGTGTTTATTCGGGCTACCGAAATTTTAATTACCAAGCTAAAGGAAGCTCTGGGTATCGGTGGAGGTCAGCCCCTTGGTTATTAGGTGAGATTCTGTGAAAAAATTTGAGATCATAGACCATACTGCCGATATCGGTCTGATTGCCTGGGGAAAGAGCATAGAGGAGCTTTTCGCCAATGCTGCTTTGGGGATGTTCCATATTATTGCTAACCAGAAAGACCTGGAAAATGCGAAAAGAGACTTTGAAGAAGAAGTAAACGTGGAGGCTATTGATTACGAGGCACTACTTGTTAACTGGCTTAACGAGCTGCTTTATCTTTTTGAAGTCGAAAAGGTTTTGTTAAATTATTTTGTTGTTGAAAGCATGGGCCAGTGTTTTATTAAGGCTAAGGCTGCTGGAAGCCGCGTAGGATTTAAGGATCAACGCATTTTGAGATGCATAAAAGCATGTACTTACTATCAGACAAAAATTGAGGAAGTGCGTCCAGGTCTTTTCAGGGCACAGGTTTACTTCGACATTTAGGGGGTGTGGTCTATGGGTGAGGAGTGGAAGGGTCCTTTACGAAAACTTGATGAGTGGCGATGGCTTATACCCCGTGATTATAAAAAGGGCATGCGTACTGACGGATTGATATATGCGAGCGAAAGGATGATAAAGGATATTCGCAAAGATCAAGCACCGGAACAGGTGGCCAATGTAGCATGTTTACCGGGCATTGTTGGCAAATCACTTGCTATGCCAGACATTCACTGGGGTTATGGTTTCCCGATTGGAGGAGTAGCTGCTACCCTTGTTGAGGACGGAGTTATTTCTCCCGGGGGAGTGGGTTTTGATATCAACTGTGGGGTACGAATGCTGATTACTTCCCTGGAAGAAAAGGAGGTAAAACCAGTACTTGATAGACTTCTCCGGGTTCTTTTCAGAAACATTCCCTCCGGTGTGGGTTCCGAAGGACGCATTTCTTTTTCGGTTAGTGAGCTTAAGAAAGTCATGGAACAGGGTGCTCAGTACATTGTAAAAAAGGGATGGGGTTTTCCTGAAGATACAGAATGTACTGAGGAAAGAGGTTCCATGCCTGGAGCAAACCCCGGTAAGGTGAGCCAGAAAGCAATTGAAAGAGGAAAAGACCAGCTGGGATCTCTTGGCTCGGGAAACCACTTTTTAGAAATCGAAGTGGTGGAAACGGTTTTTAGGCCTGATATAGCCGAGATATTTGGTCTTTTTAAGGGTCAGGTTGTTGTCATGATTCATACGGGATCCAGAGGATTTGGGCATCAAATTTGTACTGATAACCTGAATGTCATGCAGAGCGCAATGCGCAAGTATGGTATTTCTCTCCCTGACCGACAATTGGCCTGTGCTCCTTTCAATAGTAAAGAGGGCAAGACTTATTTTGAGAACATGGTATGTGCTGCAAATTTTGCCTGGGCTAACCGTCAGCTAATTACTCACTGGGTTAGAGAGTCGTTTGAGGAAGTTTTCGGAAAATCTGCACAGGAACTGGGTATCAGGGTTCTTTATGATGTGGCACATAACATAGCAAAGCTTGAAGAACATGAAGTTGAAGGAAAAAAAGTCAAAGTGGTAATTCACCGCAAGGGAGCTACCCGTGCCTTTGGTCCGGGTCATCCGGTGCTACCTCAACGATATCGAAATATTGGCCAGCCAGTCTTGATACCTGGCGATATGGGCGCGGGCTCTTTTGTGCTGATTGGGACCGAAAAAGCCATGCAAGAGACTTTTGGTTCTACCTGTCATGGAGCGGGCAGAATGATGAGTCGTTCCGAAGCAGACCGCAGGTCACGGGGTAGAAACATAGCCCAGGAAATGAAAGCCAGGGGAGTGCTGGTGCTTGCTGAGAGCAAGGCAACACTTCGTGAAGAGATGCCAGAGGCCTACAAGGACGTTTCCCAGGTGGTGGAGGTAGTTGACCGAGCAGGAATTTCCAGGAAGGTGGTTTATGCTCGTCCTCTGGGTGTTATTAAGGGGTAGGGGGTGATACGGTGCTGGACTGGAAATGGGCCAGAGAACATCCTGGGTTGGTAGAAGAAAGCTTGTTCAAAAGAGGTGTGAGTTCAGAACTCTTTAAAGAGCTTATAGATATTGACGAGCGCCGAAGGAATCTACAGCAAGAGGTGGACGCACTCAGGGCGGAGCGTAACCGCCTTTCGAAGCAGATTGGCCAATATAAAAAGGAAGGACACGACCCTTCCCAGCTTCTTGCCGAAGTTCAGGAAATTTCTGAAAAAGTGAAGGAAGCCGAAAGCCTTTTGAAGAAAATTGAAGGAGAGTGGAAGACAAAGCTGCTTTTGCTTCCTAACCTCCCTCACGAGAGTGTTCCGGTTGGCAAGAATGAGGAGGATAACCAGGAAGTTAAACGGTGGGGTAAAATACCCACTTTCGAATTTCAACCCCGTCCTCACTGGGAAATTGGTGAAGGATTGGGAATTATTGATTTCGAACGGGCCGCTAAAATTGCTTCCTCTCGTTTTGCTGTCTTGTGGAAAGCTGGTGCAATGCTTGAGCGAGCACTGATAAATTTCATGCTTGACGTACATACTCAAAAACACGGCTATATGGAGGTTTTTCCGCCTTTTCTGGTCAATACCCAGGCTATGATTGGCACTGGGCAGTTACCAAAGTTTTACGAGGACCTTTACCACTGCCAGGATGACCTGCACCTTATACCTACTGCGGAAGTTCCAGTAACCAATCTTCATAGTGGCGAAATTCTCAGAGAAGAAGAGTTGCCACTACGTTATGTAGCTTATAGTGCTTGCTTTCGAAGGGAAGCTGGTTCTTATGGCAAAGATGTGAGAGGGCTGATTCGACAGCATCAGTTCAATAAGGTAGAGCTGGTTAAATTTACCCGCCCCGAGGAGTCCTATCGGGAACTGGAAACTTTGTTGCAAGACGCAGAAGAAATCTTGCAGCTTCTCGAATTGCCTTATCGAGTGGTTGTTTTGTGTACTGGTGATCTGGGTTTCGCTGCTGCCAAGACCTACGACATAGAGGTTTGGATTCCCTCTCAAAATAGATATCGTGAAATTTCTTCTTGCAGCAATTTCGAAGACTTTCAAGCTCGACGCGCTAATATTCGTTACCGTTTGAAAAGTGGAAGCCTGGGTTATGTACACACCTTGAATGGTTCAGGGTTAGCGGTTGGTAGAACCCTGGTGGCCATCCTTGAAAATTATCAGCGAGAAGATGGCACGGTAACCATTCCTGAAGTTTTACGGTCCTACATGCACGGTATGGAAGTAATTACTCCCCAGTTTGAGGTGGAGTAGATGAATAAAGTTGGCGTTGGTATCGTGGGTTTTGGTTTTATAGGCCGGGTGCATGCGCTGGCTTTTTCGTCCTTGCCATATTACTACCATGACCTACCTCTTTTGCCCGAGATAAGGGCTATCTGTACTTCACGTATTGAAACCGCACGTAAAGCCCAAGAAGAAACAGGAGTTCCTTTTGTAACTGCTTCTTTCGAAGAACTTGTCGAACATAAAGATATAGACATCATTGTGGTTGCTGTGCCCAACGCCTTGCATTGCCGTGTGGTGGAGAAAGCTGCTTCTTGTGGTAAAGCAGTGTACTGCGATAAGCCGCTGGCTGCCAACCTTGATGAGGCTTCTTCTATGTGGCGAGCCGTTAAGGAGTCTGGCATTCCTTTTGGTATGGCTTTTCAAAATCGTTTTGCTCCTGCCATTTTGAAGGCCAAATCTCTTCTTGAAGAGGGCTTTTTGGGACGTATTTTCCGAATTAGGGCCTTATACTTGCACTCCGGATACATAGATCCGAAGCGTCCGATAAGCTGGAGAATGCAGAAAGAACTGGCTGGTGGGGGTGCGCTCGCTGATTTGGGTTCACATCTTATTGACCTTGTTCATTTCCTGGCTGGTGATTTCCAGCTTCTTTCAGCCTGGGGAGAGACCTTTATAAAAGAACGCCCCCATCCTTATGAAGCCCCAGAAAAGGAAAAAGTAACCGTTGATGACTGGGCGTTGATTGATTTTCGCCTGAGCGATGGGGGATGGGGAAGTATTGAATGCAGTCGTTTTGCAACGGGTTCATGTGATGAACTGCGCATAGAAATAGAAGGAAGCAGAGGGGCCTTACGCTATAACTCCATGCAGCCCAACTTTCTTGAATTTTATGATGCTCAGAATCCTGGGGGGGTGTTGGGAGGTCAAAGAGGCTTTAAGGCACTGGAAGTTGTTCAACAGTATCCTCCCCCCAGTGCCTTACCCGGTAAATTTGCAGTGGGATGGGTTCGCTCTCATATTACTTGTGTTCATGATTTTATATTGCGGCTGAGCGGTAAAAGCAGTCTTGGCGCAACCATTGACGATGGTCTGAGAGTCCAGGAGGTGCTTCACTCGGCCTACACCTTAATGGGACTTTAGTTGCTCCATGGTGCAAGAGTAAGTTGAAAAAAGAACGGGTAGTTACTATAATGGAATAAGTCTGGAGAGGTGTCCGAACTGGCAAGGAGCCGGTCTTGAAAACCGGTTAAGGCCGCAAGGCTGTGCGGGTTCGAGTCCCGCCCTCTCCGCCAGTTTTTTAAAAGGCCGGTTATTTTTGTTTGCCTTATGGGAAAAACTATTGCTATTGCCAACCAAAAGGGTGGAGTGGGAAAGACCACAACTGCTATCAACCTGGGAGCCTGTCTTGCAGAACTTGGCAAGGAAGTCTTGCTTGTTGATGTAGATCCTCAGGGAAATACCACCAGTGGTCTGGGCTTTAACCGGGCAGATATAGACCACTGTGTTTACGATCTTCTTCTGGGAAATGCTAGCCCTGGGGAAGTTTTAAAGGAAACTTTTCTCAAGGGCTTTTTTTTGGTGCCAGCAACAATTCGTCTAGCCGGGGCTGAGGTGGAGCTGGTTTCCATGGTGGGTCGTGAAAACCGACTCAAGGAGGCCATGAAACTTCTGGATCGGGACTTTGACTTTATCCTTATCGATTGTCCGCCTTCACTGGGCCTTCTGACTCTCAACGCTTTGGCCTGGGCGACGGATGTACTGGTTCCCATTCAGTGTGAGTATTATGCCCTTGAAGGTTTGGGTCAGTTAACCAACACCTTAAATATGGTACGTAACTTTCTGAATCCTTCTTTGAAACTGTTTGGGGTTTTGCTTACCATGTTTGACGCGCGGACTGTTCTCTCGCAACAGGTGGAAGAAGAAGTGAGAAGGGTTTTCAAAGAGAAGGTTTTTAGAACTGTTGTTCCGAGAAACGTGCGGTTGAGTGAAGCGCCCAGTCATGGTTTACCTATTATTCTCTATGACAACACTTCCAAAGGCGCCATGGCCTATCGGGAGCTTGCCCGGGAGGTTTTGAAAAAAGATGAATAGAAAAGCTTTGGGCAAGGGTCTTGGAGCACTGATTCCGGGAGTTGGCACTTTTGGGGCGCGTACCATTCAGGAAGTTGAAATAGGGCGTATTCGGGAGAATCCGTTGCAGCCCCGAAAAGAGTTTACGGAAGAAGGGCTTGCTGAACTTACGCAGTCGATTTTGAATTATGGTATTTTGCAGCCACTCTTGGTGAGGAGACTGAACGAGGAGGAGTTTGAACTCATAGCAGGGGAAAGACGCTTGAGGGCTGCCAGAAGGGCCGGCTTAAAGACGGTTCCGGTTATTGTTGAGGAAGCAGAAGAAAGCAAAAAACTGGAACTTGCTCTGGTTGAGAACCTGCAAAGGGAAGACCTAAACCCCATTGAAATGGCTGAAGGCTTGCAAAGGTTAATCGATGATTTTGGTTTGACTCACGAAGAAGTAGCTCAGAGGGTTGGCAAAAATCGTTCCACTATCTCCAATTTGCTTCGCTTGCTTTCTCTTCCTGAACCGATTAAAGAGAAAGTGCGTAGGAGTGAAATTTCGGTTGGTCATGCCAAAGCTCTCCTGAGTCTTGAAGATGAAAAAGAGCAATTAGAGTTGACCAAAGATATCGTTGAGAAGTCTCTTTCAGTCAGAGAAGTTGAAAAAAGGGTTAAAGAGCTTAGCAAAAAAAGAATTGCTTTTCCTGTAAAGTTCAGAGGCGTGATTTCTTTTGTTGAGGAAGAGAAAAATGTGGAAGAGCTTTTAACTCGTTTTCTGGGAGCTCGGGTTCAGGTGGGAGGGGGGAAGATTGTTATTCATTATCACAGTGAAGAAGAATTGCGTCGCCTTTATACTCTGATGACCGAAAGCTATGTGAAGTGAGGGGATGATTTTGCTTGGTAGGAAGAAGCACTTTACTGTTTTTTGGTATTCTCCCAAGGAGGGTTACTTTAAAAAGATTCATTTGCGCTGGCAAATAGTTTTTTGGGCGCTGGTGGTATTTGTTGTGGGAGCTGGAGCTGGAGTAGGTGGTGTTTTATGGTACCAGAGCAGGATGCGCAAGGAGCTTTGTTATGCCGTTGAGCGAGCGGAAAATCTAAAGAAAGAGATAGTGCTTCTGGAAAATCAAAAGAGAGAACAAGAAGAACGGTTGCAGGATTTAAATCAGAAAGCTCAAAATATTCTACAGGAGCTTTCTGCGTTGCGTGAGCTGGATCAGAAAGTGCGCAATTTGCTCGAGAAAGACTTGCAATCCCGTTTCAACAAAATAGGCATTAATCTTTCTCTTGCTGGAGCCTCTCCAGAGATTTACGTACCTCTCGACCGGTTTATGGAGATAGGATTCCCGCTTTTTGTGGTTGGTGCGGGCGGTCCACTTTTCATGGAGTTTCCTTCCGCGACTTTGCCGGCTTTGCCTCGACTGGTAGACCCCACTTTTGCTCAACGCTCTCGGATGCTTGAAGATACTTTTTCCTGGATGCAAGCAGAAATTCTAGCCCGTCAACACTCTTTTGAAGAAATCTTACAGGTAATTCAGCGAAAAGAGGAACTACTTAATTTGGTGCCCATGCGCTGGCCGACTTGGGGTCGGGTTTCTTCGAACTTTGGCTGGCGCAAAGATCCCTTTACTGGTCGTCGCGCTTGGCATACTGGTGTGGATATTGCAGCTCCTTTGGGAAGGAACGTGGTGAGCACTGCGGAGGGAAGAGTAGTTTTTGCGGGCTGGAACGGTAATTACGGAAAGTGTGTGATTGTGCAGCATCAGTTTGGTTATGAAACGGTTTACGGACATCTTTTTCAGATTCTGGTAAAAGTTGGGGACCGGGTTAAGAAAAACCAAATCATTGGCAGGGTTGGAAGCACAGGACGAAGTACTGGTCCACATCTCCATTATGAAGTGCGAAGATACGGAAAAGTCATCAATCCCTGGCCCTATTTGCCTTAAACTTGGGAACCAAAATCAGGTGATGGATATATAGAATTTGTTGACAATCTTTTGACCAAGACCAATGCTGGAAAGGAGGTAGCACAGTGAGCAGAAGAATCTGGATTGCCAGTGCTGGAAATTTTATCTTGATCTTCGTACTGGTTTTTACCTTTTGTTCTCCAGCTTTTTCTCTGGTTTCCAAAGCTACCATTGAGAGTGTGAATTTGCAAAGGGTTGCTGGTAAAGATTTTGTTACTGTTTATTTTAAGGTGCTAAGCGAAGCACAGGGAGAAAAAGTTTATCTTCAGGCGTCCACTGATTACGAAAACGACGAATATTTTACTCGCCCTCTCGAATTTTTCTGCACCCAGAAAGAGCAGATTTTTACGGTTACTTTGCGCAAGAGCGATTTTTTGTTGATCGATAAAACAAAAGATATAGAGGAAGAACTTCCCCAGTTTGTACCCGAGAGAAAACTCGTGGTTTACGTTTATGAGAAAAAGCTATCTGGAAAAGACCAAAATTTAACCGAGGACGCCAAAAGAGAGATTCAGGAAAAAGGATACGCTTTAAGGGGTATTCTTGCTAAAGCTACGGTAAGCATAAAATTTGAAAGTGCGCAAAAAGAAGAAGCAGGGAGCTGATCCCTGCTTCTTCTTTAGAGCTTGTCTATGTCAGGAACGCTTCCGTCTTTGAGGCGATAAAGCATTTCCCCGGCCCGGTGCACGACCAGGATTCCTTCTTCTTCGCGGTTTTCGTATTTTGAGATATCAATATCTCTATAATCCAGATATCCCAGATTTATCTTTTCGCAAACTTCTCGAGGAATAGCGGTGGCCAGTATGACCTCTATTCGGGGATATTCTTTCCCATCAACATACTTTCCTATGCCCTTTACGTGAGTGGAGTGAGCCAGCACACTCCATGGATAATGGCAATATTTGTCCCACTGCTTTACAAAGAAGTCTCTTACGTGGTAGCCAATTTCTTTCAAATACTTGCCGTGAGTTACCGAGATTTCTTTGATGTGGGGAGCATAGATGATTAATTTCCCTCCATCTGCAACCACTGGTTCCAGCTTGTACATGCATTTACCACCTACCCATAGCTCGTTGTACATGGGTGGAGCTATGGATAAGACGGTATGAAACGCTCTCTCTTTCCATACAATGTTCACCTGTGAAGAAAGATCTGCGGCTTTGCTCCAGGCTTTCTGGGGGACTCCCAGAAAGATACCACAAGGTTCTTCACCGCGCATTACCAGACACAGTGCAGTAATGGGAATGTTTATAAAAGTGGCTGCCCTGTTGAGGATTGCCCGGGTTGGGGTTTCCTTGTGCCCGATTGTCTTGGGATTAGTGATAAGGGCTGCCAGCCAGTGATACTTGTCTATGATTTCAGCTCCCGAAATTCCCGGAAAAAGGTATTTGTAACCTCCTGAAAACCCAACCACTTCGTGCGGAAACACAGGTCCTATGATGAACAGCTCGTCGTAGTTGAACACCAGGCGGTTTATGGTTACTGGAATTTCTTCCTCTAGCAATCCACCTGAGATTTCTTTGACTTCTTCTTTGGATATGGTGCCCACTTTTTCCAGTTCCTCGGGATTTTGAAAATGGTGGTTGAAAACCCTGGTACCCAGGTTTTCTGCTTCTTTAAAGGTTACTCCTAGGTGGTTTTTCAACTCCTGGTCGGTCATTGGTGGATGAGTTCCCAGGGCGACTATGAAGTCCAGCTGCTTGGCTCTGGGTAGAAGTTGTTCGATGAGCACCTCGAATATATCTTTCATGGGTAAGGTGCGGGTAGCATCGGGAATAATGGCCAGTATTTTCTTGCCACTTGCGGGATAGATTTGCAGTGCTTCAACCAGGGTTTCCCTGAACTCATGAGGATTGAAACTGTCTTCCGATTTTTCCAGACTAAAGAGCAACATGGTTTATTCCTCCCATACCGTATGGAAAACTCCTTCTTTATCAACCCGCTGGTAGGTGTGGGCTCCAAAGAAGTCTCGCTGGGCCTGGATGAGGTTTGCTGGTAAGTTTTCGCTTTTCCAGGAATCAAGATAGGTCAGTGAAGAACTCAAAACTGGTACTGGGATTTCTTTTTCAATGGCCAGAGCAGCTATTTCGCGGAGCTTAGACACTCGTTTTTTAATTTCATCCAGAAAACTTGGCGAGAAAAGGAGAATTTCTTCCTCTCCTCTCTGGAGGACTTCCTGTATCTGACCCAATATTTGAGCACGGAGTATGCAGCCTCCTTTCCAGATACGGACTACTTCGGAAAGATTGAGTCCGTATTGCATTTCTTGAGAGGCTACTTTTAAAAGATGGAGACCTTCACTAAAAGCGGCGATCATGCTTACAAAGAGAGCATCTTTGATTTTTTCTTTGTGTTGGTCATCAAAATCAACCGGTGATATTTCGTGATTTTTCCAGAGTGAAGTAAAGCGAATTCTTTCTTTTTTAAAGGAGGAAATGGTACGGGCAATGACTGATTGGTTGATGACCAGGGTGGGGACTCCAAAGTCAAAAGCGGTTTGAGAGGTCCATTTTCCTGTACCTTTTTGCTCCGCCTGGTCCAGGATCAGCTCTACCAGGGGTTTTTGGGTTTTTTGGTCTTTGGTTTTGAAGATTGTAGCAGTTATTTCGATCAAATAAGAGGCGATTTCTGACTGATTAAACTCTTCGAAGATCTTTCCGATTTCCTCGCTGGAGAGGCGATAAACCTTGCGGAGCAAATCATACGCTTCAGCAATGGCTTGCATAAAGGCATATTCAATGCCGTTGTGGACCATTTTGACAAAATGGCCTGCTGAACGAGGCCCAAGATAGGTGCAGCAGGGTCCGTCCCCCACCTGGGCTGCTGCTTTTTCAAAAATTTCCTTTACCAGGGCATAGCCTTCCTGGTGGCCTCCAGGCATGATGGATGGTCCATGCAATGCACCGTGTTCTCCACCGCTTATTCCTGTGCCCAGGAAAAGCAGCCCTCGCTCTTCCACATTTTTTATGCGCCGTTCAGTATCCTGATAAAAGGAGTTGCCACCATCTATAATGAGGTCTCCAGGCTCAAGAAGCTCCAGGAGTTTGTCGATAAATTCGTCAACTGCAGGACCTGCTTTGACCATTAACATTGCCTTGCGAGGCTTTTTAAGGGAATTAACAAATTCTTCCAGGTTGTAAGCAGGTACAATTTCTTCTTCCCGTACTCTTTTCATTAGCTCTTCGGTTCGGGAAGCCGTGCGGTTGAACACTGCTACTTTAAAGCCCTTGCGGGCAATGTTCAGAGCCAGATTTTGCCCCATAACGGCCATTCCAATTATGCCGATATCGCAGGAGTTTTGCATGGCTTACCTCCTTCCAGGTTTAAGGCTGAAGAGTGAAAAGCATTCAGATTTCCCATATTATATCAGTTTAATTGTTGAAGATGACACCGTTTGAACTCTTTGCATCAAGTCATCTAAAGTGCAACCGAAAGGTTGCTGATTGAGTCATTGAAGAGTAATCCAAAATAATAACGATCTCCCTGAGCAAGTTTGTCGTCTGTTCAGGGAAAAAGAGAGATAGATATGCACCCTGGAAATCAGTATCTCAAGCTCCTATAGAAGGAATACTTGCAGGCCAAATCCATAAAGGAGAAATCTACTATTCTGATAGTGTTAACAATTTTGTGTAAGAATACATAATGCTTTTTTCTCCTTTCCTGTATCTTTCCCTTTTTATATAGTCTTCAGTTTTTTCTCAGCAGTAAGAAATTTGGTAAGCTTTTCTCTATATACCACTCGTTTTGCTCTATGCAGACAGGATACGGGAAGTTCTCTGTAGCCTGTGGATTGAGGAAAACCTCAATCACTTTGCTTCTCCGTTTTACCTCCTTGATACAATGCTCAATGCAGTTTGCGGTACGGATGCACTGCTACAAGAAAATGGAATACCGCCGCTTGATCGGCTTCTCTCGCCATTCTTTGATTTTCTTAGTTACCATACTGGTGATTCGAGAAACCCATCCTGGAGATTACTTTCCTTCCAAAAGGTTTCCCAGAGTTCGAGTTGAATCCCGAGCAGAACAACCGACCTCCCTGGTACATGACAATGACCAATTCACCCAGGGTATAGAGAATTCTCTTGTATGATTTGAGGAAGAAAGGGCAGAATCCTTTCTCTCTGGTTCTTGGAACAGAGAGGCCTTCAATCGTTCCCAGGGAAGTTTCCAAATCCCGCTCATAGAAACCGTTCTTGCGGTCCTTACTCCCTTCACAGAAGGCCCCTCGTTCAAGAAGGGCGAGCTTTTCCAAGACCTCTTTAACTTTCCCTTTGATTTCCTCTTCAAGAATCATCTTGAGTATCTCGTCTCTTTTCTCTTTCTGTGATAGAGTTTTTCATAAGGTCTTTCAAGGCCCTGTTCATGGTTCTCCTGGTAGAGTGATTGGTGTTTCAATCCTTGGTTCACCAATTATACCTATCAGGAGGTTTTATTTATTACCTCCTGGATGTGACACAAAATAGAATAGAATACACTGCCGAGAATGCCGACCCGGACGTAATCGAGGATATTCTGATGGGCTTAAAAAGAATG
>CAZMZG010000048.1:0-13207 GCA_964570785.1 uncultured Atribacterota bacterium | reverse complement strand
TCAACTCCCAACCTTGCTAGACGCAAGTAAATAGTCTATCTCACCCCGATGAGAGTATCTTTAGGTTACTCTAAAAAAGCCGCATCCTTTTGGTTTCCAATGGCCCCCGGCATGAAATAGTGACTCGGATCAAAGTCAGGGTTTTGGTCATATCTTTTGGCCAACGATTTGCGGAACTTGGCGTAAAATCCCACATCAATATCTAGCCCCATTTCTCTAAGTTTTTTTATAAGCTCTTCCATGGTGACAGGGCAACCTTTGATACAAACCAGCTTCCTGATGTTCGGATTCTGCCGGTTTTTCTTAATCATGCAATTCCCGAAAAGAACTGTCTTATTGAATCCCGGTGAAGGCGTCATTTTCTTGCCTGTTAGCACTTCAATTCCATCAAACGGTTTGCCTTTATAGGCCGATCTGATCAGCATCAAAAGAGGATTGTACATACTCGAACAACCCGTGCAAATGGTTTGATCATACTTCGGAACGCTGATTCCTGATATTCCAAGCTTGTCCCAACTCTTGGGCCCGGTATTATCCTCCCGCCAATTGAAATCCCATTTAAATGGCCGTATGAACGTCTCTAGACCAAAGCCTTTAAGAGCAAAGGCCTCCAAATCCAAAGAACGGTGATTCCTTTTTGCGTAAATAGCAATATGTTTAATAGCTGAGGGTTCATAACCTGCCAGCATGGCTCCAATAACGTCAACGCCAAGGGGATCCTGCGATGCAACGATCACATTCATCCGACGTGCAGTACCAAGATAATAAGGTCCTTTTTCAAGGCCATAAATGCCGTCCAGTACTGTCAATGCAGGCCGGATCGCTTCTGCAAAGAGTGCGCAGAAAAAATCTAGGGGGACCTTTTCATTATGAGAGATCCTGCGTGATTTCAGATCGATACAGCCTTTGAGGTTCTTGAGGCCCAGTGATAGGATGGTCTGATTGTGGGTCTTGAGGACCGGCATATTGATCACAAAGTCCGCCCTTAGAGCTGCCTGAGCAAAATTCAGGGAAAAATCTCCCAAGTTGACCGTTTGAAAAGGCTCGTCGAAAAAATCAAGCAGCCTCACACCATATTTCCTTTGAAGATGCTCATATCCTAAGGCGCTAAAGATCAGCTTGGTACCTCTTAATTTTCCCGCCTTTTTCCCCCCTCTTGGCGCAGATCCTTCACCGATGGTAATGTCTCTGACTCCGTAGTCCTTAAGCAGGATAACCATATCCTCCACCAATCTGGAGGTTGTATATACTCCATAAGGTGCGATAGGATAATAGGGGTCCCATCCCACTAGGTTCGGCTTGATCAAAACCTGCTTTCTTGGGTCGAGTTTTTCAAAACCCTTTGCATCTTCAATGGCTTTTGCAAGGGAATCCAGGGAAGACTCATATCTGGTTATAGAAACGACGCGCTTTTTCATCTTCCTGTATCCTCCAATTTTTCGATTTCACCTGCACCGCAAAAGGCAGTTCGGGCCCCATCGATCACCCCTATATGTTTTACTCTTGCTGGCATAACAGCTCTCTCTTCCTATCTTCCCTCAAATATTGCAGCGATCAGCGATCCCCTCGTAAGCGCCCGGGGCCATCCGGGGTCATCCCCTTTAAAACGAAACTGACAGCGATCGGTGGCATTTCAGGTAACCTTTGCGCAGACCCAGGGGCATTGTCCATGAGTTTTCCCGATTTGGACAATTGATCCACCCGCCCAATTTTCAGGGCCTCTTGACCGTTAATCTTATTAGTCAAAAGAATCACCTCCCGGGCCTTTGCTCGACCAATAAGAGGGGCAAAGGTTGAGTCACCCCATCCGGGAATAATGCCGAGATTAAGTTCGGTTAAACCAAGCGTCGCGTTAAGGTCATCTACCATGATTCAAAAATAGCAGGCCAGTGCAAGTTAGAGCCCTCCTTCCAGCGCAAATTCATTGATGGCCGCTATGACCGGTTTTGGAAAGCGATCAATTTTTCTCCATAAGGGCCTACCTTTAGGGCTAATCTTTGCAGCATTCGCGGCATCCATTATATCAAAACCTGCTGAAAAACATTTTTCCCCGCATCGTAAGGATGACCACCCTAGTTTCTTTATCGTTTTGCAGCTCTGGGATGACTCTTTCAAACTCCTCCATAGTAGCAAGGTTCCAGGCATTGACCGGCGGCGGATGGTTGAAAGAAATTTTCATATTTCATTTGGCCAACTCATCGTGATTTAGAAACCTGGTTTCAAAAGGTCTTAGAAACCTTGAACTTGAAATGGACTGCTTATCCACCACGACCAGATGTCCCGTCCCATATTCAATCAGCCACTGGCGATCTTTTACTCGTCGGCGGGACCGACTTTGTTGCCCTTTTCGTCATATTTATACCATCCTATCCCGGTTTTTCTCCCCAGATGCCCGATTTTTACCTTTCGCTGAAGGAGCATGGGTGGGTGAAACTTCTCATCCTGGGTTTCCTTGTACACCGCGCTCATTGCGTTCAGGCCCACATCCAGACCTGCGAGATCGCTTGTTTCAAATGGCCCCATCGGCCTTCCAAACCCGAGGCGCATACCCTTGTCCACATCCTCGACACTCACCACTCCCGCTTCGACCAATTTAATTGCTTCTATGGTGCTGGGAAAATTTATCCGGTTTAATGCAAAACCGGCCACATCGCGGTTGACACGGATCGTTTGCTTGCCAATGCTTTTTCCCAGACGTTCTGCAACGTCTAAGGTTTCATCTGATGTGAGCAATCCCCTCACAAGTTCCATGATTTTCATCATGGGAACAGGGCTGAAAAAATGAGTACCCACAACCTTGGACGGCCTTTTCGTTGCTTCTGCGATGTTGGTGATAGGGATGGCAGAGGTATTCGTAGCAAGGATCGTGTGGTCGGGACAGATTCTATCCAGTTCTGAAAATAGAGTTCTTTTTATCTCCACATCTTCAATAATGGCCTCGAACACAAAGTCCGCCTCTTTGGCCAATGAAAGATCGGTTGTTGGGTGAATCCTTCCCATGATTTCCTCAACCGTGCCCTGGACTTTCCCCTTTTCTATTAATTTACCAACAGACCATTTAACGGCGTTTAGCCCCTTCTCGAGAATCTCATCATTAAGATCCCGCATAACAACCTCATAACCAGCCTGCGCACATACTTGGGCGATACCACTACCCATCAGGCCTGCACCTGCAACGAATATCTTTTTGATTTCCATTGACTATATCCTCCTTTCGTCCTTCCGAATCAATAAAATGTCAGGCAGTTAATTCTAAGTAAAACACAATTCACCTGTTTTGACATGACGCGGTCTTTTAGCCAGAAGAACTGTTGTTGTTCCTGATTGCACAATTTCGTTTCGCTGATTAATAATCTCTTTCTCGAAAGTTAATATACCCCGGTCTTCCTTTGAGCTGTCACGCATTTCTTTGACTACCTGTTCCACATGGATGGTGTCTCCAATATAAATAGGCAGTTTGAATTCCCAGGTCAGATGGAGAAACGCTATGAGGGTTCCCTCAGTGAGCTGATAGGCGAGCCCAGCCTGGATGGCAAGCCCTAAAAGCCCGTGAGCGATCCGATTCCCGAAGCCGGTTTTAGCGGCATATTCAGCATCGGTATGAAGCTGGTTGTGATCCCAGGAAAGGCCCGCAAAATTCACAATATCGGCCTCCGTCACGGTGCGCCCTTTTGTCACAAATTTCTGACCCGGGTGAAAATCTTCAAAATAAAGCGGTTTCGTTATCACTCGCTTTCCTGTCATTTTTTTCGTTTGTACCTCCGTTACACATGGGTTTATACGAGAGTCCCATTACTATTCTTCTCACTGTCGGCTATTGGCCCATCAAAACGTGTAAAACGCATATGCGCGGCAAACCAATACATATCAATTCCCCTATGAGAAAAATGGAGGATCCCGGCGGGCAAGCCCAATGCAATATATGCTTAAATCATCTTGCCGTTGTCTACTGGCCTGCAACCCGTCGATGGAACGAAGCCTTTTAGTCTTTGGTCATACCGGCAATCCTCCGGACCATTTCACGTCGGGCGTCGATATCATACTGTGAAGTGATGGCAATTCTTTCCATCCTTGGCGAACCGCCACCGTGCAAAGCCCCGAAAAGTGAGCATCCAGCTTTAGCCGACACTGCGATATCACCGATATAACGCCATAGTTGGGCCTGATTTTCAGCGCTTATCTCCGGGTTTCTGGTGATATATTTCATTGTCAAATCCTTCACCTCGGGATTTACAAACTCTCCCTCGTAAGGAAATGTAGCAGGAATCCCTCCTGTAATGTCAGCCAGGATCTCCATTTCGTGGAACACGGCTTCACCCGTCAGACATCTACCAACATTACAATAAATGGAATGGGGTATCATGTTTCCTGGTCCGTAAGACCTGAATCCGAGCCCTGGAATGTATACCTCCGGCTTGGCCAGGGCCGATGCTGTAAACCCGGCCGCATAACCCAGTTCAGTCACCTTGATAATTTCGGCAAACTTATCTATCACATGCTTTGCCTTAGTAATCCCATTGCAGTCAGCAGCAAGCGCGCAAGCCCCCAACATTAGATCCCCAAGGGCAGGTTTGCAGCCCGAATAGCTGTGGCGATGAAAAAGCGCAAACAATAAGGCCAGGATGCCCCCATGCTTATATTCTCCACATAGAAAAACCCTTTCCCAGGGGACAAACACATTGTCAAAAATTACATATGAATCACAGCTTCCTCCATTGAAACCCCTTGGAAAATGCTTTCGATCCCGATAGTTATGGATCGTTAAGAGGTGCTTCACCCCGTCCCAGTCACCAGGCACAGCAAAAGAAACAGCATAATCTTTATCCGCTTCCATAAGCGCTCGGGTCGGAACTACAAGGATCTCGTCTGCAATAGCTGCTTCAGAAATATGGACCTTACACCCACGAACAACGATACCGTCGCCTCTCCTTTCCACCACATGAACATAGGAATCAGGATCGTCCTGCTGACTCGGTCGTTTCATTCGGTGGCCTTTTACGTCCGTCTGCGCACAACAGCCGACCAAGTCTTCACTCTGAAAGCGAATCAACCAATTCTTGAAGTTTTCATGGTATTGAGTTGCACCGTTGTTCTCTTTGTCAGCCTCATACGATACCGTATAGATGGCATTGGCCGCATCAACGCCCATACATCTCTGGATGCACCCCCCCACTTTCTGGCAAAGGAAGCGGGTCATGTCCTGCTTTTTGTGAAGGTCTTCGGGAGTCTGGTGGATATGACAGAAACGGTTGATTTTCTCGCCGGTTAGGTGAGAAGTTGCGGTCAAAAGGGCCTCGTATTTCGGATCCAAAGCTAGGTCAAAGGTGGTACCCATAATATTGGTAGTTGGGATCAGCCTTTCATCGTCACGACCGATCTTCTCTCCTCCTATATAGAGGTTCCGCTTCATTTTATATATGCCTTCAAGCCACTCCTGTTTCGTTCTCATAATGGTTCCTCCTCCCAAATATGTAGCGGTCAAAATATTAGTGTTGAAAGGGGCCTAAGGTTTTGTTTTGAAAATGGTATGATCTTCTTTCTTTTTTTGTTGTCTACCAGTCGTATTCTTCTCGTTCAATAATGGTGGCAACACCCTGCCCACCGCCACAGCAGGCATTTGCGCAACCAAAACGCCCATTTTCCAGCTGGAGGATTCTTGCGAGTGTCCCAACCAGTCTGCAACCGGTGGCTCCAAGCGGATGACCAATAGCAGTTCCCCCGCCTTTGACATTGACACGCTCAGGCTCGATCTGTAATTCCTTGATACAATTTAGTGTTACCACAGTGAAGGCCTCGTTGATCTCCCAGTAATCAATATCCTTCACCTCTAGGCCTGCGCTCTTCAAGGCTTTCAGGGTGGCAGGGACAGGGCCGACGCCCATGATCGTCGGATCCACGCCGGCAAATCCTATAGACCGTATCGTGGCCAAAGGTCTAATCCCTTTTTCCTGCGCCTTTTCTTTACTCATTAAAAGAATAGATGATGCGGCCGCATTTAAAGGCGAAGCGTTACCAGCTGTGATTACCCCATCTTCTTTAAAGGCGGGCTTCAATTGAGCCAAGGCCTCAAGGGTCACATTTTCTCGAACAGCCTGGTCCTCTTTTACTCTCATTACCGAACCATCTGCCTGTTCCGCTTCAATTGGTAGAATTTCCCCCTCGAAAAATCCTTCCCTTCGAGCCTCTACAGCAAGGTCGTGAGACCTTTTTGCCCACTGATCTAGTTCCCTTTTACTAAAATCTCGCAAGGAAAAAAGTTTTTCTGCCGTTATTCCCATGTTTGTAGCATTCCTGATGTCCCAGTGTGCATATGCCTCTTCCTCTGTCAGGCATGGATTGATCTTGACATGGCCGTCTTTACGGTAAGCCTGCCCCATGGGAACGCGAGTCATATGTTCCATTCCGGCCGCTATAACAATGTCTGCATAACCAAGCATTATTTCCATTGCGCCGATGTGGACAGCTGCCATTGAGGAACCGCATTGTTGGTCTACGAACTTAGCCGCGACAGTCTCTGGAAAATTAGACAAAAAGACTGGGAATCGACCGCCGTAAGTAAAGTTTTCACTGACACCGATGGCACATCCCGTGATACAATCGTCAACCTCATTGGCATCAACCCCAGCCCTCGATAGGAGTGCCGGCAAGAGCTTTGAGAGCAAATCATCGGCCCTTAATTTATGGAACCAATCTCTGGCCGGATCATTCGGCCTGGATCTTGATTGGGCTGTTCTTAAATAATCTGCAATAACAACTTCTCTCATGATGAACCTCCTGTCCCTTATTACTGATTGAAATTACTCAATTAATCAAAAAATCTATACTTCTTCCTCACTTCTCTTTTAAGAATCTTCCCTGACCCGCTTTTAGGAAAAGGTTCCTGGACTATTTTTATGTGCCTGGGATACTTGTAAGGTGCGACTCGCTCCTTTACATACTCTTGGATTGCCTTAACGTCGATTTGTGATCCTTCCTTCAAGACAATCACAGCAACCACTTCTTCACCAAGATCCTCGTGTGGAACCCCGTAGACAGCAGCCTCCAAAATCTCGGGGATTTGATAAAGAACCTCTTCAATTTCTCTCGGGTATACATTGTATCCGCCTCGGATCACGAGTTCTTTTTTTCGGTCTACGATATAAATGTACTTGTCCTCATCCATCCGAGCCAAGTCTCCAGTGTGAAGCCAGCCATCTACCAGCACCTCTCTCGTGTCGTCAGGTCTATTGAAATATCCTTTCATAACGCCCGGCCCTTTGATGAGCAACTCGCCCACCTCACCTGTGGAAACATCGTTTCCTTGTTCATCCACAATCCTGGCTCTGAATTCAGGAATAGGAAGACCGATAGAACCCGGTTTAGTCGGCCTTCCATAAGGATTCTCCACACAGACCGGACATTCGGTTAAGCCATAGCCTTCATGGATTTTTGTTTTAAAAAGTCTTTCAAAACGTTTCAAAAATTCAACCGGCAACGATGCACCACCTGATATACAAAATTTGAGGGAAGAGCGCTTTGGGGGCCTTTCTGACGCGATTTGAATGATACGATTCAGCATAGTGGGAACCGCAAAAAGGATTGTGTGATCTTCTTTTTCGATGACCCGGATAACCTTTTCAGGATCGAAATAGCTAAATAGTTCAATGGTCAAGCCCAAATACATGGATACATTCATGACGCTGGTGATACCGAATACGTGATAGAGAGGAAGAACACCAATGACTACTGTGTCCGGTTCAATAGCACCGCGCATCTCGGCAAGAATCCTGGCATTTTTCCAAAGGTTCCCGTGAGACAGCATGGCCCCTTTTGGTACGCCAGTTGTGCCCGATGTATAAAGAATATTAAAGGTTTCGCTGTCATCGGCAGGATAAGTGGAAAATTCGTCTTTCGTAGAGAAGACTTCTTCCAGATTCTGAAAGCCCGACCCTTGCAATGCCCCTAGTGCCACTCGGATAGATGGACCTTCTCCAATTCTTTCGAGAACCTTCGTGATTTGCTCAAGATAAGGCTCCGCCCCGATAAAGGCCTTTGGCTTGGAATCTTTGAGGATGTGCTCAAGCTCATGAACGCGATAAAGAAAGTTTGCAGGGACAACTATAGCTCCCAGTTTCGCTATGGCATAATAAACTAAAATCAATGTTATGCTGTTCGGCATCATTACTATGCACCGATCCCCTGCTCTCAAGCCCAGCTGCTTCAGCCCATTGGCCAGGCGATTACACTTTGTGTCCAATTCTTTGAATTTCACCTCTAGACCTTCGCACCGAACTGCTATTTTATCTGGATACCTATTTGCCGAATTTTCCAAGAATTTCGCTAAGTTCATCGAAACCTCCTTAGACTTAAAGTGCCTTCACGAGGCAATGCTCTATTTCTGTCACTCCTTGTGCGCCAATGTCACGTTAATGTTAAGGGCGGATTCCTTTTCGGGAACCATGATCCCTTTCAATATTACATTGGTGATCTCGTCGGCCAATGCAAGCAGATCTTTAGGTTTTCCGAGCAAACTTCTTCTTATGACAAGGTGTTCTATTGTTCCCCATATCATAGCCCTGATCAGGTAGACATTGAGATCCGGATGGAATTCCCCTGTCCTGACTCCTTCTTCCAGGACTTGGGTGGTGATTCTGGCGGATTTCTGTATCACTTTATAGGCGTCTGTCTTCAAAAAGTTCCTGTTCCCCTTGAGGATCAGCATGGCTACGTTGGCATAGGCTTCGTCAGAGGCATACAGACTAATGTGACGAGAGATCAATGTCCTGAGTTTATTCCCGGCTCCGCGGACATATCTTAAGATTTCCAGGTTTTTTTCTATATACTCTTGAATCTTTTCGGCAGGGATGGAAAAGAGCAGCCCTTCTTTGCTTGAGAAGTATTGGTAAATGGTAGATTCGGAAACTCCGGCCTCCTTGGCGATATCGGATATACGGGCTTCATGAAATCCTTTGGTGCCGAAGATTTTCTCTGCCGCCTTCAGAACAGCCTTGTACTTAATTGGATTTTTTATATCCTTATTGGTTTTTATTGATTTTTCGGCCTTCGACATACCTATCTCCCTCCGAGAGATTTCGCAAATCAAAACATAAACTTTGTTGGCCTGATTGATTGATTTATGATGGCATCCATTCTACTGTCAATTTACTACCCAATCGAAGCCCTGCAAAGAAATCTAGGTGTAGCTACAAGACCAGGCGTCACGTCATAAACTTCCACCATGTTACTGACAAGTTATTTTTAGGGCATGTTAGCCCTACAACGTAGCTTATTGCACTTTATGCTTGAAATGCCTCGCCTATTGTACATATAGCTTGTTCATTAACCTCCAAATACCTTATACGGCAACCAGGTGGCGATTTTGGGGAAGATCATGATGAGTGCTAGGCCAGTGCTTTCTACCAAGGTAAATGGAATTACCGATCTGTAAATATCCCCCATCGTAATGCTCGGCGGCACAATCCCCTTCATGTAAAACAGGTTAAATCCGAAGGGCGGAGTCATGTAACCGATTTCCATGTTAACGGTAAACAGGATTCCAAACCAGATAGGGTCAAAACCATGTGCCTTGACCACAGGTAGGAATATGGGTACACACATCATCATAATTCCGGCCGGATCGAGTACCATAGCTAGAAGGAATATGACAATCTGAATGAAGATAATACTTCCCCAAGCCCCACCTGGGATGTAGGCCATCAGGTTCTCGATCAGCTGGGAAGCGCCCATGCCCTCATATGCAGCGGAAAAGCAATAAGCGCCAAAAAGTATCCACATAATCATCCCGGTAAGCCGGAAGGTGCGCAAACAGGCTTCCACAATGAGGTTCCATGTCAGCTGCCGATACACTGCGGCGGATAGAAGGGCTCCGAGGACGCCCAACCCTGCTGACTCCGTGGGAGTTGTAATTCCGAGAATCATCGAGCCGAGAACCATGAGCACGATCACAATGGGTAGAAATACCGCTTTAAGAGATATAAACTTTTTTCTCCAGTCTCCCCGAGCCTCTTTGGGGAGTGGGGGCCCCAGATGTGGCTGAAAATAGCATCGGATCGCAATATAACTAGATACAAGCACCAGAAGCAAAAGACCTGGAAACACCCCTCCAGCAAAAAGCATGCCCACTGATTCGCCGGATATCAAGGCGTACAAGATCATAATTACGCTGGGGGGGATCAATATACCCCATCCACCTCCCGAATTAATACATCCTACGGCAATAAGCTTGTCATATTTTTTTTCGAGCATAGAAGGAAGCGCAATGGTACCCATAGCGACCACTGCTGCTCCGCTGATTCCACACATTGCGGAAAAAATCGCGCAAATAACAACCGTCCCAATGGCCAATCCACCGGGGACAGGCCCGAACCAGAGGTACATCATTTCATAGAGGTCCTTCGCCGTCCCGGATTTCTCCAATAACATGGCCATGAAAACAAAGAGCGGAATTGCCACAAGCGTAAATTTGTTCATGGCACCCCACGTCTGAGCGGCCACAAGATAAAAGGCTTCGGGGCCCCAGGTAAAATAGATGAATATTACGGACACCCCTCCCAAAACAAAAGAAAGAGGAAGGCCGAGTAGGAGGAAAAACAGCAATGAGGCGAAAAAGAGGATCGTCAGCAGTTCGATACTCATAATGTTTCCCTTTTTTTATTCTCCATTTCCTCCATTTTTGGAGTCATGTACGGCTCACGTGAAAATAGGGTCAGTACATCTCGAATTAGCTTCGCAACGCCCTGAAGGAGCAAGAGAAACGCCCCGAGAGGCATCAGTAATTTTACTGGATAAATTGGTGGATTCCAGGCGGATTGGGAGTGCTCAAACCTCCTGAGGGAATCCAGGGCCAGTGAACCGCCATAGACAAGCATCATTCCTACAAACAGAAGAAAGACAAAAAACGTGATGATATCCAGAAGGGCCTTTTTTCGTATCGACAATCGAGAATAGAGAATATCCACATTCACATGCCCTCTCCACCGAAGGACATGCCCACCGGAAAGAATCACGTAGGCTCCAAACGTCATCTGTGTCAATTCGTTGGCCCACACCGTCGGGGAATTCAAAAAGTACCTTCTGAAAACTTCGTACACAACCAGCACAAACATGAGAAGCACGAGGAAAGAAAGAACTTCTCCGACCCAGTCATTCAGGTTGTCAATTGCAGTAACAATGGCATTAAGAATCTTCACGATGCTATGTCCTCCGCTTGATAGGCGGTCATTTGACCCTGAAGGTTTAAGCTACCAGGGGTAACTCCACCTTGGGCCAAATGACCATAACCGCGTCTGCACAAAAGACCTCTTATGCTTCGAAGCCTGATGTAATGTGCACAACGTGCACAGCCTTATTGGAGCCGCCCTAATGACTTATTGAACTCAATGAGCGCATCCACTGCCTTTTTACACTGTGGCCCCTTTTTCGCCACATCTTGCCAGATGGCTAAAGCGGCTTTCTGCATTTTCTCGCAAGACTCTGCAGGAAGGGTAATCACTTCAACCCCTTGTTCTTTCTGAATCTTGTCCAGTGCTCTCTCCTCGAGATATTCATATTGATTGGTGCGGAGCCAGAACTCCTCATCAAGCGTGGAAATAACAATTTTACGAATGTTACTTGGAAGCTTGTCCAAGGCCTTCTGATTCACGAACCAGGCATCCGTGGCGGCAAAATTTATGGCGGGTTTCAGGTGGTATTTGCAGATATCGTAGAACTTCATACTAGCAGCGCCCTGTACAGCTCCCCAGTGCGCTCCGTCCACCACTCCTGAACTCAGGGCAGGATATATCTCACTCCCCGGAAGATAAGATGCAGCAGCACCGATGGAGGTGAGATACACCTGAAGGATCCCTGAAGATCGCAGCTTGAGTCCCTTGAAGTCCTCAAATTTTCTTACAGGTTTCCTCAAGGCAAGCTCAGTTGGATAAACTTTATCAGTGGCATAATATATGCCATGTTTGGCACATTCGTCACGCAACATCTGCTCGAAGCCCATCCACTTGTGGAAGTATGCAGCCTCCCACACATGACGAAAGTTGAAGGGTAGCCCTGATGCTACGTTCATCAAGGGCACCTGGTCTCGGGGATAGGCCGTGGAAGCGACACCAATTTGAATCATCCCCCGTTTTACCGCATTAAATATCTCCTTAGCTGGGACCAAGGCTCCGGCCGGATACAGCTCGATCTGGAGTTTTCCTTTGGTCCGTTTCTTCAACCGATCGATCACGGTTTGGGCGCTGTCCTTATAGGAAACACTCGCAACAGGCCAATGAACCTCACACCTCCATTTTATCACGTTTTCCTTAGCTTGCACGTTTGTACAAAGAAAGAGCACTATATAAAGAGCGATCCCAATAATTGCACCTAATGACAACGGTATAAAAAAATTTTTTTTCATCATGAATCCTCCTTAGGTTGGGGTTTCATTGCGTTTTGTACCTACAAGCCCAATGCAAAATCCAGCTATCACCCCCTCTCTAAAAACCTGTTTTTCCTGCAAAGCGCTTCCCCACACCATTGGCTAAGTATACTGGAACTTGCCCATGATTGCCCTTACTGGCTCAACTACCACGCCAATACCTGGCATATGTCCGCCAAAAAACGCCCGAGATTAATCACCAAAGTCATTCGCGGCACCAAAAGGTACATGTTTGGGTGCAACGCGCATGCAGGTCACAAGCTCAAGACCTTCCACTCGGCCTCCGAAAGGACCAACTCCACCGCCAAGGAAGACCATTGTGTCCTTGCAAGACCCAGGGTCCGTGGCCTGGCCTCTGCCGCAGTCCTTTCCCAACTCGCTGTCGTAGTCCTTCTTCTCAAACGCATCTCCTGCTTTATCATTAAGGTCACCTTATCACTCACAAAGATCTTTCGCCAAAACGAATCCCCACCTACAAAGCCATTTCTTCCCGGTCCGCGTGTCCCCAACTTCATGCGAAACCTTATTCAGCGTGAGTAGAGCCGTGACTAGAGCGATGTAGCATTATTGCCACCCTTTAACCCCATTTTTATCATCCCATGGCCAACTGTTTCGTTTGTTCTGTCTCACGTCTTTTTTTATCCTCCAAGAGGTCCCTATTCCATCTCAATCGGTAAAGGACTGAGTTGTTATTTCCACGGTCAACCCATCGCTAAGTCTTAATCGTTTGGCCAATCCTTCAACCTTAGGAAGCTCATACTCAAAAAAATACCTAAAGGTGTAAAACTTGCCATG
>CAZMZG010000047.1:2668-13245 GCA_964570785.1 uncultured Atribacterota bacterium | reverse complement strand
GGACTTTTAATCCGGGTGTCGCAGGTTCGACTCCTGCACGGCTCACCAGTTTTTTTTAAACTGTCTACAGGTTGTTTTTGACAATTTTTTGTGTTAAATTCGGCACCTCAAAGAAAGCTTAAAGCAAACTGGTCTTCTTAGGTATAAAGCTTAAAAAAAAATCCTTGTAAGTTATCCGTAAATCGTAAACAAAAACTAATCCTTTCTTAAATTCCTTTTAACCCACTCTGCATACTCGGCCATGGCCTTTTCCATAGTGTAGCGAGGCTCAAAATCGAGCTCCTTTTTCGCCAGAGTTATATCCAAAGTTTCTCCCCTTGGAAACATCTTCCCCGGACCAATATGGGTTTCCCGTGGCTGATCACTATACTTCTGTGCTAAACGAGCAAGGTCAGGAAAGCTGGTAACTTCATCAGTAGCAATGTTAAAAATTCGGTGATCTACCTGTGGTTTATGATAGGCCAGAAAGGTGCCCCAGGCGGTATCCTTAACATAGGTAAATCCCAGGCGCTGATCTTTCCCTTTTTCGAGATAGAGATTGTCCAAACCCTCTAAAGACCCAAGCAAATTTCGGAAAAGAGGAGTCATTTCTGAAGGCAAAAGCCCAGGACCAAAGAAGAAATAAGGCCTAACTATTCTCACGTCAATTCCATAATGATTACCATACTGAAGAGTTAAGAACTCAGCACCCGCTTTACTGGCACCATATAGGTCGGAGGGAGAGGGTGGGTGGGTTAATTCTCCAGGATTGTCCTTAGTCTCTCCATAAACTGCTCCTGAGCTGATATAAAGAAACTTAGGTACCTGATACAGGCGGGCAAATTCCAGTAAATTAAGTGTTCCTATGACATTAACAACTGTACTGGGGTAAGGATTGTTCCAGTATTGAGGAGTGGCCATAACCGCTGGAGTGTGAATAATGCCTTCGATTTCGCCACCCCATTTTAAAAAAACAGGCAGGATGCTCGACCACTCAAGTACGTTACCTTTTACAAAAACGATTTTATCCTTTGCTTCTTGAAGGTAATCAAAATCCTTTTCCTTGAGATCAAAAGAAATAACACGTTTATCGTTCTGAGTAAGGTAATAGATCACCCAGGAACCCAATAAGCCATTACCACCAGTAATTAAAACCAAAGACATGAAAACACCCCCGCAACCTGGATTTTTTCTCGCATTTTATCTTAAATCAAATCTCAAGAAAATCCAAATCACTCCAGGTTACAACAGCTGTTCGCAAAGTATTCATTCTATGTTTCTACAAGTAAGCCTGGTGTTTGGAAAAAACCTTCTCAGAAGTTACACCTCATAATTCCAATTAAGGTCTGGATGATTGACGAAAAAAGAAAGACCGCTTATAA
This sequence comes from uncultured Atribacterota bacterium, assembly GCA_964570785.1. GTDB lineage: Bacteria > Atribacterota > Atribacteria > Atribacterales > Thermatribacteraceae > Thermatribacter. The sequence goes on along the minus strand of CAZMZG010000047.1, from coordinate 11,884 downwards.
TAAGTTTGCCTCAACCGAGCGGGAATAGCTCAGGTGGTAGAGCGCCAGCCTTCCAAGCTGGGTGTCGCGGGTTCGAGTCCCGTTTCCCGCTCCATTTCATTTTTTGTAGAATATTTCTTCTGGTTTCTTCGCCGTCCTCTTCACAAAACAATATACGCAAATCAACCAAATCTCTTTAAGTAAAATAAAATCTCAAATTGGTATATAATGCCTTAAAGCAAACACTGGTAAAGGAGGAGGATAATAATGACCAAAATTTTGCTTATAAAGGTGGGCAATCGTCCCAAAAACGCAGTTAAGGTGCAAGAAATACTTACTCGTTTCGGTTGTAATATTAAAACCAGACTTGGACTTCATGAGTTTTCTTCGGGGTGTGAAGATCAGGACGAAGGGATAATAATACTGGAATTGATAGGGGAACAAACGGAAATTGAAAAGATGATGAGCGAGTTAGAAAAGCTGGAAAGTGTCAAAACCATATACCAGGAACTTTAACAAACAAGGCTGAAAAAATTTTATTAGGGTGAGGAGAGAAAATGAATAACAAAGAAGTCAATGTTCAGAACTATGTAATCGCTCCAGAACAGCTTTGCTGGAGTTGCGATCCTGATTCTTTCCCTTTCGAGAACACAGAGGAAGTTTCTTCTCTCGAAGAAATTATGGGTCAGGAGAGAGCTTTGAGAGCTTTAGAGATGGGCCTTGAAACTGAACATCCGGGTTACAACCTTTTTGTGAGTGGTTTCTCAGGGTCGGGTCGCGCTGAGGCCGTTAAAAAATCCATCCAGAATATTATCAAGCGCAAAAAAGAAGCTGGACAATCCTTCGAAATCTTTGACTGGTGCTATGTTTTTAACTTTGACAATCCTGACCAACCTAAAATGCTACGTCTCTCCAGAGGAGAAGGCAAGAATTTTGCCCGTTCCACCGAAAATTTACTTAAAGTTTTAAAAGAAATTATCCCCAAGGCCTTCAGCAGCGATGAGTATAAAAATCAGAAACAAATACTTATTGATAACCATCAAAGAAAGCACCGTCAAATAATTCAGGAACTGGAAAAGATGGCTCTCGAGGAAGGATTTGTTTTCAGAGCTACCACAATGGGGCCAATCCTGGTCCCTCTCGTTGACGGGAAACCAATGACTCAAGAGCAGTATTTAGCATTAAGCGATGAAGAAAAAGAGAACATAGAAAACAAGCGTCAACAGCTCTTGACCAAAATTAATAAAGCCTTCGAAAAAATACACCAGCTGGAAATTGAACTGAAAAACCAGATACGAGAACTTGATGAGAAAGTTGCTGAGTTTACTATTGCTCCTTATTTTTTGGAACTAATAGAAAAATATCGTGAAATCCCCGATATCGTTGAGTTTCTCAAGTCCCTTAAAAACTTTACTCTCCAGTACATACATATTTTTAGAGACACTCAAGAAAACCAACCCGCCCAACCTCTTCAGCTTTTGCCAATCCAACGCCTCCAGGATCCCTTCTTGCCTTTTAAAATCAACGTCTTCGTTGACAACTCAGAGACTGAAAGCCCTCCTGTTATATTCGAAACCCACCCCAACTGGGTTAATCTCTTTGGACGCATTGAGCGAAGAGCTTTCATGGGCACCTACTTTAGCGACCACACTATGTTAAAAGCGGGATCGCTCCATAAAGCAAACAGTGGATACATTATCATGTATCTTAAAGACCTGCTTGTTAATCCCGGGACCTGGGATGGCTTGAAGAGAGTTCTTAAAACCGGGATGATACGAATGGAAGATCCTTTTGAGCAGTACGGCCTAATTGCCCCTCAGGGCCTTCGCCCAGATCCTTTGCCCTTTAAAGCAAAGGTAGTGCTGATCGGAGAAGAAATTTTTTATCAACTACTTACAAGCTTTGACGAAGATTTTAGAGAGTTGTTCAAGGTAAAAGCTCACTTTGATTATCAAATTAACAAAGATTCTGAAATAATAAACTCATTTGCTGGCTTCATAAAAAGCTGCTGTCAAAACAATAACCTATTGCCTTTTCACAAAACTGCAGTAGCTAAGGTTATTGAACACGCTACTCGCCTGGCAGCTCATAAAGAGAAGGTAACCTCGCGTCTCGGGTTTCTTAAAGATGTGCTTGTTGAAGCCGATTACTGGGCACGTAAAGAAGGAAAGAAGCAAGTCTTTGAACAACATGTCCAAAAAGCGATTCAGGAGAAAAGAAAGCGGCTCAACCTCATTGAAGAACGCATACAGGAACTCATTGAAGAAAACACTTTGCTCATTGACACCCAGGGAGAAGTCATAGGACAGGTAAATGGACTCGCTGTATATGACCTCGGTGATTACAGCTTTGGCAAACCCTCAAGAATAACAGCACGGGTTTTCCTTGGGAAGCAAGGTGTGGTTAACATCGAACGCGAATCGCGCCTAAGTGGCAAAATTCACGACAAAGGAGTCTTAATTCTAAGTGGATACTTGGGTTACAAATACGCTCAAGACAAACCTCTTTCTATTTCGGCCAGCATCTGTTTTGAACAATCTTACGAAGGTGTAGAAGGAGACAGTGCTTCCCTTGCAGAAACTTGCGCCATACTTTCGAGTTTAGCAGAAATACCCATCCATCAGAGCATAGCGGTTACCGGCTCTATAAACCAGAAAGGGGAAGTGCAGGCCATAGGTGGTGTGAATCAAAAAATAGAAGGGTTTTTTAGAGTTTGCAAGGCTCGAGGACTGGATGGAAGTCAGGGAGTTATCATTCCAGAAAGCAATATCAAAAACCTTATGCTTGACAAAGAAGTAATAGAAGCCGCGAAAGCAAATAAATTCCATATTTACGCCGTCAAAACAGTTGACGAAGCAATGGAAATACTGACTGGTTTACCCGCTGGCAAAAGAAAAGAAGATGGCAAATTTGAAGAGGGAACTATAAACTACTTGGTTGACAAAAAACTCTGGGAAACCGTTAACATTCTCAAAAAGCTGCAGGCAAAAGAAGGAGAAGAAAATCAATCTCCAAAATAATCATTTAAAACAGCAAGGAGGGGATTGAAAACCGCCTTGTTCTTTTTGGAGGTTAAATCTTTCTGTAAACTTGCCTGGACTTTTAAAAACTTCTGAAAATGCATGCCTCCTCACTCAAGAGCGACAATTGCGGATTATGCCCACTTAAATTTCTTGACCTTACTTGACAAATACCCCAAAAAGTGATTTAATTCTGCTTGCAACGAAAGGTAAAATTTGGTCAATAAAAACCAGTAACCTAAAAACAGAAAGGCGGTGAGAGAATGTCTGAAAAAATGGAAGAAGCTCTCAAACAAAACCAAGCAGAAAGTCCTCCTGAAGAAAAAGTTTCCCAGGAAGAAGTAGAAAGACTGAAAGCCTCTCTCGAAGAGCAAAAGAAAATAGCCGAAGAAAAGGAAAAATTGGCTAAGGATTATCTAAACGACCTGAAAAGAGTCAAGGCCGAATTCGATAATTTCAGAAAGAGAGAAATGATTTATCGACAAAACTTTTTAAAAACAGCAAATCGGGATCTTATCATAAAGCTTTTACCGATACTCGATGATATAGAGAGAGCTCTTGCAGAAAGCAAAAAACATGGTGAAACCGGAGCTATAGTAGAGGGATTTGAACTTATTTACCGGAAATTCCTAACAATACTTGAAAAAGAAGGGGTAAAACAAATCGAGAGCGTCGGTAAAAAGTTTGACCCCAAATATCACGAAGCAGTAGCCATGGTTTCCGATAAAAATCGCGAAGACTATGAAATAGTTGAAGAAATAAGGAAGGGTTATTTAATGAATGAAGAAGTCCTGAGACCTGCTCAGGTCAAAGTAAATCGAGTTTCTGAAGACAAATTTGCATAAAAAAAGAAGTTGAAGAAGGAGGTAATGAAAAATGGCCAAAGTAATAGGCATAGACCTGGGAACCACCAACTCGGTAGTCGCTTACCTTGAGGGAGGACAACCCACTATTATTCCCAACAAGGAGGGCTCAAGGCTAACTCCTTCAGTTGTCGCCTGGACCAAAAAAGGGGAAATCCTGGTAGGGCAACTCGCCAAAAGACAAGCTATAACTAACTCCAAAAATACAGTATTTTCGATTAAACGCCTAATGGGAAGACGCTTTGAAGATCCCGAAGTTCAAAAGGCACGCAAGGTGCTACCCTATGAAATCGTCCCTGGCAAACATGGCGAAGCTTGTGTAAAAATTGGAGAAAAGATTTACACTCCTCCCGAGATTTCTGCAATGATATTGCGGAAACTTAAAGAAGATGCTGAAGAATATCTGGGCGAAAAAATAACTGAAGCAGTTATCACTGTTCCTGCTTACTTTAACGATAGCCAGAGACAGGCCACCAAAGACGCAGGTAAAATAGCTGGATTAGAGGTAAAAAGAATTATCAATGAACCTACGGCAGCAGCTTTAGCCTATGGACTTGGTAAAGGGAAAGAAGAGGTTGTCGCTGTGTACGACCTGGGGGGCGGAACTTTTGACATATCGATACTGGAGATCGGAGATGGAGTGTTTGAAGTAAAAGCAACCTCTGGTGATACTTTCCTGGGAGGAGACGACTTTGACCGCAGAATAATGGACTATATAATCGAAGAATTCAAAAAGGACCAGGGCATAGATCTGCGCAATGATCAGATGGCTCTGCAACGTCTCAAAGAGGCAGCGGAAAAAGCAAAGTGCGAACTCTCAACCGCCTTGGAAACCGAAATCAATCTTCCTTTCATTACTGCAGACGCAAGTGGCCCAAAACACCTGGTAATGACCTTAACTCGCGCAAAACTTGAGCAGCTAACCATCGACTTGATTGAAAGGACTGTTGGTCCTTGCGAAAAAGCCCTGCAAGACGCTGGTCTCAAACCAGAGGATATCGATGCGGTTATCCTGGTGGGTGGAATGACCAGAATGCCTAAGGTACAGGAGATTGTGGAAAAAATATTCAAGAAAGAACCTCGTAGAGGTATCAACCCCGACGAAGTCGTGGCTATGGGCGCAGCCATACAAGCGGGTGTCTTGAAAGGAGAAGTTAAGGACGTCCTGCTCCTCGACGTAACACCCCTTTCGCTGGGAATTGAAACCTTAGGAGGGGTTTTCACCAAGATCATAGAACGCAACACAACCATTCCAGTCTCCAAAAGCCAGATTTTTACAACTGCTGCCGATAACCAGACCACAGTAGAAATTCATGTTCTCCAGGGCGAACGTCCTATGGCTAAAGACAACTATTCTTTAGGACGTTTCCAATTAACTGGTATTCCACCGGCTCCGCGTGGCGTGCCTCAGATCGAAGTAAAATTTGACATAGACGCAGATGGTATCCTTCATGTCTCAGCCAAAGACTTAGCTACAGGAAAACAACAGGCTATAACTATCAAGGCCTCAAGCGGACTAACCAAAGAAGACATAGACCGTATGATCAAGGAAGCTGAAATGCATGCAGAAGAAGATCGCAGAAAACGAGAAGAGGTGGAACTTAGAAACCAGGCAGATAACCTTATATACACTACTGAAAAAACACTACGTGATTCTGGCGACAAGCTCTCAAGCAGTACCAAAGAAAGAGTGGAAAAGGCCCTCTCTGCTTTAAAAGAAGCCGTGAAAAGTGAAGACATAGCTGAAATACGAAGGAAAATGGAAGAACTGCAGAGTGTCTCCCATGTAATGGCTCAAGAGCTTTATCAACAGACGGCTCAAGGCACTGCAGGCGGAGGGCAGCAGGAAGAAAGCACTAAATCCTCTCAAGAAGACGTTGTTGATGCAGACTATAAAGTCGTAGACGACGAAGGTAAATAATTAATAAAACAAAAAACTCCTCTCTCTGGGGCACCCCCAGAGAGAGGAGTTTTGAATCTCAACCTGGTTTCACCTCAATCATGCCTTTATGGTGTATACTATTGTCAGGGTTTTTGAGTTTTGAAAGCAAAAGGTGGAAATAAGGCTATGAAGAAAGATTACTATGAAGTGCTTGGGATAGACCACAATGCGTCACAAGAAGAAATAAAACGCGCTTACCGGCGACTGGCGAGGCAATTTCACCCTGACGTTAATCCAAATAATAAAGAAGCAGCTGAAAGGTTTAAGGAGATAAACGAAGCTTATCAGGTTCTTTCGGACCCCCAAAAAAGAGCTCAGTATGACCGCTTTGGTCACGCTGCTTTTGGAAACAACTATCAAACAGAATATAGTGATTTTGACTTTAATCCTTTTGAGGATTTTGGAAGTTTCGGCGACCTCTTTGACATGTTTTTTGGAAGTACTCGAGGGGCGAAACGCTCACGCACAAGGACTCAACCCCGCAAAGGAGAAAGCGTTACCTTAGAAATAAACCTTGAATTTGAAGAAGCCGCTTTCGGCACAGAGAAAGAAGTATCCTTCGAACGCTGGGAAGAATGTCCAGAATGTAAGGGCATTGGTGGTAAGCAAAAAACCACCTGTCACTATTGCCACGGAAGGGGTGAAATACGCCATACTCAAACTTCCTTTTTCGGCACGGTAGTTACTTCAAGAACCTGTACTTACTGTGGAGGAAAAGGCTGGATACCAGAAGACACCTGCAAAAGCTGTCATGGGCGAGGAAAGGTACGTAGATTCAGAAAAGTAAAAGTAAAAGTGCCCCCAGGAGTGGACACTGGATACCGTTTGCGGATAGCTGGCGAAGGAGAAGCAGGAGAAAATGGAGGTCCTCCGGGAGATCTTTACATCTATATAAAGGTTAAACCACACCGTTTTCTGGAAAGAAAAGGAAAGGATCTGTATTGTACCATCGAGCTCGCTTATCCTCAATTGGTCCTGGGCGATGAAATAGAGGTACCCACTCTCTACGGCACTGAAAAGCTACACATCCCACCAGGCACAGATCCTGAAGCGCTCCTGAGGCTTAGGGGGAAGGGAGTAGTAGACACTCGCTCCGGAGCCAAAGGAGACCAGTTTGTTAAGTTGAAACTAAAAATTCCCAAGGCCCTATCACCAGAACACCGGGCAATTCTTGAACAACTTAAGGAGATAGAAAGTCCTTCCAGAAATTCCAACAAAAGTAACGGCCATCAAAAAAGAAAAAACGGAGGCCTCTTTGAAAAGCTAAAAGAAGCATTTACTCATCCTGAAAACTAAAGATGAGCAGATTCTTTTTCTACCCCCTCTTAACCAATCGCAAAAAAAGAGTCTTTCTATCCGAAGAAGAAACCAAACATCTCTTGGCAAACAGAATAAAAATTGGCGAAGGGTTTATGTTGTGGAACGGGCGAGGTTCCTTTTGTAAGGCCTACCTCGAAGCTTATGACAAAAAAAGAGCCAGAATAAGAACAGAAAGACCAATAAAGAAAAATATCGGCTGTTCCCTTCGTCCCAACTTGCAGCTTTTTCAGGCTCTACTCAAAAGCACTTCTCGAACAGACTGGTTAGTAGAAAAGGCAACGGAGATAGGAGTTTCCCATATCTATTTTTTCCCAGCCACACATTCTCTGAAAAAAACGATCTCAAAAAGTAATTTTAAAAGATGGAGAAGAATCGCACTTTCAGCTTGCAAACAATCGGGACATTCTTTTCTGCCAACAATAGGCTTCCTCCGCGACATCCAAAAAGTGATCCGCAAGCTTGAATCTATTGCGGGAATAAAGCTCGTCGCTGACCTAAAAGCTCAAAAAATGCTATTTGAGTATCTAAACCAGCCCCTTCAAAGCTTTAGCAAAATTCAAAATGTGTTTCTTCTGATAGGACCGGAAGGAGATTTTTCGGAAACAGAAAAAGAAAATTTTGTTAAAATAGGCTGTGCTCCTGTTTTGCTTTCCAGAACAGTTTTAAGAAGCGAAACGGCAGCAGTTTTTGGATTATCGGTCATAAAATCATATTTTGAGAACATTTACTCACATGAGATTTGCTATCAAGACTCTGGGTTGTAAAGTAAATCAATCTGAAAGTGACATCATAGCAAGCTCGCTCTCTGAAAGCACACTACACCAAGCGCGTTTTGAAGAAAGGGCGGACATATACATTATCAACACCTGTGCAGTAACCAGGGAGGCAGAGAGAAAATCCAGGCAGTTTATAAACAGAGCTCTACGCACAAACCCTAACGCCCTGGTTCTGGTAACCGGATGTTACTCCCGGAAAACCCACCTCGAAGGTTATGTGTTTCCTCACAACGGAAGGGTAGTTTTCCTGCCTTCTGTAAGAAAGGAAGAGGAAGTTTTTGATTGCCTGCAAAAAAATTTCGGCTTCGAGATTAAAAGCACTGGGGTTCCAGACACCAAGCGCTCTCGCATATGGATAAAGGTGGAAGATGGTTGCGAGCACTTCTGTTCTTACTGTATCGTGCCACACTTGAGAGGAAGAGTAAAAAGTAGAGAAATTTGCGAAATTGTGTCAGAAATTAGAAATCTTGAACAGAAAGGAACCAGAGAAATTGTGCTTAGTGGGATAAACCTGGGATATTACGGAAAAGAAAAGGGAGAGAATCTTTTAAAACTCATTGAGGCCATACTCAAAAACACACAATCAACGCGTATCAGGCTTAGCTCGCTCGAGCCCTTTACTATAAGCAAAGAATTCCTAAAAGATTATTTTTCTTTTGGAGAAAGAGTATGTCCTCATCTTCACCTACCTTTGCAAAGCGGCAGCAACGAAATCCTCAAAAAAATGAAACGTGGTTACAGTAAAGAATTCTTTGAGGAACTGGTAACGACTGCGAGGTCTTTCAAACCTCTGGCAGGAATCACTACCGATATCATAGTCGGTTTCCCCGGAGAAACCGAAGAAAAATTTATGGAAACCCTCGAATTTTGTAAAAAAATGCTCTTCTCAAGAATGCATATTTTCCCTTTTTCTCCCCGCCCCCATACCGAAGCCATGAAACTGGAAAAACAGGAAGGAGTACCCGCTAAAATAAAGCGAGAGAGAGAAAAAGTACTGCGTGCAGAAGCTGAGCGTTCAAGAGAAAAGTTTTACAGGTTCTTAATAAACCAAACGGTGGACGTATTGATAGAAAGTCGTGACCAGCAAACGGGTAGAGGCTATTCGGAAAATTATGTTCCAGTTAAGTGTGAAAATATCCGGGAAGAACAAGTTGGAGAAATAGTCAAAGTAAAACTTATTGGAATGGAAGGAAAATGGATGAAGGGAATACCCGTCCAGTCTTGAAACCGTGCCCACGATACTTTCGTATAAAATGCAGAAAGGAGTCAAAAAATCCATGAAATTCAAAAAACTCTTTAAAATTATAAGCCTGCTT
>CAZMZG010000047.1:0-2568 GCA_964570785.1 uncultured Atribacterota bacterium | reverse complement strand
ATGTCCAAAACCGTTTACCCAAAAAATGCTGATAACCTGAGCCCCGGAGAACCTTTCTTGGCAGGTGTCTTGTTCTTCCTGGTTCTTTTGTCTCCCTATTACCGGGGACTGTACTTTGAATACGAAAAATATCCCTTTTTGACAGCAGTAAACGGTATTATTCTTATTTGGCTTCTACGACGTATTTACAAAAAGGAATGGCTTCGATTTGGCGACACCACAGAGTGGTTATTCGCAAGTTTTGCTCTGTTATACTTTATCAACACCCCCCTTGCGGCTGATAAAGGCTTGGCCTTTCAAGAATTCCTCAGCTATGCTACCTGCTTTCTCCTATTCCTCTCCGCAAGAAAGCTCCAGATATCTCTATTCTTGAAAAAACTTTTTCTATTCTTTTTTGGTCTAAACGGCCTGATACTCGCCGTTACAGGTTTTTCTTACCAAATGGGCTGGATAGATCCCCAGAGCACTTTCTTGAAAATGAGTCTCCGAGATCTCTTTCTCGGAGGACGCCTTAATGCCTCCTTTCAGTATCCAAACACAGCCTGTGCCTATTTCGCCATGGGATATATCGCCATCTTAATTTTTGTTCTTCTTGAAGAAAAATCTTCCTGGCGCATCCTGGGATTTTTCACATCTTTTGTGCTTCTGGGAGCTTTTTTCTTTACTTATTCACGCGGCGGATATTTAACTTTTCCGCTCAGTTTGGTTTTTTTACTCTTCGTTCTTCAACCTCAAAACGCCGCTCGCCTGCTCACTTATAGCCTGGTAAGCGTTGTTATCTTTTTGCCATTCCTTTCAAAAGGAGAAGAGCTGCTTTTCCAAAAAAACCCTCTTTTTTTCAGCCACCTTTTAATAGCCGGTATAATTTTTGCCTTTTCCGGAGAACTTATAACCCAACTTTTTCAAAAAAGAAAAGTTGCCATCGACCGAAAAAAACTTGCCATAGTGATCTCCATAGTGATAGTAACGCTGATCATTCTATTCGTGATAGCTACAAAAAGCGATTTTCTTCCAGAGCATTTAGCTCAACGCATAAAAGACATAAACCTAAGAACCCACAGCGCCTCGGAAAGATTTCTTTTCTACAGGGACGCCTTAAAAATATTTTCGCTCCGGCCCTTAAACGGATGGGGGGGAGGAGCCTGGAAAACTCTCTACTTCAAATTTCAATCCGCTCCTTACTTCACAGAAAGCACTCATAATTTTTACGCCCAGATCCTGGTGGAATCTGGAACAATAGGCCTCCTTCTTCTCCTGGGATTGTTCATATTTATTTTTAAAAAAGTCCTGCACTCCGACTCTGAATCTGAAAGAGAGCAAGTTCTGCAAAGAGGTATTTTGGGTATTTTACTCATGGGTCTTTTACACAGCCTTATAGACGTTAACTTTTCTCTTGGAGCATTTCAACTCACCATGTGGTTTTTCGCAGGTTTAGCAATATCTGAAAAAGAGAGCAAAAGAGAAAAAGCCAAAAAAAAGAGGCCTGTTCACCAGTTAAAAACACACATAATGTCCACTACATTTTTTGCAATTGCTTCCGCACTGCTTTTAATTTTGTGCTTCATGATGAGTCAGGGTACAAATTACGCAATTCGAGCTGAGTATTACCTAAACAAAGAACGCTGGAAAGAAGCTGCTTCACTCGCGGAAAAATCGCTTAGTTTCAACCCCTGGAGTGCAGAAACCCATTTCCTGTACAGCAATGCACTTAGGTCTCGCTTCCTTAACGAAAAACAACCTTTTCTGAAAACAAAGAGCTTTGAAGAGGCCCAAAAAGCTTATCGTCTGGCTCCTCAAAACTACAAGTACACGCAGTATCTTGGTTTCCTGTATATCGAAATGGGCAAATTTGAAACAGGCATCTCGTATCTTGAAAAAGCTATTCAAAGTGCTCCTTTAGTACCTGCCACTTATGAAGGCTTAATCATGGCCTTCAAGTCCATAGGTGATTTTTATTCTTCAAGGGGTGAAAAAGCAAAAGCAATAGATTATTATAAGAGAGTGGAGGAAACAGTCACCAAACTCTATCAACTCAAAGAAAAATACCCTAAAATAAAAATCAGCAATAACCTAACAGAGCTAGTCAAGGAACTGGCACAATACTGGGAAAAGTCCGAGGAAGGGGAAAACACAACCAAGGAAAGAGGTGATTGATGGTGAACTGGAAAAAGAAGCAAAACTTAGTCCTGGTAACGGCGACCCTCGTACTAACCGTTTTTCTACTGGGAGGATGTTCCTCGCTCTATTTTAGCTGGTCACCGGAAGAAAACAGCTCTTCCTCAGAACAAAATCCGGAAGAAATCAGCGATAAGGGCATAAATTTCACCCTCCCCGACCTTGACGGCAATTCGGTTTCACTAAAAGATTTCCGCGGGCAACCAATTCTGGTGGTATTCTTCAAAACCACCTGTCCACACTGTGTGAGTGAGGCTCCCACTCTGGAAAGGGTATACCAGAAGTTCAAATACTCCCATAATTTGCTTGTTCTCGCTGTAGCGGTCAACGAAGATGGTGTCTCAGGCACGCTTATTGCTCCTCAGGAGCAGTACGCCACAATGGTCCGTAGCC
>CAZMZG010000046.1:0-14146 GCA_964570785.1 uncultured Atribacterota bacterium | reverse complement strand
GCAGCCTTTTCTTTTAACCGCTTCAAAGAAGCTGCGGTATTCACGGAGAATAGAAAATACATTGGGGTCAAAACGCTTTTTTTCTCTCTCCATGATCTGAAATGCTTCGTTCAGAGAATAAGCGGGGCGGTAGTGGCGGTCAGAAGTGAGAGCGTTAAAAACATCAGCAACGGCTACAATCCGAGCCGAAAGAGGAATTTCCTCCCCCTTAAGACCAAAAGGATAGCCCGAGCCGTCCCATCGTTCATGGTGGTAAAGAACGACTTCATAGCAGGTTTTCAGGATTTCATTCTCGGGGTGGCGGGCCACAACATCTTCGAGAATAGTTGCTCCATAGGTAGTGTGTTTTTCAACGATTTTTCTTTCTTCGGGAGTGTACGGACCAGGTTTTTTTAAAAGTTCAGCCGGGATGACGATCTTCCCTATGTCGTGGAAAGCCGAAGCAAACTTAAGACGCTCTGCAAACTGGGGATCATTTACGCCGTGTTGCTCACTATATGCTCGGGCAAGGAGGTAAGCGAGGGTGCGGATATCACGTGTATGTTTGCTTGTGTACCCATCCTGGAGTTCGATGATCTTTAAAGGAAGCTCGAGGAAAACATCGAGCATTGGCCAGACAAGCTTTCGAATTCCTGAAGCAAGATAGGCAAGGAGCTTCTTTTTAGATACGGGTTTTTCCAGGAAGTCATCAGCTCCCAGCTCCAGTGCCCGAACCACAGCTTCTTCTTCCCCTCGGCTGGAAAGCACAATGATGTAGGGATAGACATAGGGGAAACGGCTGCGCAGGGCTGCAATAAAATCAAAACCACTCATTTTGGGCATAAGAAGATCGGTAATAATGGCTCGATAAAGGTAGGGTGCTTTTTCGAATTTTTTTAGAGCCTCCCTACCATTATTTGCTGTCTCGACTTCATATTCTTCGAGATACCTGGTAATGACCCGAAGAACGGCTGGTTCATCGTCCACAAGAAGCACTTTCAAGTTATTCATTGAGCTTTCTCTTTAGGAGATACTCAATCCGGCTACAAGTGTTCCTTTTCCAAGCTGTAAGGAGATTTTCTGCACAGGCATGGTATTCAAAATTCCCTGCACCCGTTTCCCGGCTATACCGGTGGGTGGGGTGGCTATGAGCGCCAGGTTAAGGCGGGTCAGGAATGAACCACAGAGCATGGTGGCGAGTTCTGAGAGGGCGCTCAAGCCCATTTCAGAAGAGAGCCCCTCTGGGTCTCCGATCATGATACCCAGAAGAAAAGAAGCCGCTGCTTCATCGAACTCAAGGCTAAGGATGCCCCTTTTCTCACCGCTGCTTTCCACCAAGCCGGTGACGGTACAGAGAGCTCCTTCCACCTGGTGTACATCACTGTGGGTCATTTCGAGGTGAGCTGCCTCAATTCCAAACGCCGCAAGAATCTCTCTCAATGCATTTCCCAGCTCGTTAATCATTGGTCCTCCTTGAGCAGAATATTTATCTCGATGTTCCCTTGGGGAATTTCGAAAACGACGTGAACCCCCCCCATTCCGAAGTTGAAGAACACCAGCTGCTCGCCCCAGAAGGAACTTGGAGGAGCAGGCCGAACGTTTACTCCTGGAAAACGGTTGTTTACCCTGGTAAGGGCGTGGCCAGCGATCAGGTTCCCGAATTCATTCATCGCCAGGAGCTGTTCTTCCGTGGACGATGAGTTATCACCCCCCATGGATATGTAAAGTGCTGATAAGAAAGTTTTCGGAACACCCAGAAAAAGTCTTCCGGAAAAGCCACCGGAAAAGCCAATTATAACTGCTGCTCCATCGAACTGGATCAAGGGGCTGTCCGGCTCTTTTTCGGTAACTTTCCGGACGTCCATGTTAAGAAGCTGCAGGCATACCTCTTTCGTGGCTTCCACGAAGGCTTGCACCGTTTCGGAGAGCCGCTTTCTTTCCATCCCTTCACCTCCTTACCAGGTTCCGGAGAGCCTCAAGGAGCACCTGAGTGGTGAAGGGTTTTTGAAGAGAAAAAGTGATACCCATTTTCTGAGCTCTCTCCAGAAGGCTTTCGTCACCCATGGCACTGAGAAGGAGGATTTTGGCCTTGGGGTTACAAGCCAGGATTTCCTCTGCAGCTTTCAGGCCATCCTTCACCGGCATAGTGACATCAAGGGTCACAATGTCCGGGTTAAGTTCCCTGTAAGACTGCACGGCTTCCTCTCCGTTTTTTGCTTCTCCGACTACCTCAAATTCCGACCCCATACAGGCTTTCTTGACCATTTTTCTTACCAGGGGCGAGTCATCCACTACCAATACTTTCATGGGTAATCACCTCGTTCCCACTTTTTTCACGATTTCCTTATGAATTCGGTAGGAAGGCAAAACCACGTCCGCACCCCCCTGAGCAATGGCTTCCTGAGGCATACCAAAAACGATGGCTGTTTCTTCTGATTCGGCAATAGTGTAACCACCGCTCTGGCGGATTTTCGCCATAGCTCTGGCACCATCATCTCCCATCCCGGTCATCAACACTCCCACGGTTTTTTTCCCGAAGACCTCCAGCACCGACATCATCATCACGTCCACCGAGGGCATAAACGTGTGTTTGGGAAAGGCAGAGAGCCAAACCTTGATTCGCCCCCCTTTCCTTTCTACCTTTAAGTGGTATCCTCCTTTTCCCACGTAGACTGTCCCTGGTTCTACCTCCATGCCATTTTCAGCCTCGACTACTCGCAGGGAGCAGTAGTTGTTCAGTCTTTCGGCATAGGACCTGGTAAAAGTCGGAGGCATGTGCTGTACCAGAAACACTGCTGCGTTGAGTTCTCCTGGGAGAAAAGGCAAAACATCGTAGATGGTTTTCGGTCCCCCGGTAGAGATCCCGATAGCGACAGCTGAAAAAGAAAGCTCTATCCTTTTCGGGAGAGAGGGTTTTTTCTCTACCCGGGGAATGCTTATCCGCTGGGAGAGTTTTCGCAGGATGCGCTCCTTTTGCGAAGCCTTGCAGGCGGCTCGGAGCTTTTCTAGAAGTTCTTCCTGAACCACATGGAGATTGGAGGAAACCGTACCTCCAGGTTTGGCCACGCAGTCAAAAGCTCCGAGCTCCAGGGCCTCAAAGGTGGTGACCGAACCATCCTGAGCGAGAGAGGAAACCACCACTACCGGGGCGATGGCTTCCTCCACGATGATTTGGAGAGCGGTCAACCCATCCATTTTGGGCATGTTCACATCCATGGTAATCACATCGGGCTGGAGTCTCCGGGCTTTCTCCACTGCATCTTCCCCGTCTCGCGCAACATCGACTACTTCGAAAGCAGAATCTGCTTCGATAATTTTGGTAAGGACTTTGCGCATTAGGGCCGAATCGTCGACTACCAGCACTCGCCGTTTTTTCAAGGGTTCACCCTCCATTCAGAGCTCTTTTGAGGTTTTTCTTTGCAGCAGTTTTCTTAGGGGTTTTTTCTTTGGTGCTTTTCTTCAGGGTTTTCTCCAGGTTTTTTGTCTCTTCCTCGCTCAAGATGCGGGCCATATCGAGAATAAGGATTATCTCTTCCTCAAGACGGGCAACTTTGTCGATAAACCTTCCTGCTTCCCCCGAAAGGATTACTTCTGGAGCTGTGGAAATAGCACTTTCGATAATCTTTTCCACGCCTTCCACGGAATCCACGATAAATCCCGTTTTTCTACCTTCGATTTCTGCAACGATTATCCTGGTAGACTCATCCCTCTGGACTTGGGGAATACCAAAGCGTTTTCGCAGGTCCACAATCGGCGTTATCTCACCCCGGAGATTCATTACCCCCTCAAGGAAGTCTGGGGATTTTGGGATCTTAGTGATGGTAGTAATACGATTGATTTCCCGCACTTCCTCAATAGGCACTCCATATTGTTCGTCTGCTATCCTGAAGACAATGTACTGCGTTTCGGCTTCTCGACTCACGGCTTTTGCTTCCTCTCTCTGCTCTTCCTGAGAAAGACCAGTAACTTCTTCAGAAAGGAGAGCGTTGCTGTTTAAGACCATGATGGTCTGGTCTTCTTTGCGCACAATGCCGGCGATTTCTTCCTGGCCGTTCCGTTCCACCAGAACGGGTGGCTTCTGGATTTCTGCTTTTCTCACCCGTAGGACCTCATGGATGCGGTCCACAATGAGCCCAAACTGCTTCCTGGCTGAACGGAGGACGATGACTTTGGTAAACTCATCGATCGTTGCTGCAGGCAGAGAGAGCATGGTCCGCAGGTCAATGATGGGGAGAACCGTGCTTCGCAGATGGATCACACCTTTAACATGAGGTGGTACATCGGGGACCTCGGTTGGCTTGGTATAGCGGATTATTTCCTGAACCTCCTGAATGGGGAAAGCATACTCCTCACCGGCCAGAGAAAAGGTCACAATCTGGGTGTGCTCTTCAGCTTGCTTCTCTTCCGCTTTCTTTTCAGCGGTGCGCGTGCTGCGAGAAGTTGTTTCACGTTTTTCTTCCAGAATGCCTGTAGCAAAAAGCTTATCTACTTCGA
Source organism: uncultured Atribacterota bacterium (assembly GCA_964570785.1). Classification (GTDB taxonomy): domain Bacteria; phylum Atribacterota; class Atribacteria; order Atribacterales; family Thermatribacteraceae; genus Thermatribacter. Next base: position 9,673 of record CAZMZG010000046.1, on the reverse strand, counting down.
GGATCATCTGGAGGGTATCCTCGCTACGGATGACTTTCTGCACAAACTCACTGGTGGTAGAAGCATCTTCCATCTGGTTTTCCGAAACCTGGACTACCTGGGCTGTTCGATCCACAACAATCCCCAGGGTTCTTCCCTTCCAGTTGAGAACTACCACTTTGGCAGTCTCCAGGTTTTCTTCCTCAAGTCCCAGTCTCTTGCGGATACTCATCACAGGGAGGACTTCTCCTCGAAGGTTAGCCACTCCTCGAATGTAATCAGGCACCAGGGGGAGCCGGGTAACCTTGGGAACCCTTACAATCTCCCGCACAAACTCAACCGGGACCGCATACATTTCCTCCGCAATGGCGAAGGTGACATATTTTGCTTCAGTCGTCACCATCATAGTTATACCCCCGCTTCGTGCTGGAGTTCATCGGCGATAGCAGCGATTTCCTCAATAGCTTTAGCAAGCTCCTCCACTCCTTTGGCCTGTTCCGAAGCGCCCTTGGCAGCTTCTTCAGTGGCCGAGGCAGACTCCACAGCGGAGGCATTGATTTGTTCAATAGCCTTGTTGGTTTCTTCGATGGCCGAAGCAATCTGCTCCAGTTCCTGTTCCACCGTGTTCAGTCGGGAAGCAAGGTCCTGCATCGCTTTACCAACATTGTCAAGGATTTTCGTGGTCTCCCGAGCTTTTACCGCCTCACCGGCAGCAACTTTGGCTGAATCAGCAATATCACCAGCTACAAGCTGAACCTGGTACTGAATAGTGGTCACCAGGTCCTTGATCTGCTCAGCATTGTTTCCTGATTCATTTGCCAGGTTCCGGATGTCGTTGGCTACCACGGCAAAACCCTTCCCGTATTCTCCAGCTCGGGCAGCCTCGATGAAACCATTCACAGCGAGCATATTGGTCTGTACTGTTACCTTATCAATGGTGTCCACGGTCTTTCCAATCTGGCGAGCTCGCCCGGAAAGGTTCTCTACGTTCCTGGATGCCTCTGCGTAGGAAGCCGAAGCGCTGGATATTCCTTCGATCATCTTTTCGATGTTCGTTCGATTCTGAGCTATTTTCTCCGAAAGCTCCTGCAAAAGCTTGACATCGCCTTCCACAATACCCCGGAGGCCATCCAGCTTTTTAGCAAGATTTTCTGCCAGTTGTCTGGAGTGTTCGGTGGACTCAGAAAGGACCTGAGATCCTTTCTCAAGTTGCTGAAGAGCGGCATTAATCTCTTCAGCACTGCTTGATAGTTCTTCAATGTTAGAAGAGAGCTCCTCAGCCGCGGCTGCCAGGGTTTCAGAAGACTTCTCGGTATCAGTGGAAGTCTTGAGTTCTTCTGCCAGTTCCACGAGCTCTTGCGCCGCAATGTTAGTTTGGGCAAAAGCCTTACTCTGTTCCTCAACCGCCTTTGAGGACTGCGCCGCTGCCGAACTAATCTCTTCCGAAGCACTGGCTACCTGCTCAGAAGATTCCAGAAGCTCCTGAGCAGTATCCACAACGTCATTCATATCCCGCAAAATGCGCTCCATATGCTCATTCATTTCCACAAAACGTTGCACAATTTCCTCGAGTTGCTTCATGACTTCATCGCCCAGGGCTACCTGGTTCTGGGAGTCTTCTACGATCTTCTGGATGTCCTGAACTGTCTGGACCACGGCCTGTTTGATATCTCCTACAATGCTGGTAATTTCCCGGGCGGAACGCTCTGAAATCTCTGCCAGGCCCCGCACCTCATCCGCAACCACTGCAAAACCGCTTCCGTGCTCTCCCGCTCTTGCTGCCTCAATGGCCGCGTTGAGTGCCAGGAGATTGGTCTGGTCGGCAATCATTACCACTGTCTTGACGATTTCCTCGATCCGGTTAGATTGCTCTTCCAGCTGCCGTATGAGCGTAGCAGACTCCTCGTTTTTCTTGGCCGACTCGTCAATGGACTGCGCAAGTCCCCGGACGCTTTCGTTCATCACTCCCACTGCTTTCTGGGCTTCTCCGGTGCTTTTTACCATTTCCTGGACCATAGTCTGGATGTTTCCCGCACTTCCCCGAATCTGGTTTACTGCTGCCCTTGACTCATCAGCGGCACTGGAAGCTTGTTCTGCCCCGGCAGCAATCTGTTCCATGGCTTTGGTCAGTTCCTCCACTGCCGAAGAAGCTTCTTCAACTCCAGCCAGAAGCTGTTCGGCAGCGCTGGAGATACGCTCAGCCATAGCTTGTCGCTTGGCAAGAGTCCTGGCTTTGGCTCGTTCCTGGGCCTTTTTACGGGCTTCTTCTCTTTTGGCTTGCAAGTTTTCTTCTTCCACAGATTTAATTCCAGTCCGAACCTGGGCTTCTTTTGCCTCCGGAACAGCGAGTTTTTTCTGAACCACCTCGCATTCCCCCTTTACCTTTTTAAATTTTAGATGACTTCTATGCTTGTCCCTTTTTCTTCCAATGACTCTTTATTCTCCGTTACACCAAAGATACCCCCAGTAATGGTCAGCATTCCCGTTTCACCAGTATCTGTATCTTCCGCCACCACCTCCAGTACTCCATTACTGTTCACGATGAAACTGATGGCTATCCTGGCTTCCTCTTTTTTCCACTTTTTGGAAGAAAAGAAGTGGAAGTACCCCAGGCGGAGAAGCTCAGCTTCCCGCTCTTGAAGAACCTCCACTGTAACCCGGTTCTGGTCATCCTGGGTGTTGGTGAACATTCGGGTAACTACCGCTGGATACGCCGTACCCCTCTCAATGACTGGCACAAAACAACCATCATCATCCCTGATTCCCAGGGAATGGGGAAGGATGTCTCGCAACTCCACGTGGTTCAGGCGTCCCTCGAGCATGGCAGCGTGAATCGCTGCGCCCAGAGCTACCACTTCATCAGGGTTTACTTCTGCCCGGATTTCTGCTCCGGGAAACATAGAACACACTTTCTCTCGAAAAAAGGGCATCCGCGAAGCACCGCCACTCAAAATCACTACATTTACTTGAGAGGGAGCAATGCCTGCTTCGCTCAGAGTTGTTTCTATCAGGGCAAAGGCTTGTCGAAAAAGGTGTGCCGTCAGGCGCTCAAATTGCTGGCGCGAGAGGGTAAAATGCACGTGCACCGGTCCCTGTTCGGTAAGGGCGAGATAAGGAAGAATAATGCTTGCTTCATAGACGCTGGAAAGGTCGATTTTGACTTTTTCGGCGTGGTTCCAGATCTGGTGCATGGCTACCGGGTCTTTCTCAAGATTTACTCCCCGCTCTTCAAAAACCGTTTCTACCACCCACCTTACCAGCACCGCATCAAAGTCGCTCCCTCCCAGTTCAGTGCTCCCCCCCGTTCCTACTACCTCAAAAAGCCCCTCCTGGTAGTGCATCAGGGTAATATCGAAGGTACCACCCCCAAAATCGAGGACCAGGATGAACTTTTCCTCTTTTTCATAGACTCCGTATGCTAAAGCTGCGGCTGTTGGTTCGTTGAGGAGCTTCACTACCTCGATACCTCCCAGGCGGGCTGCTCGAAGTACCCCTTGCCTCTGGTTGTCATCGAAATAAGCCGGGACAGTGACCACTGCCTTTTTTACTTCTTCGCCCAGGAAGCTTGAGGCATACTGCTTGAGTTTTCGAAAAACAAAACTCCCGATTTCTGAAGGAGTGTACTGCTGTCCAAAAACCAGGTAGCGGTGACCGGTACCCATCTTTCGCTTTACCCGGAGAATGGTCTGTTCGGGGCGAGCCAGAGCCTGGGATCTGGCCAGTTCTCCAACCAGAACCTGCCGGTCATTTTTAAAGTACACCACCGAAGGAGTAAGGCGAGCTCCACGCTCATTAACGATAATTTCTGGTCTCAGAGTTTTGTCCACGTAGGCTACCAGAGAGTTCGTAGTGCCAAAGTCAATTCCCACAATCATTGCCAATCCTCCTCCAGGAGGGCAAGATTTTCTCGAGCTTCCTTATTGTCGGGGTCTTCCCAGAGTACTTCTCGAAAAAGCTTAATGGCTTTTTCAACAAACCCATTCTCAGCCAGAATCACGGCTGCGTTGTTGAGAGCTTTGGCTCGCAGGGGGCCTTTACACCCTGCTACTTTCATATAGAGATGAAAGGCTTCAAAAACGTCACCTTTTCGGTCACAGTCGAGTGCCTGTTCGAAGAGCATTCGCTCTGGACCGTCCGAGAAAAATACCTGAATTCCCCTTCCCAGAGCTTTTCGACCCACCTCATTTCATCCTTTCCACGATTTCTGCGGCAATGCGTTGTATGTCCTGAGCAGCTCGGCAGCGGGGAGCATACCGGTGTACCGGTAGGGCATGACTTGAAGCCTCTACCACCTTAATGTCCCGTCGGAGGGGAGAGAAAACTTTTGATTGCCCGAAAGTTCGGGAAAGCTCATCCAGTATCTCCCGGGAAATCCGGGTCCTGCTTTCAAGCATCGTGGGTATGACGCCCAGAAACTGGATAAGCGGATTCAAGGTGGCACTGGTGCGGTAGTAAAGATCCATCATTTGTGCCAGACCCACCCCAGAAAGAAAATCCACCCGGGTAGGAATAACCAGGTATTGAGCAGCGACCAGAGCACTCAGGGTAGCAAGCCCCAGGGAAGGAGGAGTGTCAATGATCAGATAATCAAAAGAACGTTCAATCTCAAAGAGGAAGTCTCGGAGTACCAGTTCCCCGTTCTGAACCCGACTCAGTTCCACATCCAGCGCTGCCAGGTTCTGGTTGGAGGGGATAAGAGTGAGATTATTCCCTGCGGCGTGGAGAAGTTCTGGGTTCCATTTCTGCTTTTTCAGAAAGTCTACCAGTGCTTCATATATTCCGTACCGCACACCAAGCGGGTTTAATCCCAGGTGCACAGTAGCGTGGGCTTGGGAGTCGAGATCAAGAAGAAGGCATTTTTTCCCCTGGTCGGCAAGGACAGCCGTGATGTTCACCGCTACGGTTGTTTTTCCCGTTCCACCCTTCCGGTTTGAGAAAACCAGCACTTTTCCCATTTTATTTCATGAACTCCTGAGGATTAAGGATGACCACTACCGATCCATCTCCCATAATGGTCACTCCGGATATTAATCCCTTTCCCCGCATGTGCTCGGGAACTGACTTAACCAGGTATTCTCCCTCCTCGAGGAATGTATCCACCGCAATGGCCCAGGTTCCTATCTCACCCATCACCACCATAAGCGGCACAAGATCAAAATCAAAATTCCTGGCCCTTAGGTCCACCTTCCTTTCAAGAAGCAACTCCTCTGCTATCACAAGCGGCAATACTTCGCCCCGTACTTCCACAAAACGCCCGTTGAAGTATTCCCGTATCCGTTCCCGGGGAACTTTGACTGTTTCCCGGATAAAATCGAGGGGAACGATATACCGTTCCTCAGCGATGCGTACCATGAGACCCCTAACCACGAGAAGAGAAAGGGGAATTCGCATCCGCACCGTGGTTCCCCAGCCAGGATTTGACTCTACGCTCACCCGTCCACCCATGCCTTCCACGTTGGTCTTGACCACATCCATACCCACTCCGCGTCCCGAGATATCCGAGACCGCCTGGGCGGTGCTGAAACCAGGGTAAAAAAGAAAAGAGAAAACTTCCTGATCGGACATCCGCAGTGCTTGCTCGGGAGATACCAGACCCCGTTCTACTGCTTTAACCCGGATAGCTTCTGCGTTGATTCCACGACCATCATCCTCCACCTCCACGAAAGCATATGCCCCACGGTAGTAGGAACGAAGGACGACCTTTCCCTCCCGGGACTTTCCAGAACTTTCTCGTTCTTCGGGAAGCTCTATACCATGGTCCACCGCATTGCGTACCAGATGTGTCAGGGGGTCTACCAGTCTTTCAATAACTGTCCGGTCAAGCTCAGTTTCCCCGCCTTCTATGACAAGAGAAACTGCCTTCCCCAGCGACTTGGCCAGGTCTCTTACTGTCCTTCGGTACCGCGAGAAAAGCTCGCCAACTGGTACCATACGGAGGGAAAGAACGATAGATTGAAAATCAGTAGCCAGCCGCTCCAGGCTCGAGGTAATGTTTTTGGCTTCTGGAAGAACCTCAGAAAACTCCTGCTCTATTTTCTTCACAAAAGATCGGGTAGCATTTTTGAGAGTTAGGAGTTCACCGACAAGGTTCAGCATCCGCTCCAGTTTTTCGCTGTCCACCCTCACAGTATGGGTAAAACTACTCTTGGCAACCGGCGATGCTGTTGTTCCAGAAACTGCCTTTTTTCCTTTTCTTTCTTTTTTCTTTAAGCTTTCGAGGTGTTCCACGAACTCCCCACGGGCCTCTTTGAGAGAGGATATATCGCCTTCACCTGCTTTTGTCATTATCTCCTCAAGAAGAAGGACAGCATCTTGAAGCCCGAGGCGGGCAAGACCATTTTTCACAGTCCCGCTTAGCCGCACCAGGTGTTCCAGATCCTCCTGGGAGGTGGTGGAAAGAAACTCATCCCAGACTTCCAGGAATTGCTCGGCGATGTTCAGAAAAGCTTCGAGAGTTTCTGTATCCTCCGCTTGAGTAGCCTGCTCGGCTTTTACTCCCAGGAAGACATCAAGATCCTCTGAGGGTATCTGGAGCTGGCCAGTTTCCAGAGCGTGGCGGAAGCTCTTCATAAGGTCAATGCCCTGATAGGTTTTTCTGAAGAGTTCCTCATCCACGGGTGTTTTTCCATCGCGAACTACCTGGAAAAGGTCTTCCAGGTGGTGGGCTATCTTTTCTGCAGAGCGAAGGACTTCTACCTGAGAGCTCTCCGGAGTAAGGCTCAAAATGAGCCGAGCTCCCCCCTTGATGCTGTGAAAAGCGCGCATTAATATGTCAATCTCGTCACCCTGAGGGGACTCCTCCAGGCGAAGGAGAGTTTCTTCGGCACAAACAAGATTCTCGTCCAGTTCCCCCAAAAAATCGCGCAGGACGTCTTTTCCAAACTCCTCGTCCAGAAGAGGCGAGCTTTTGTTGCTTTCCTCCACTGGCTTACGAACTCGTTCCCCCGGAGCAAGTATACTTTCTACCTTTGCTACCACTCCTTGTTCGTTGAAATCGGTGAATGTTATTTCCAGCGTTCCACCGGAATACGTTTCGAGGGCCTTCCGGATACGCTCCAGGACTTGTTGTACAAAGTCTGTCGCGTTCAAAAGAGCGTCGACCACCGTTGGCATCGGGAATTCTTTCCCGCTCTTCAGTTCTTTCACCAGATCTTCAGCCCGGTGACAAACGGTGACCACAGGGGTAAGGTTTGCAAAACCAGCGATACCCTTCAGAGAGTGGAAGGTGCGGAAAAGCGAGTCAAGCAGTTCCTCACTCCGTTCTTTTTCCAAAGCAAGGATTCTTTCTTCCAGCCCGGAAAGGTAATCCGGTGCCTCTTCAAGTATTCCAGCAAGAACTTCCGTGTCTTCCGGCGAAAAAAGCATCAGGTACTCCCCCCTATGGCAATGCGCACACTTTCCACCAGAACCGCTGGCTGAGTAGGCTTGACGAGGTAGAAATTAGCCCCAGCCCGAATACCTTCTTTCCGATCTACGGCGTCATCAAGTGTAGTTACGATAATAATAGGGGTGTTCTGGAAGAGTTTTTCTTTTCTTACCCTCCGGATAAGGGTCAGACCATCCATGTTGGGCATGTTGAGGTCGGTGATAATGCAATCGATCTGTCCTTCAGCGTAGAGCTTTTCCAAAGCGTCCGCGCCATCAACTGCGTCAATCACGGTGAACCCAGCACTCCGCAAGATATAGGCGTGGAAATTCCTGGTCATTTGGGAATCATCAACAATCAGAATCTTTGCCATACTTACACCAGCTCCTGCAGGGGTTTTCGATACACCAGGACCCCTCCCATCCTCTGCAATTCGAAGGCGCTGGTAATCCGGCTCATGGATTCAGAATGTCCGAGGAAAATGTACCCCCCGGGGTTCATCATGGCGTAAAAGGTTTCCACCACCTTTCTCCGAGAATCATCCGAAAAGTAGATCAAGACATTGCGACAGAAAACAAAGTCGAAGTTTCTTCCTACTGCTAAAAGTGCCTCACGGTTATTAAGGTTTATCTTGCGAAAGGTAACAAACCTCCGAACTGCCTCTTTCACCACAAAACCCTCTCTGGTTCTCTCGAAGTATTTATCGAGATACACCTTAGGGACATCTCGCACTGCCCGCTCCTCATAAACTCCTCTTCTGGCTTTTTCGAGGGCGTGGTAATCTATGTCCAGCGCGTCAATAGAAAAGGTATGGGGCGGGTCAAGCATTTCTTGACAGACGATGGAAAGAGTATACGCTTCTTCTCCCGTGGAGCATCCTGCCGAGAGGATACGAACGCGGCTCGTACCTCTTTCTTCTACGATTTCTGGAAGGCAATGCTCGGCAAATGCCTGGAGCTGGGGAAACTCACGGAAGAAGTAAGTTTCGTTGACGGTGATAGCGCTTACCAGTTCCTCAAATTCCTTTCCCGATTCGTCCCAGTGCTTAAGGTAGTTGAGATATTCTCGTACCGAAGAAAGCCCAAGCGCACTAAGGCGTTGTTCTATCCGTCTTTTCAGAAGGTATACTTTCCGATCTCCAATATACACTCCTGTCCGGGTGTAAATGTGGTCACGCAGTACTGAGAACTCCCGAAAACCAAAAATCATTTTCTGGTGTTCAGCTTCTCGAGAACATCCAGGGCGCATTGTTTCACATCCTCATCTTCTTCAGTTTCAAGGAGCTTCTGGACTTCGGGAAGACACTCCTGTATCTCGTATTCGCCGATAATCTCCAGAGACGCCAGTCGGAGGAGCGGATTTTCGCTGTGCAAAAAGGTGCGCACGTTTTTCAGGGTTTCCTCTTGATCGACCTGGGCAAGCAGAAAGAGGATCTCATACTTGTTGGGTGAGGGAATTTCGCTTTTCAACATAACCCGGAGAATGCTCCCAAGCGCTTTCTTGTCTTCTGTAGTCAGACTGTCTCCACTTTTCTGAATAAAAGCTTGGAGAGTGTCGAGGATTTCCTTGTATAAAACCCGTCCCTGCTGGGTGGCGATTTTCAGGATCGCGGGAAGATACTTTCGATCCCCTCGACCAGCTACGAACCTTAGATAGGAAGGAAGAAGATATTCTGGAAGGGCCGTCGGATCGGGAAAAAGCTTTTCCACCACCTGGGCGGTATAGCGGTCACCGACTTTTCCCAGGGCTTCAAGGCAGGTGGCGATAAGAAAAGGGTCCTGAGCCCTGGTGAGGATTTCGGCGATTTGCTCTGCATATCGATATCCCTCTCGCTCGGCGATATATTCTATTGCAGCGATGACGTTGTTTACATCACTGTCCTCGAGTGAGGTGGCAATAATGTCTGTTGCGATAGGGTTGTTGAGTGCATACAGGGCGTCGAGGGCGAGTTTTCGAACATTCTTATCCTGACTTTTCAGGCTTCGAGCAAGGACCTCAAGGGGAGCTTCCCACTGACTGGCCAGAATGGAAACAGCAGCATTGCGGAGAAAAAGGTCTTGAGAGCAGAAGAGAGCCGCTATCTTCTCGGGCATAGCAGGGTCTCGGAGTTGCTTGAGGGTATTGACCACCGCCTCGCGGATAATATCCCGGTGGTCTTCCTGGAGGATGGTGACAAGAGCATCTACATACTGAATAGCATTTTGGGCAACAATTCTATCAAGGCAGCTTAGGAACGCTGGTAAATCATCGCGTGATGGGACGTCCTCTCTCTCTCTCTCTGAAAAATCCCTCATTAGCACTCGACCCCTCCAAGAACAGCCCCTCCTT
>CAZMZG010000045.1:0-14557 GCA_964570785.1 uncultured Atribacterota bacterium | reverse complement strand
CCTGGGGCACCAAACTGAGCTCCCTGCTGCAGACAGCCAGTTAGGAAAAGGAGGGAAACGACAAGCAGAGAAGCTACAAGAAAATACTTTTTTAACATTTTTCAAAACTCCCTTCTTTAAAAGTTATTTGTATAAACTTTAGGGAGTCCAGAAGCCAAAAACCATCACCCGAAAGTACTATTTCGGGGTTCTCCAATTCCTATTTAAGTGTCCACCATGTCCTGTAAGTTATTCGCTGGAAAATGAATCTCGAGTTAAAATGCCGTACTTTTTGAAGGCATAGAAAGAATGAGGACTAAAAGATGGAACCGATGAAAAGAAAAAGCAGGATTATCCTTTAACAAAGCTTATCGAAAATGTGCGGTCAACGATCCATCTTTTGCGACGCCTCGCGGAGCTTGCTGTAGAACTCACTGGCGTCTTTGCCCTTGACAAGGTAAGCATAGGCTCCTCTTCGCAGGGCCTCTTCGCGGTATTCCTCGTACATGCTGAGCATGATGACCGGCACCGACAAGCTTTTCCTTAGCTCGTCAAGAAGACTCAAACCGTCTATATCCTGAAGGCAAACATCCAGCACGATGACATCGGGTTTAAGCTCACGTAGCAACCTTAAAATCCCTCTTCCCCTGGTGCTTTTGCCAACCACTTTCAAATCAGACTGATTTTCTATTAAAAATTGCAAACTTTCCAGCAAAAAGCGGTTATCATCTATCAAGAAAACTTTTATTTTCTTCTTTTCCTGGACTTGAGCGGTTACCTCCAAACTTAACCCACCCTTCACAAAAAGCTTTTTAACATTTTACTCACAAGTAAAACACATGGCTATGGGAAAAAAGTACTATTATCACCTTTTGGAAAACCAATATTGATGCTACAATAGGGTCGTGATCAAGTTACCGAAAGTGTTTAGAAAAAGAATCGCTTTCCCCTTGCCCAAAGGGGTAGTACTCGTCTTTCTGCTGGTAACTTTCTTTCTTTCTTGCTTTCTCAACGCTCACTGCACAGAAGTAGTCACCAGGGAAGAACTCTATGCCTTTTTGAAAGACACTCTCTCTTTTCAGCCCAGCGTAATCAGTGAAGTCGAAGAAAGCCCCGTTACCCGCTACGAAGCGGTGGCTACCATACTCAAGGCAATGAACTACGATTATCTCTCCTCCTTTCTCACTGAAGAAGACCCGAGCCTCACCAGGACAGAACTTCCCCGGGATTCCAGAGAGGCAAAACTGAGTGTCCTGGCAACATTGCTTTCTCCACCTCTTCTGAGAGGAGACCAGAAAGGCAGGTTGCGCCTCTTTGACCCTTTGACCGAAAAAGAGTTCAAATTTTTAAAAGAAAGGGTTCAGGACTATAAAAAAAGCGGAGTATGCTTTGAATACAGACGAGAAGTCGAACCAGGTCTGACCCTCGAAATATACAAGGCAGGGCTACCTGAGGGAGCTTCAAGAGAAGGAGCGTTCCTCCAGGTAGGTGCCTTTTTTGAGGAAGCAAAAGCAAAACGAGTAAGTCAATGGCTAAAGGAGCTTGGTTATTCTACTTCAACACACTTTGAAGATGGGCTCTTTAAAGTGCGAGTGGGGCCAGTTGACAAAGAGGGACTGAGTCTCGTTGCTTCACGCTTGAAAAAACAGGGGTTTAATTCTTTCCCAGTATACCTCAAAGAAGATAGAGTCGGACCTCTTTTTTCCATTGCTCTCCTTTTCGATCCCCGAAAATCAAACCGTTCCATTTTCCTGGCGTTGGCTCAGGACCACCTGCTGGAAAGGGAAACACTTTCTTCAATCGCCCAGCGCAAGGGAGCTCTTTTTGGCATGAACGCAGGCTTTTTCACTTCAGACGGAATCCCCATAGGCCTTTTGATGATAGAGGGGAAAGTGCTCCGAGAACCACAGGAAGGATGGTTTGTCTGTGGCTTCACTCCTCAGGGCGAAATGGTGGTAGGAGAGCTGCTCTTTAAGGCTGAGCTCATCGTTCCTGGAGGATACAGCTTCCCCATATCGGGCATTAATCGCAAAAACCGTGGAGAAGAAATCGTAATTTACACTCCTGAATTCGGTCTCCAAACACCAGAACAAAGCGGCGTTGAGTGCATACTGCGTGGTAAAAAAGTTTTCCGCACTGGAGAAACCCGGGGTAAAACTTCCATAGAACCAGGTAGCATCATTCTGCAGGGTCGGGGAAGAGGAGCTTCCTGGATGCTGGAAAACCTGAAACCCGGAGAAGAGGTCAACCTGAAGATAACCCTCACCCCCCGGTCCGGCAATGCTGAAGCCTGGAAAAAAGTCAACTACATGATAAGCGGTGGCCCCCTTCTTTTCCAGAAGAGAGAAAAGGGTCCTTTTGGTGAATTCCGTAAAGAAATTTTGGAAAAGAAGCACCCCCGCACGGTGGTGGGTAAGACCTCACGGGGAGAAATCCTTTTTCTGGTGGTCGACGGAAGGAATCCTCACCACAGCCAGGGACTGACTATAAATCAACTGGTGGACTTTCTGGGAAAATATCAGGTAACTGACGCTCTTAACCTCGACGGAGGAGGTTCAGCCACCTTTTACCTTCAGGGCAAAGTGCTGAACTTTCCCTCAGATCCCAGGGGAGAACGCAAAATATCGACCGCTTTGCTTTTGAAATAAAGATGGTCCACATTGGAGTTTGCGGTTTTCCCAAAAAACGAGAGCTAATCTTCAAGAGTCTGGACGGAGTGGAAATCCAGGAAACATTCTATCGCCTGGCAAAAGAAGAAAAAATCATGCGTCTGAAATACGAAGCTCCTCCTGGCTTCATATTCACCATGAAAGCTAACCAGATCATTACCCATTGTTCCACATCACCCACTTACCGCAGGTCAATCCTCCCTGAAAACTTTCACAAGGAAAACCTGGGCTTTTTCAAGCCTACTGAAGAGGTAAGGCTCGCTTACCAGCATTCCCTTCGCCTGGCACAGCTTCTGAGTGCCAGAGCCCTTATATTCCAGTGCCCTCCTTCTTTCAAACCTACCGAGGATAACCTGAGGAATCTTCAGACTTTTTTCAGGAAAGCCAATCGAGAAAGACCCTCAGAGCTGTTTTTTGGCCTCGAGCTCCGCGCAGAATGGCCGCAGGAGTTGATTAAAAAAGTTTGCAAAGATTTTGACCTCATCCATGTGGTTGATCCTTTCCAGGAAAAGCCACTTGCAGGCAAAATCCATTACTTCAGACTTCATGGAAGAGGAAAATACAGCTACCGGTATTCAGAAGAAGAACTTCGGGAGCTATGGCAAAAAATAAGGCAGCTCCCAGAAAAGGACTGCCTTCTCTTCTTCAACAATACCTTTATGTACCAAAATGCCCTGCAAATGAGAGAGATGCTTCTCAAAGGTTCTAAATAGTCAGTTTAACGCTTACCTTATCTATCAGCTCAAGGAGATCCTCGGGTCGCTCAAGAACGTGTTCCGGCTCCAAAGCCAGGACTTTTTCTGGCAACAGAGTGCCCCACTTGGCAAAAGCAAAAATGCAGGGCAAAGACCGCGCCGCAAGAAAGTCATAAACAGTATCACCAACAAAAAGGACTTCGTTTTTCTGCACTCCCAGTCTCTCACAGGCCACTATCAGAGGTTCCGGATGAGGCTTGGAATGCTCCACGTCGTCAGCACACACAACAACCCTGAACAATCTGCTAATGGAAAACTTTCCAAATTGAGCTTCAAACTCTCTGCGCAACTTGGCAGTAATTAGCCCCAGAAGAAAACCTCTGGCATGCAGCTCTCCTACAACCTCCTCTACTCCGGGAAAGAGATTAGCATCGCAAATTTCTTCGTCAACACGCTTCTGCCATTCTCTTGAGAACTCTTCCCAAAGTTGAGAAGGAACTCTCAAGCGTCTCATGGTTTCAAATCCTGGAAGCCCAACCAGGGGATAAAAGAAAGTCTCTGGAAGAAACTCACCCGAAAAATCACGATATACTTTAGCCAGGCTCCGAGCCACCAGGAGGTTGGTGTCAGTAAGAGTACCGTCTATATCAAAAAGCACTGCTTTAAGCATAAATACCTCCCCAAGATTACTCAGCCTTCAATTATAGCAGAGCCGTCAAGATTGCAGAGCAAAAGCATTTATATTCTTCCACCTTTTTGGTAGAATTGAAAAATCATTACTTCATCATCTAAAGGAGGGTTTGGTTTGTTTGGACTACATGATTTCTGGACAGGTTTATCCATCATTCTGTGCATTGCCAGCACCCTGCTCTGCGTTATCTACGGTGCCCTAAACTGGAATCGGGGTGGAGAGGAAACCGTAAACTCCGAGAAGGTGTTGCACTGGGAAGAGGAAGAAGAAGAAATTGAGGAGTAAAAGGAGGGACGAAAATGAATCAAATTGGTATTCTTCTGATCGTTCTGGCCTACCTGGTAATCACCGGATACCTTGGATATGTGGGATATCGACGCACCAAAACCACTACTGACTACCTCCTGGCAGGAAGAGAAGCTCACCCTTATGTTATGGCCATGTCTTATGGAGCCACCTTCATAAGCACTTCGGCAATTGTGGGCTTTGGAGGAGCAGCTGCACTTTTTGGGATGAGTCTTCTCTGGCTTACTTTTCTGAACATCTTCGTGGGAATATTCATAGCTTTTGTCTTCTTTGGACACCGCACCCGAACCATGGGTTACAACTTGGACAGCCACACTTTACCCGAACTTCTGGGAAAGCGTTTTCAATCCAGGTTTGTTCAGATATTCAGCGGGATTATGGTTTTCCTTTTCATGCCCATTTACACCGCAGCAGTCCTGATGGGAGCGGCCCAATTCCTGGTGGTTAACTTGAGAATGAACTACGAAGTAGCTCTCTTCATTTTTTCAGCAATAGTAGCCCTATATGTTGTGATGGGCGGCCTAAAAGGCGTCATGTATGCTGATGCCTTTCAGGGAACCATCATGTTTTTGGGGATGATCTTCCTCCTGGTTTTAACCTACATAAAACTGGGGGGTGTAATTAACGCTCACGAGTCCTTATATCAGCTTAACCCCAAAATAGTGGAAATCATGGGCGTAGCCGGGCATCGTGGCTTTACCCATTTCCCCGCCTTCGGCTCTAATCTGTGGTGGACGGTGTTTTCAACCATAGTCCTTGGAGTGGGCATAGGCGTGCTTGCCCAACCCCAGCTCGTGGTAAGATTCATGACTGTACGAAGCAGCAGAGAGTTGAACCGAGCAACCCTGGTGGGAGGAATTTTCATTCTGGCCATGACCGGTGTAGCCTTTATAGTGGGGCCTCTTTCCAATGTATATTTCTTCCGCACCATGGGTAAAATCTCCTTTCTCGCTGCTGGGAAAAACGTGGATGCTATAATACCTCTTTTCATCCAGAGCACCATGCCTGGCTGGTTTAATGTACTCTTCCTGGTCACCCTGTTTGCTGCTGCCATGTCCACCATGAGTAGCCAGTACCACGCCATGGGTACCGCCCTAAGCAGGGATGTGGTGGAAGCCTCACTACGCAGGAAAAGCACTATCGGAGTGAGCCGTCTGGGAACCTCCATCGCCATACTGTTTAGCACTTTTCTGGCCTGGGGCTTGCCCAGGTTCTACGGAGCCGGGTCGGCAATCATAGCCCGGGGAACCGCCCTTTTCTTTGGTCTGTGCGCCTCTACCTTGCTTCCTATGTATGTGGGTGGCATTTACTCAAAAAAAATAACCAGGGCAGGAGCAATAGCCGGAATGCTAACTGGTTTTTTCACCAGCATGTTCTGGTTCCTTTTTGTCCACGAGAAAGAATCCAGTGTACTTCGGGTGTGCCAGGCCATTTTTGGAAGACCAGCCCTGTGGGGACACCCCTGGAATGTAGTCGACCCCATCGTGGTAGCTCTACCTCTTTCGGCTGTGGTAACCATCCTGGTAAGCGCTTTCACCAAAGAACCAGACCCAGAGCACCTCAAAAACTGCTTCAATGGGTTAGGAAACAGGTAAAGTGTACTAAGTATTGATTCAATAGCAAGGAGGGGAAGGGGAACCGCTTGACTAAACCTTTTTAAGCATCAGGTTTCTTCAAGCCTGGCCCTGCTTATCAAGGTAGCAATATCTACACGATCTTTGAGTTCTAATTTGCGCAGGATGTTGCTAATATGATTTTTTACAGTACTTTCACTTATGTAAAGCAGCTCGGAAATTTCGCGGTTGCTCTTTCCCTGAGCTATTAGTTTCGCAACCTCTATTTCTCTTGGGGAGAGCTTATCAAAAACCAACATTCTTTCCTCTTCGGGATTCTCCTTGCGGATCACTTCAAGCATTCTTGAATAAATTTCGGAATCAAGTAAAACCTCTCCAGAAAGACAGGCCCGGATGCTTTTTAGCAAATACTCAGGAGAGTAGTGTTTCAAAATATAGCCCCGAGCTCCCTCCCTAATGGCACGGTAAATTACTTCCTCACTTTCCTCCACAGTAAGCATAACCACTGGAAGATCGGCGTTTTTCTCTCTTAACTTGCGTAACACCTGAATTCCATCTTCGCCGGAAAGATTTATATCAAGAATCACCAGATCGACTTTTTGGTTGGGAATTTTCTCCAGGGCCTCCCGGTAGCTATAGGCAACGCAGGCCACCTCCAGGTCCTTCTCTTCCTCGAGGAGTTTACGCAAGCCCGAAACGAAAATAGGGTGATCATCTACCAGGGCTATCCTATACTTTTTCATCCCTTTATCACCTCAAGAGGGATGGTAGCTTGTAACCTGGTCCCCTTACCTGGAGAGGAAATGATACGTAGTCTTCCCTTTAACAGGCGAACCCGGGATTTCAGGTTAGAAAGACCAAAATGTTCCCCAGTCAAGTCTTTAACCTCTTTTGGTGAAAACCCAACCCCGTCGTCTTCTATCAAAATACGGAGCTTCCTGTTATCCTGCACCTCAACTATAATTCTTACCTGTTGAGCACAGGCGTGTTTCTGCACGTTGGAAAGTGCCTCCTGTGCTATGGAAACAATGGCTTTGTAAACCCAGAAGGGCATTTTGTAAAAATCCAGGTTAAACCTTTTTTGCACCTTAACCTGGGGAGGGATAAAACTTTTGATTACCTCTTCAAGCTTGGCTTCCAGTTCCCTGGTTGAAACGGAACGCCCCTTTAACTCAGAAAGAATAAAACGCGACTCTTCGATCCCAGCCGAGGTCAAAAGCTTTATCTTATCCACCAGCGAACAGGTGGCAGTATCGTCCATTTGCAACTTTCCCTCCAGAAAGTGAAAATAAATCTGCAAAGAGGCGAGGATTTGAGCCAGACCATCGTGCAGCTCCCTGGCCAATCTGTTCCTTTCTTTCTCTCGAGTAAGTTTTTCAGTAGTTTTCAAAAAGTATAAGTTATCAAGGCAGGATACGGCAAGAGTGGCAATAATAGAAAGAATCAACAAATCCAGTAAATCCAGCCTTTTGTTAAGAAAAACTGCAAGCATATACTTACCTGTATGGGCAGAAACCACGGGCAAAAGAAGTAGCTCCCTACTTTTGAATATAGTAAGTTTGGGAAATCCCTCATTAAGTGTTTCTCTCATTGTCTCTTGCAAATCACCAAGCTGGTTCCAGCTCAGTCTTTCCGGCCAGTTTAATTTAAAAACCCGGTAAGGCCGCTTAGTGGAAAGTTTGAAAATGACCATTTCGGTAGAACCAGTGAGAATTCTCACCGAACCACTCAATCTCTTAAAAACCTCTTCAGAATTTTTAAAGCAGATTACGCTGCCAAAAAGAGAGATTATCTCTGAAAGGGCAACGATACGACTTTCTCTCTGATTACGCAGGGCATTTTCTCGCAAAAGCAAAGCAATACTTTCCGCCAAAGCTTCCAGACGAGGAATATTCTGCTCGTTGAAGCGTCGTGATACAGCGTTTAAATTTAAAACACCCACCACTTCCCCATTTTCATAGAAAATTGGCAAAGAAATCGAGGAATGTAAGCGACTCTTTCGACGACTCAAACCTTGGGAATCTCGGTCATCAATGATTAGGGGCTTTCCAGTTTCAAAAACCAGTGCCGAAATACTGACTTCCTTAGCATCAACTCGCTTCCCCAGATGTTCTGGAAAAATATTTTTGCCAGCAGCGATGTAAAGTTGACCCGAGTTATCTCTAAGCAGCAAAGACCCGCTTTCTGAATCGGTAATCTCGATGGCTAATCCTAAAATGTGGCTCAGAATATCTTCTTCCTGAGGAGAGAAAACCCATCCCTTGTTTTTAATAAAAATCCCTCCTTTTCAAGGAATTATTATAACACGGCCCTTTTCCACAAAAAAGTGAAACCGTTCTCTAATTTTATGGTATAATTGTGCTGCTAAATAAATAACAAAACTAAATGTTGCGCCTGCGGTGAGGAGTGATTCTGAAACCAAGGGTGGAAGAAATTCAGCCCGGTTTGCGCACTTCCGCAGGCCGGGCAGTTTTTTAAAGGGGGATGCTTAATGAAAAGCGAGGCAACCTTACAAACCAAAAGGGTAAGCGTTGAAGAATGGATGCGAGAAGTAATCAAGGAGGAAGAAATAGACCGCTACCTTGAAAAGGGCCGGGATTTCATAAATGATGAGCACATCCAAGAACTGCTCAATGCCAATCGCAATCTTGAGCCTGCCAAAGTAAAGGACATACTCGCAAAATCCTTGAGTTTAGAGCGGCTGGAACCTGAGGAAACGGCCACTCTCTTGAACGTGGAAGACGAAGAACTATGGGAAGAGATTTTTGAAACAGCAGCTCTGGTTAAGAAAAAGGTCTATGGAGACCGCATTGTAACCTTCGCGCCTCTTTACTGCAGCAACTACTGCGTAAACAATTGCCTCTACTGCGGTTTCAGAAAAGACAATAAACATCAGAAAAGACGCCGCTTAACCATTGAAGAAGTGAGAAAAGAAACTGAAGTTCTGGTATCTCTGGGGCACAAAAGGCTCATCATGGTCTATGGGGAACATCCTCTTTCTGACATAGACTACATAAAAAGTACTATTGAGACCGTGTATGAAACCCGGGTGGGCAACGGCGAGATCCGGCGGGTAAATGTTAACGCTGCCCCCATGGATATAAGCAGACTCAAGATACTTAAAGAGGTAGGAATTGGCACTTTTCAAGTATTTCAGGAAACCTACCATCACGAAACCTATCAAAAAGTGCATCCTCAGGGAATCAAGGCCAATTATCGATGGAGGCTTTACGCCCTGCATCGAGCCCAGGAAGCGGGCATAGACGATGTAGCCATAGGAGTTCTCTTTGGCCTATACGACTGGAAGTTTGAAGTCATGGGTCTTATCTACCACACTATAGATCTTGAAAAGCGCTTTGGAGGAGTGGGCCCACATACCATCTCTTTCCCGAGGTTAGAGCCAGCAGTAAATACCCCTTTCATCCAGGAAACCCGTTACAAAGTAAGCGACCGTGATTTTAAAAGACTGGTAGCAGTACTGCGTCTATCGGTTCCCTACACAGGCCTTATTATAACCGCACGTGAACCAGCACATATTCGCAGAGAAGTGCTCCAGGTTGGATGCACCCAGACTGATGCCTCAACCAAGATAGGCATAGGAGCCTACAGTGACCGTTACCAAGAACAGGAGCTGGAAAGACAGCAGTTTATGATCGGAGATCCCCGCTCGCTTGACGAGGTGATCCGGGAATTTGCCGAACTTGGATATTTGACCTCCTTCTGCACAGCAGGCTACCGTTGCGGAAGAACCGGGAGATATTTCATGGATATTGCCAAAAAAGGTAAGGTTCATCTTTTCTGCATACCCAACGCTATTTTAACTTTCAAGGAATACCTCATGGACTATGCTTCTCCAGAAACGAAGAAAGCTGGAGAAGAACTTATTTCCAAAAAACTACCCGAAATTGAACCCCAAACCAGAACCATTGTTGAAGAATATTTAAAGAGGATTGAAAAAGGTGAACGTGACCTCCGAATTTGACAAATGGGCTCAGAAGACAGAAAAAGAGCTCCAGAATATTGATGGATTTGCCGAGAAACTCGAGTACTTAGCCGGAGCCCTAAGAGAAAGATACGGAATAGCGGTAAGGTTTGTAGAAATATTGGGAAAAAGATGGTCACACCTTGCTGGCTGGGGTGGCGAACATCCTTCTTTCCACCTTGAGCAGATACGCCTTTCTGAAAAGCTGGGAATGGTGGTTGAAACCAACCACCCCATCCCAGACCTGGAGAAAAAGAGACTGACTGCCTGGGTCAAGGAAAAAATTCTACCAGCGCTTATCGGAGAAAACCAGCTTGTAGCACCGGAAAGAACCCGAAACGATTAATTAGCAGTCCCTGAAGGACTCAAGTTCTTTAATCATGCGATAGGGTTTGGTCAAAATTCGCAAGGGAAGATTTCTCAAGAACTCAGCCAGGTCTTTTTCGTATTCTTCGGTCAAGCGCCTGGGTTTGGTAAAAATTCTCTCCACCAACTCTTCTCCATAAATAGCAAGCAACTTTTTCTTGTCGAAGCCAATTTCCAGACCACATTTTTTGCAAACGATGGACTGCACTATGCCTGCCCGGTAGATTACCTCGTGCTCCACCTCTTCCTGGCACTGCAAACAGTAAAGCAGGGTAGTCACTCTTTCTCTATCCAAATTTTTAAACCTCCTCAAGAACCACTCTCGACACGAATAGCAAAAGCATCGCTCACTACCGAAAGCTTGCGGATATGCTCCAGAGCAAGCTGGAGCTGGCTTTCCTGGGTATGATGGGTCAAAAAATAGATGTGAGTAAGCTGGCTGGGAACGCTAATTGGTTGCTTCACAGCCGAAAGGCTCACTCCGCAAGCCCCAAACTCAGCAGCTATTTTCCCCAAAACACCAGGTCGGTCATAAGCCAGTATCCTCACACAATACTGATCAACTACCTCCTCCATGGGTTTCACCGGGAGGTTGTTAATGCAGTTATATCCTGCTCTCCCCCGACAGGAATGCTTCAGGTTCCTTATAGCCTCTATTATGTCACCAACGATGGCACTACCAGTAGCCTCTCCACCAGCACCCGGCCCTATAAAGGTCAGGTTACGAGTCCTTGACTTCACAAAGATAGCATTTTCCACACCGTTGACCGAAGCCAGAGAGTGCCAGGAAGGCAAAAGCACCGGATGCACTCTCAACTCAAGCTGGTTCTTATCTTTCTTGGCAATAGCTAAAAGCTTTATGACATAGCCGAGCTCTCTTGCAAAATCAATATCTTGGGGCAACAAAGCGGTAATGCCTTCCCTGTATACCCGGTCGACATCTACACGGGTGCGGAAAGCAAGCGAAGCAAGAATGGCAATTTTGTAGGCAGCGTCAAAGCCTTCTACATCCATGGTGGGCACCGGTTCTGCGTAACCGAGTTTCTGCGCCTCTTGAAGAGCCTCCTGGTAGGATACGCCTTTCAAAGACATTTCAGAAAGTATAAAATTGGTGGTACCGTTGACGATACCAAAAATCTCTTCTATATCGTCTCCCAAAAGCTGTTCTTTAAGAACGTGAATTATGGGAATGCCTCCACCTACCGAACCTTCAAAGAAAAGCTCACTACCACTTTTCAGGGCTACCTGCAGGAGTTCTTCTCCCTTCTTGGCAACAAGCTCTTTATTAGGCGTTACCACGGTTTTGCCTCGTTCCAGAGCTTCCTTTACAATTGCAAAAGCCGGCTCCAGCCCTCCTATTGCTTCCACCACAATGTCAATGGAGTCGTCGTTCAGGATTTCAGCAGGATCTTCACCGCGCAGGGAGGGAGGAATTACAATGGAGCGAGCTCTAACCCAATCTTTGTCAACAATTTTCACCACTTCCACGTTAACACCAAGTGCCTTTTCTATTTCGGTTTTTTGCTCCCAAAGAACTTTAACCGTCCCGGAGCCTACAGTTCCAAAACCGATAACACCAATGTTGATCCTGGTCTTTTTTTCCTCCATATAGCTCCTCCCTCAAACGTTGATCACTTTACTCAAAAAAGCTCGAGTACGCTCGTTACGAGGGTTATAAAAAATTTCTTCCGGAGTGCCTTCTTCTATAATTTTACCATCATCGATATAAACAACCCGGTTGGCAACCTCTTTCGCAAAACCCATCTCATGAGTCACTACAATCATAGTCATTCCCTCGCGCGCCAGTTCTTTCATCACCTCCAAAACGTCTTTAACTGTTTCTGGATCCAGCGCCGAAGTGGGTTCGTCAAACATCATGACTTTGGGATTCATCGCCAGAGAGCGAGCAATAGCTACTCGCTGTTTTTGACCCCCCGAAAGCTGCCAGGGATAGGCATCCTGCTTATCAAGCAGGCCCACCTTATGGAGAAAAGTCCGGGCTATCTCTTGAGCTTGCTGAGGGGACATCTTCTTTACTTTCACTGGAGCAAGAGTGATATTCTGAAGGACTGTCATGTGAGGAAAAAGGTTAAAATTCTGAAATATCATCCCGATGGACTGCCTGACTTTGTTCAGATCCACCCCGTTTTGATGAATATCCACACCATCCACCAGGACTTTTCCGCTCTGTATCGGCTCCAGGCCATTCAGGCAGCGCAAAAGCGTGCTCTTTCCAGAACCAGAAGCTCCAATAACCGCCACCACTTCTCCAAAGCGAACTTTGAAATCGACGTCCTTCAAAACGTGATGCTTTCCAAAATATTTGTTGAGACCTGTAACCTCGATTACCCACTCACTCATTGTACTGGAGCCTCTTCTCAGAATACCTCACTACCTGGGAAATTGCGTAGGTCATCAAAAAGTAGAAAAGAGCCACCCCTGTCCAGATTTCGAAAGACTTGAAAGTTCTGGTAATGATAATCTGGCCAGTACGAGTGAGCTCGGCAATGGCGATTGTGGAGACCAACGAAGAGTCTTTCAAAAGAGCAATGAATTCGTTGCCCAGAGGAGGCAAAATGCGCACAAAAGCTTGAGGAAGAATCACATAGCGCATGGCCTGTCCCCAGGTCATACCCAGGGAACGTGCAGCTTCCATCTGCCCCTGAGCGATGGATTCAATGCCTCCCCTCACAATTTCACCCACATATGCACCACTATTAATGCCCATCGCAATAACTCCAGCAATAAAAGGATCCAGATTTAGACCCAGAGAAGGAAGGGCAAAATAAACAATAAAGATCTGTACCAGGAGAGGGGTACCCCGAATAAGCTCAATATAAGCTGAGGAAATAAAACGGAGAACAGGGTTGGGCCAGACCCGGGCCAACCCTGCCAGAATACCTATCACAAGCCCCAGGGCAATGGAAAATGCGGTAACCCTCAAAGTCATCGAAGCTCCGACCAAAAGAGCAGGAAAGGCACCAAAAAGGGCCGTGAAGTCAAAATGCAAATCCTATTTCCCCCTATAAGTTTTATTGGTTGCTACCAAACCACTTATTGTATATCTCGTCATACTTGCCAGATTCTTTGATCTTGTGCAGGGCCTCATTGATAGCCTGCAAAAGCTCTATATCCCCCTTGCGCATGGTAACTCCATACCGATCCTCACCTTCACGGAAAGTAGCCGCTATTTTCATCTGGGGAAGCATACGCATCCGGTAGGCAACTTCAGAAAGATCGTTGACCACCGCGTCAGCCCTTCCGTTCAGAACTTCCATGTAAGCCTTATCAATAGTGTCAAAACGCTTTACAGTTACCCCCTCAATTTCTGAAACGGCAAGGTCGCCAGTAGTACCAATTTGCACAGCGACGACTTTGCCAACCAGGTCATCCGGCCCCTTGATAGAGTTGTCATCCTTCAACACAGCGATGGCCTGGGAAGTAACATAGTAGGGATCACTCATCTCTTTGGATTTCAACCTCTCCTCAGTAATGGAAGTTGAAGAAATTATAACGTCAAATTTTTTGGCATCCAGAGCAGGGAAAATGCCATCCCAGGCGGTATCTACAAAAACAGCCTCAACCCCCAGCTCTTCAGCTATAGCTCTGCCCAGGTCAATATCAAAGCCCACGATTTCACCATTTTCGTCATGAAATTCCATTGGAGGGTAAGTCGCATCAGTACCGATGATCAGCTGGCCCCTGGCCTTGATCTCATCAAGGGTCGAAGCAAAAGCGAGCCCAAAAGCAAAAAGCACCAGAGCACACATCAAAAAACAAGCTAAAAACTTTCTCACAAAAACCGCCTCCTTTGTTTTCGACAATAATAACATCCCTTAAGAAACAGTGTCAACGAACAACCTCCCCAACTTTTTAAAATCCCGGCTCTGCTCTTTTGGAAAGATTTTCAAAGCGGGTACAATCCTCAAGAAAAGCGAGCTCTACCGTACCCACTGGCCCGTTGCGTTGCTTGGCAATGATAATTTCTGCAATGCCCTTTTTGGGAGTGTTACGGTTATAGTACTCTTCACGATATATAAAGATAACCAGATCAGCGTCCTGCTCTATGGCGCCACTTTCTCGTAAATCAGAAAGCTGGGGTCTTTTTGGGGTGCGCTGTTCCACTGCCCTGCTCAGCTGGGATACCGCGATTACCGGCAAATTAAGCTCACGGGCCAATCCCTTGAGAGAACGAGAAATCTCCGAAATTTCCTGCTGACGGTTTTCAGAGCGCCCGTAACCCCTCATGAGTTGTAGGTAATCAACGAATATCAAACCCAGATTTTTTTCGGCCT
>CAZMZG010000044.1:0-14907 GCA_964570785.1 uncultured Atribacterota bacterium | reverse complement strand
AGCTGGGAAGTCTTGAAAAGGGCAAAATTGCTGATATTGTAGTTTTTGATGAGAATTTCAGGGTGCAAAGCGTATTTCAAGAAGGGAGGAAAGTTTTATAAAAATCCACTAATTGCTCCTTACAGAATCAAACTTGTGTTCTATTTTAAAACAAGAAACCACAATCCTGAAAGACTAAAAACAAAAAAGCGACGAAACCAGAAAGCGAAACAACTGGAATTCCTTCCGCAGGTACAACTCTAAAACGCAAAGATAAGTCTTTACTAAACCCTGTCTTTACTACTCCATAATAAAACGAGGAAAGCGCTGATATAAAAACGGCGAAATGCCGCGGAAATAGCTCCCCGTTTTTCCTTTCAAGAACTGTAAAGATAATTCCAAACAGTACAAACTTCTGACAAAAATTCCATTACTTTATTGGTGAATTTAAGGAGACCAACCCAGTTAAGACAAATTGACTAATGATACTCTTAAGCCAACAAATTCCTTGGAATCGCTATTCACCTGAATAAAAACCAGCTTATCTGGTTTAATAGTGAACAAAGATCAGCAAAATCAGGAGGAAAAACCATGAAAAAAGTCATGCTTTATGCACTGAGCACCTGCCCTTTCTGCCAGATGACTAAGCAGTTCTTCAAAAAGCACAACATCCCCTTTGATTTTGTGGATGTTGACCTTTTGCCAGAAACCGAGAAAGAACAAACCGTCCAGAAAGTCCAGACCGTTTCGGGAAGAAGGGCTTTCCCGATCATCGTCATCGAAGATGAGGTAATTGTGGGATACGACGAACTCAAAATAAGGGAGGCGCTTAAAGATGAACTCAAATGAGAAACTTTTTTGCCCGGTATGTCAGACTTCCTTCGTATACAAAGAGGAAAAAGAAATCGGGAAAAAAATAGTCTGTCCGGTATGTGGTGCAGTTTTAGAACTTGTAGAAGAGAAGGGCACCCTGAAAGCCCAGCGGCCCTCTGACCTTTCCCCTCAAGAGGAAATAACTCAACGTATAGAAAACTTTGCCCGCTTCAGGGGATACCGTTTCAACGAAATGAAAAAGCCCCTCATCGAGGGCCTGCTTAAAAAGTACGAGCGCTTTGGGGACTTCTACTGCCCCTGCAAGATCGATAACATACCGGAAAACGTCTGTCCCTGTCTGGAAACCCGCCAGGGAAGCGTTGAAAAAAACGGCCGCTGCCACTGCGGTCTTTTCTGGAAATAAAAACCTGGGGGCACTTCCGCGCCCCCGAAAGGCAACCCAGATTCCTCTCAGAAAAAGCGGGGAGTTTCTTTTTCTCTTTTTAGCAAAGCACCAGCCAGAAAAGGTATCAAGATCAACTGAACCAGAATTCCTGGCAAAGCCACGATGAACAGGGTCTGGAGGAGCGGAATTAGCCCAAACGACCGTCCCAAAAGCGAAAACAAAATCCAGCTGCTCAAAAGAAAAGCACCTCTTCCCAAAAATATAGCCATAACCAGCGAAGAAAGAATTCCCCAGTGCAAGCACCGGTAAAACCAGAAAGCTGATAAGCCGTATACACCAAGCTCAAACATCATGGTTACCAGACTGGGGAAGACAGGTCTTCCGGAGACCAAAAAATTCAGAGGAGGTAAAATCAACCCGGCCAGAAAGGCCTCTCCGCCACCACGAAGCAAAAACCCTCCCAAAAGTACTGGTATGTGCATGGGTAGAAAAACTTGTCCAGGAATGCCGCTAACATGGAAGAAATAAGGCAAGGCCACCCCTATAGCGATCAATACGGCTACTTTGGTTATTTCTCTGGTCTGCAAACCACATCCCTCCTCGGGATAAAACTACCTCTTTCACTAACACCATCAAATAGCCTGGCTAATCCACTCTCCTCGACTTAACCACCTTCTGATACCAGTAAAAGCTGGCTTTTTTAATCCTCTGCAAAGTAGTGTAGTCCACGTAAACCAGCCCGAAACGCTTGGAAAACCCGAAACCCCACTCAAAATTGTCCATAAGGCTCCACACAAAATATCCCGAGACTGGACATCCTTCATCCACAGCACGATGCAGGGCCAAAAGGTGCGAACGCAGGTAATCGATGCGCTTCTGATCGTTGATCCGTCCTCTGGAGTTAGGTTGGTCGGGAAGAGCAATGCCGTTTTCAGTGATGTAGATATCCTCCGGTTGATATTCCTCACTAACCCTCTTTACAATCTCGTAAAGACCCTCAGGATATATTTCCCAGCCCATATCAGTATACTCGCTCTGGGGAGGATCAAAAAAGTCCACCTCGAAAACTGCTTCCTCGCCTTTACCAACCACTCGTCGAAAATAATAGTTAATTCCCAGAAAATCGAGGGGTTGAGCAACCAGAGACCTCTCTTCTTCGCTCAACTGAGAAAAGGCAAAACCCCTTTTTTCATACCAAAGAAGCATGTCTTCCGGAAACTCCCCTCTGAAAAGAGGATCCAGAAACCAGCGATTAAAGTAACCATCGCAGCGCTTAGCCGCCAGAATATCCTCCTCGCTATCTGAAAAGGGGTGCACCGGAGTGAGGTTGAGAGTTATCCCAATGGAACCCAGCGTTTTCTCCTCCCGAAAGGCCTGCACGGCAAGCCCGTGAGAAAGAAGCAGATTACGGCTCACCTGAAGCGCAGCTTTGAAATCTCGCTTGCCCGGTGCATGTCTTCCTTCATAATGCCCCACAAAAGAGGCCACCCAGGGCTCGTTATGAGTAATCCACAGAAAAACCTCTTTTCCAAAGCTCCGGAAAAGAAAGCGCGCGTATTCTGTGAAGGCCGCCACAGTTTCTTCGCTCTCCCAGCCCCCCCTATCCTGGAGCTTCTGAGGAAGATCCCAGTGATAAAGAGTTACCACAGGTTTAATGCCTGCTTCCTGCAGTTTCTCTATGAGTGAGCGATAAAAATTCACCCCCCTCTCGTTAACCCGGCCCTTTCCTTCCGGAAATATCCGGGGCCAGGATATGGAAAAACGATAGACATCAACACCCAGCTCTTTCAAAAGCGCCACGTCTTCTTCAAAGCGGTGGTAGTGGTCGCAGGCTACATCTCCCGTGGTCCCGTCCTGAACGTTCCCCGGAGTATGCGAGAAGCGATCCCAGATACTCTCACCCTTTCCCTCTTCGTTCCATGCACCCTCAATCTGATAGGAAGCAGTGGCCACTCCAAAAATGAAGTCCTCTGGAAAATAAGGCATTTCAACTCCCCCCAGCAAATTTCCTCCTCAGAAACCTCACCGACACTGGAATACCAAAAACCACCCAGAAAACTACTATAGCATAACGCAGGAATAGAAACGCTCTTCCTTCCGGAAAAACCCAGCGTAAAAACAGAAAACAAGCCAGCACGCTGAAAAGGGACAGTACAAGAAACACTACCCTGCTGAACAAGCTCTTCCACACCAGCCCCCTGGAGTCTCGCTCCAAGGACCAGCCCAGAAGTGCCCCACTGATCGCTCCCCCCACTCGAGCCGAGAGGTTATCCCAAATTATTAAAAAAAGCAGAAAAGAAATGCCGAGAGTAATTATAAATCCCCATCGGAGAGAAATATTGACCTGTTTGATCTCTAATTTACTTTTAAGGTAAAAAGCCATAAAGGCAAACCCAGCACCCAGCAAAGCCCCGGCCAGCACATCCTCCAGATAATGCAGGCCTAAGTAAACCCTGGAAAAGCTCACCAGGCCAATCATCACCAAAGCCAGCAACCAGAGTGCTTTCTTTCTGTAGAGTAAAGCCAGAGAAAAAAAGAAGGTGGCCGTGGACTGAGCGTGGCCACTCGGAAAAGAGAAACCTTCTGCTTCTGAAAGCGCCTGGACCAGAGGGTGCAGGTAAGGGCGGGGAATGGCTACCAGAGTTTTTATGGCGAAGTTCAGGAAAAGAGAAGCAAAAAGCACCAGGCTCAAGTAAATACCCTCCTTTTTGCTAACTCCAAGATACCAAACAACCAGAACTACCAGGTAAAAAAGGTCAGTACCCACCACTGAAACTACCTGAAAAAACCTGTCCCAGAAAGGGCTACGCAAGCTCTGCAAAAAAATAAGGGGCGCTACATCAAACATGTCTTTTTGCCCACTCCTCAAGCATAACCACCGCATTTTTCAGGCTGGGCCGATGCAGGTTTTCCAGCGTATCAGTCACCCAGTGCCAGTTGGGGGGAAGCCCCCGTTCATCAAGGCCAATTATGGTAACCGCCTTGCCACCTCTTTTCAAAAAAACCGTAGCGTCAGTGGAAAGGCCCAGGTAAGGCCGCTCCAGAAGGGTTATTCCCTTTTCAAGCGCTGCCGCCTTTATCTCTCTTCGCAAATCTTCCGAAGAGGCAAAAACTTCCCACATCCCCTCCATGCTGGCCAGAGTCAGCCTCCCCGCTCCCAGGTTGTCAAGGTTAATGACGGACACTCCACTTCGAAGCAGATCTTTGTGCCTTTCCCAAAAATGGAGCGCTCCAAAAGTACCTGACTCTTCTGCCCCGGTAAAAAGCACCCAAAAAGGCAGGTTTGCCTTCTGCAGGCGAGAAGCAAGTTCCAGGGCCACCGCCACCCCGCTACCGTTATCGTTGGCCCCGGGTGAAGGAGGCATACAGAATTCCCGATGGAAATGCAGGACAAAAAGAAACAAAAGATAAAGAGAAGCGGGCAGACCCAACCAGCGCAACCAGCCATAGCCCAGAAAAGCATAAAGCAAGACCACAACCGCTACCCAAACTGAAGAGGCAATGTTGAACAGCAAACTAAGGCGAGGAGAAACTACCAGGCGGGGGCTAAAGAAAAGAGAAGTTCTCGCTGAGTCCAGGTGAGCACACAATACAAACCGGGGAGAATCGGTGTTTTTGGCAAGGACGTTGACGGATTTCCTGCGGGTGAGCAAAGTGGCCAGAAGGGGTACCGTGTTGAGGTTACAATAGGTTAAAAGCAGAGCGAAAAGTGCAAGCGGCAGAGCAAGCCATCTTGAAAACCAGAGCAAGCAAAAAGCACCCAAAAACATGCCCCATATTCCGCAGTAAAAAAAGCTGTAAGTGGAGAGGGCTTTAAAATCTTCCTTCTCAACTACAAAGTCCATTTTGTAAAGCTCCCCCTCCAGCCAGCGGGCAAACTCGGCTTCTTGAAAAGAGGTACTCAAGCGCGGACCAATCGCTTCTACCTTTTGAAGCACCTTCTCAAGATAAGGAAACACTTCATCCACCGCTTACCCCCTCCTCATAACTGGCTTTACTTTTTATAAAGAGAAGCTGCTGAAAAAGTAACATGAGCAAAACCGACACCGGGACAAAGAGCACGGTAAACCGCAAACCCAGCGAGGAAGCCACTATACCACCCAGCCAGGGAAAAAGGAAGTTGCCAATACCGTTATTAAAAAGCAACCACCCCGAGGCCGTGGAAGAAGTTTCTGGATATGCCGACACCGCATAGGCCAAAGTAGTGGGTATGATGGTAGAGAGTGCAAAACCCGCAACAAAAAGCAAAACTGCAGTAACCGGAAAAGAAGGCGCAACGGTAACAACCACAAAGAGTACCAGAGCACCGGCTATTGAGTTAAGACGTACAATATTCAAATAGCCCCATCTTTCCGATAAGAAAGAAAGTAACAATCTTCCCGCGAAAAGACCGGTCCAGAAAAAAGAAAGAAAAGAGGCTGCCTGGGAAAGTGCTATTCCCTTTTCCTTGAGATAAGCCACCAACCAGCCATTTAAGGTGCTTACCCCTCCTGCGTAGAAAATCATAGTGAGACCCATCAACCAGAAGACCGGCTCCCGGAAAAGAGCAAAAATCTCTCCAAAAGAAGCGGAAACCTCGCCTTTCCTGGGTAAAAAAGGCAAAAGGAACAGCAAAAGAACCAGCACTGCAAAACCACAGACCACCAGATAAAAGCTCTGCCAGGTACCACCTCGCTCAACCAGGAAAGCATATAGACGGGGGGCAGAAAGAGATCCCAAACCGAAAAAAGCATGAATGAAATTCAAAACTGCACCCGGGTTTTGAGCGAAAACGGAGGCAGCCACTGGGTTCAACATACAGTCCAGAAATCCCAGTCCCACTCCCATAACCATGAAGAAAGCTAAGACCAGCCCAAACCAGTCAAGAAGTGAAATCCCCAGAAGACCTGCAATAATAACTACCAGGCCCACTCTCAAAATCAGAAACCTGGACAGAAGGTCTCCCAGAAAACCAGCGACAAGAATGGCGAAGAAATACCCCAAGCCGTGAAATAAAAAAACTCTGCTTGCTACCGCATATTCCACACTGAAATGGTCAGCAATCTCGGGGATAAGCGAACCCACACCGGAGAGGCCAAAACCAATCAAAACCAGCGCACAGCAAAACGGCAAAAGCTGCAGTTTTTTCTTCACAAAAACGTCCCCTCAACCCAGAATGTTGCGGATTCTTGAGGCAAGCTTCAAGGCAAACTTCCGGTTTTCTTCCACCTCCCAGTGCACTCCATCTATATCACTGGTTTTAACAATCTCACCAGCATCCAGAAAATGGC
The DNA here is from genome assembly GCA_964570785.1 of uncultured Atribacterota bacterium. Lineage (GTDB taxonomy): Bacteria > Atribacterota > Atribacteria > Atribacterales > Thermatribacteraceae > Thermatribacter. The sequence continues at coordinate 8,439 of CAZMZG010000044.1, read as the reverse complement.
AGCGCTTAAAGCGAGCTATGATGCGGTAGTTGGGGGCAAGCTCTTTGGATTTTTCCACTCCACCCTCAAAAAGACCTGCAAAATCGGTGAGTTGAGCAAGGGGTGGAGGACAAATAAGAAGCACCTCGGGAGACTTTCCATCCCTTCCAGCACCACTGCAGCGCACCATGTCCACCAGAAAGCCGGCTCCCTGAGCAATATCAAAGGGGGAAAGGTTGAAACGCTTCTTCAAATCATTGGTGCCCAGCATGATAACCACAAGGTCCAGAGGGCGGTGGGATTCAAGTATAGGCCCCAGATGCTTTTTACCGCTTTTATCTCCTTCAATGGGATCGTCCCAGACCGTGGTCCGACCACACAGACCTTCTTCAATAACCCGGTATTCTTTACCCAGCTCTTCTTGCAAGATTCCCGTCCAGCGCTCTCGAAAGAGGTAGCGCTCGCCGTTTCGGGGATTGTAACCCCAGGTCAGAGAATCGCCAAAGCAAAGGATGACTTTGGGATCGGCAACCCACATTCTGCAAGCCCCCTCATCGCTTTTTCAAAACCTCAAACGATCAGGCAAAGACAAACCAAGCATAATGCTACGACTATTTACGAATAAAAGCAAGCCCTGATAAGAAGAAAACCCCCAAAGAGGGCTTACAGAAAACTTCCTAAAAGAGGCTTTTCCGCTAAAACCTAACCCTACAGGACTATCTTATCCACTATTGAGGAAACCTCCGTACTTTCATACTCCTCAATGGTTCCTTCATCGCAGCGCCTGGAAAGTTTAGGATCTATGGGAAGATTGCCCAGAAAAGTTATGAAAAGAGAAGCAGCGATACTCTTTCCCTTTTCCTCTCCAAAGGGACGAATAGTAGTTCCACAGTGGGGGCAAACCACGTAGCTCATGTTTTCCACAAGGCCCAGAATGGGCTTTTTGAGTTGGTAAACCATGTTGACAGCCTTCTTAACTACCAGAAAGGCCACATCCTGAGGCGAGGAAACTATAACCACTCCATCCAGAGGAATCACCTGCAAAACGGTAAGGGGAATATCCCCAGTTCCTGGTGGAAGATCCAAAACCAGAACGTCCGGGTCATTCCAGGCCACTTCTTCCCAGAACTCCTGGATGGCTTTGCTTAAAAGAGGACCCCGCCAGATGACCGGCTGTTCCGGTTTTTCAAGAAGGAGGTTAATAGAGATAACCTCTATACCCAGTTTGGGGGTTTTAACCGGTAATATGCCAGGGTTTAAAGCCTCCGGCCGCTTACCCACTATCCCAAACATAGTTGGAATACTGGGGCCAGTAAGGTCGGCATCCATCACGCCTACCTTTTTCCCTCGTCGAGCAAGTTCACAAGCAAGAAGCGCCGAAACAGAGCTTTTACCTACTCCACCCTTTCCACTCATCACTGCGATTACTTTACCTATTTTGCTGTAACGACTCATCAAAATTCACTCCTTACCAGGTAATACTTTTCCCAACTCCAGAAGAGACAAAGTTCTCCTTCCACAATTTTTGAGCAGTATCCAGGGCAAAAAAGCCACTGCAGTGCGAAGGGGCCATTTTTTCAACACCAAGTTCTCTCAAGGCTTCCAAAGTTTTTACAATCTCTTCATCGCTTGAGTGATAAAGGTGCAAGCCGCCCATCACAAAGCGAATCTTGTCTCCTACCAGAGAGGAAGCCGCCTGAACCATCCTAACCACCCCGGGATGACAGCACCCCCCGAGCAAAAGAAAACCCTGTTCACCTTTTATCACCAGTGCCTGTTCCTTAACCGGTCCATCCACCTCTCCTGTGGTGAACACGGAAGAAGCTATCTCCATCCCTCTCCCAACTTCCACAAAATGCCCTCCCCTCTCTTTTATCTCCTCCTTAGTTGCTTCAGAGAAGGAAGGCAAACCATACACTACCACATTGGAGTTTTGGGCAAGAAAGTATCCCAAACCTCCGATGTGGTCATAGTGTTCGTGAGAAATGACTACTCGGGATATACTCAAAGGGTCTATCCTCAAAAGTTCCAGGTTCTTAAAAAGCAAAGGACCGCTTTCGCCAGTATCAAAAAGGACTTTTTCTTCACCCTTTATCAGGCAAGAGAAACCATGCGAAGGAAGAAGCTCAGGAAGAAAAAGAAAATTATCATATAAGACAGTAATCTCCATGGAGCTATTTCTCCTCTCAAGGCCTGATCTCAAAAAGCCAGTCTCAGTTTAGCTCGCTCAGGATTTTGCTAACAATGCTCTCTACATCATCTTCGGCCGCAATAACGACCTTCTTGCCTTGCTCCTTTAAACACCTGTAGGCTCTGGGACCCATGCCACTTGCAACCACAACCTCACAATCTCTAAGCAAATCGGTCGGAGCACAATTACCTTCTCCTCCATCATGCGCTCCCTGATGTTCAGAAAAAACGTTGTCACGGTATTCCCGAGTTACCACTTCACCATTTTCCACTTCAAACACCACAAAACCCTTACATCTTCCAAAATGCTGAGCCAGGGTCTTCCCATCTGAGGAAGCAATTGCTATCTTCACACCATATCTCTCCTTTCTTCACTATAGGGAACCTTTAATCTTTTGCCACACTTTTTCAACCCCTAAAGAAAAGGGGCTTTGACGATCATACTCCACCACAGGAAGCCCTACCATCATAGCATCAAGCACTTCCTGGTCAAAGGGGATTTCAGCAACCAGCTCTATCCCATGAAAACTACAAAACTCACGAATGCGGTTCCGATTTTCAATGCTCAAGTCCGCCTTATTGATAATTACCCAGCAGGGAAGCCTAAAGTGCTCGGCAAGAGCTACTATACGCTCCAGGTCATGTTGACCGGAAAGGGTAGGCTCAGCAATCAGAAGCACCAGATCCACACCCATCATACTTGAGATAACCGGACAACCAATCCCCGGAGAACCATCGATAAGCAAATATCTCTTCCCTTCTTCTTTTGCCTTTTCCTCAGCCTTTTGCCGCAAATAGGTCACCATCTTGCCCGAATTCTCCCCCGAAGGAGCAAGGCGGGCATGAAAAAGGAAATTGTCCCAACGGGTTTTGGAAAGGAGAAGACGGCCCGTCAGTTCTTCGCGCATTTCAATTGCGGAAAAGTTGCATACTCTCTTGCAAACTCCACAACCTTCACACCTTACCGGGTCGACCTGCGGAGCCCCATCTTTCACACTCAGGGCTTCGAACCTGCAATACGAAACACATAAAAGACAACGTGCACAGCGCTCCAAATCTATCGCCGCCACTCTGCTCCAGAAGAGAGGCTCTTCAAAAAGAGTTTCCGTCTCGGCCAAAAGCTCCATATTGGGCGCATCAACATCGGCATCTACCACCACCGCTTCCTTCCCCAGCAAGGAAGCAAGCGAAGCCGCGACCGAAGTTTTCCCGGTTCCACCTTTTCCGCTCAAGACAACTATTTGCTTCATTTGCTTTCCTCTCTTCTCATAGTCACCTTGCAAAGTGTCTGATATATGTCCATTACTTCCTTTTTCAGGTTATCCTGACCATCCACCAGGGTGAGTCCCTGCGCATATCTTTCAGCAATGCTCCGCCGATAGGGAATTTCACCAAGCACCGGAACTCCTTTTTCCTCGCAAAGACGAATAATGTTTGCTCCACCAATACCTGCCTTGTTAATCACCACTCCACAGGGCATACCTAACTCCTCGATTGCCCGCAGGGCTACCTTGAGGTCCGACAGACCAAAAGGAGTTGGCTCGGTTACCAGGACACAAAAATCCACACCACTGACCGCTTCAATCGCGGCACAACCCGCCCCCGGAGGGCAATCTATAATATTAAGGACTTCTGAAAACTCTTCTTTAGCGACTTTTTTCAGCTCAGCAATAACCGCTGGGGCGCGTGGTTCACCAATCTTAAGCCTCCCCTCCCAAAATACAATTCCATTGCGGGCTACCCCTCTTCTTATCTTACCTTTTTCGGTCGATGCTTCCTTGATCGCCCCCTGAGGACAGACCAGCTCACAACCACCACAGCTGTGGCACAATTCTGGAAAAAATAAAACCTTCCCTTTCACCAGAGTCAGCGCAGAAAAATAACAAAAGTTAACGCATTCTCCACAGCCATCGCACTTTTCCTCAACAATCTGGGGAGAAAAAGTTTCCACCACCCGTTCCTCTTCAACGTTTGGCTTCAAAAAAATATGGGCATTGGGAGCTTCCACGTCTGCATCCACAAACACAATTCGCTGAGCGGTGGAAAGAGCACAAGCCAGGCTGGTCGCAAAAAGCGTCTTGCCGGTTCCGCCCTTCCCACTCATTACCGCAATCACCACTTCTACTCACCCTTATCTTGCACGGGTAAGCGGAGCACCACAGTTAGGGCACTTCATCTGAAAGCAAGGAACACCTCGCTGGTGAGGAACCCGCGTACCACACTGAGGACAAACACACTCTCCAGCTGGTCCCATGCCGAAACCACCCATTCGTCCCCGCGGAGCTCCTGCCCCTCTTCCCATTCCTCTTCCAAAACCGCCACCAGGTCTCATCATTTCACTCACCCTCTTTCAAACGTTTGATCTTTTCCTCTACTGCCTCAAGCCTCTCCTTGAGGGAATTCACTTCTTTTCGAAACTCGTTGAGGTCTTTTTTCAGATCCCCATGAAAGCCTTCCTTCAACGGAGTACCCTGAGGAGGAACAGAGCTTCCACCCATTCCAAAATGAGCACCCACGCTGGGGTTCTGAGCAATGGAAAGCCTCCCCTCCTTAAACGCCTGAATAGCTTCCCTCACAGTTCCCAATGCTCCAAGGTATACCTTAACTCCTGCCTGCTGCAAAACTCGATAGGCATTGGGGCCAACATTACCGGTGATCACTGCCTCAATTCCTTCATTGGCCAGAAAGGTAGTAGCCTGGATACCAGCTCCCGAAGAGGCCTGAGCAAAACTATTCTCCACCACCCGGAAGGAATCATTATCCAGCTCATAAATAATGAAAAACCTCGCCCTACCCAAACGAGGATCTACCTGGGAATCCAAAGAATCCCCGGTAGCACTAATGGCAACCTTCATACAATTGCCTCCCTTCTTTTGCTCCTCCCCTCTGCCATATGTTCGGCATGGCAGAGGGGAGCTTTGATTACCCTCGCAGCTCTTCCTCTAACTCCTTGATTCGCTGCTCAATAAACTCCAACTGCTGTTTTATAGCTTCTGCTTGCGCTCTAAGCATTTCAAGTTCTGCTTCCGGCGGCATTCCAAAGGGCGAAAATCCCCAGGGAGGGGCCATCCCTCCGTAGGGAGGATATCCTGGAGTCATCCCTCCGTAGGGAGGATATCCTCCCCAATAGGGAGGGTACCCCCCCCAGGAAGCTCCATATCCTCCCCAACTTTGAGTGTATCTTCTGGTCATAGCTCATTACCTCCTTTTACCACCACCACGCCTGCGGGCCATACCACGGATAAACCGGAGCCCAGTAACCAAAAGCATAAGGGCCAAAGCCCGGGAAGCCGTAGTAACCCAGCCACCAGGGGTTCACCCAGCTCCATCCCGGGCCAAAGCCCCAGCGCATCCACCCGGGAAGACCGGTCAAATAGTACATCCAGCGGTAGCCCACGGTAACACCTCCTCCCTTTTCAAGGCTATCTTAACCTAAAAGGGTGGGTAAAAACGGCCTCCATAGGGCGAAACATAGGGGAAGGGATACGCCCCGTATCCTGCATAAGGATACGCCCTGTAGCCCCAATAAGGATATGCCCCGTAGCCTGCACCTGCATAGGGCATAGCCCACCATCCGCGGGGCAACCAGGGGAAGTTACGGCAGAAAGGATAGGGATTACCCCTTCCCCGACCATACCAACCGAAGCCAGGGTAAAAACCACCCCAGGCACCGGCAAACCTTCCTCCAAAACCTCTTCCAAATGGCACAATACTCACCTCCTATAGGATAAAATTAAGCAAGCTTCCTACCAAGAAAGATGAAGCCAGCATTATCAAACCACCCTGAAGCAACCTCTTCCAACCCAGCTCTTTTAAAAAGACAACGAAAGTGGCAATACAGGGAAAAAACATGCTCAAAACCACACTGGAAATAATCAGCTGCTTTACCGAAAGGTTCAAGGGTAAAAGCATACCCATAGCCATGTCCTTGCGCAAAAGACCCATGATGATGATCAATATCGCCTCTCGAGGAAGACCCATTGCCCGAGCCAGCCAGGGACTTATTACTCGAGCCAGCAGTGGGAAAACATTGGTTAAAAAGAGCAGGTTTAAACCGGCGATACCAACCAGCATTATTGGAAGAGCATCTATTAAAAATCCTCGCAAGCGAATCCACAATTTGGAAAAAAGAGCCCTCGGAAAGGGCAAACGATAAGGCGGCATCTCACAAATAAGAGCGGGGCGGGCACCGGGAACCAAATATTTTAAGAGCAAAGCCACGGTGAGACCCACCAGGGCCAGCGTACCATAAACGATCAAAATGGGAGCCACACCGTAAGAAGCCAGGACTCCCACAATCAGAGCCTGCTGCGCTGAACAGGGTATGGCAATGGAAATTAAAGTAGCTACGATGAAACGTTCCTGTTCGCTCTCCAGGACCCGGGTAGCCATCACTCCTGGCACGTTGCATCCCCATCCCAAAAGAGCAGGAACCACCGAGTAACCATGAAGACCCAGGCGGTGCAAAAAACCGTCCAGAATCACCGCCAATCGGGGCAAATACCCCACGTCTTCAAGAAGGCTGAGCATAAAGTAAAAAGCCAGGATGTAAGGGAAGACTACACCCAGAGGTATATAAAACCCACTGGTAAGCAAGCCAAAGGAAAGCTCAAAATCTATCCGACCATCGATGAGTTTTCCAATCAAAACTCCATGCCAGAAAGGATGGCCGGAAAGCAAAGCGCTCAACTTTTCAAGCAGGGGCAAATACAGGCCGTTGAAAAGGGGTTCGGCAAGGTAAGAAATGATGCCTTCGCCAATTGCACGCACCAGGAAAAACATACCTCCAATAACTCCCAAACCTATCAGAGTACCGCTGACCGGTGAAACGGTGATTTTCTGGAAAATTTCGCGCCAGCCCGGTCTGCGGTAGGAAAAACGTTGCACCCTTTCTATAATTTCGCCTATCTCCTCCCAGCGCCGCTCATGGTCGCAGGATACCGGATGGGGAACGCTTGCCGCAGGAAGAATATCCATGAGCTCTTTAATGCCCTCACCGGTAGTGGCAACAATGGGAATAACCGGAACCCCCAGAAAAGCGCTCAAAGCCCTCACGTCTATCTCTATGCCCTGCTTTCTGGCTTCATCCCACATATTGAGCGCTACGATCATGGGTTTCTGTTTTTCGGCGAGCTCAAAAGTGAGATAAAGGTTGCGCTCCAGGTTGGTAGCATCTACCACGTTGATCACTACATCGGCTTCTTCCACCAGCCGAGCTGCAATCTGTTCAGCCTCTGCCTCTTCTTTAAGAGAATAGGCACCAGGAGCATCGATGAGCTCATACCATTCCCCGTTCTTTTTGATCTTACTCCGTAAAAAATCGACCGTGGTACCCGGATAATTGGATGAAAAAGCGTAAACACCACTTAACCTGGTAAAAAGCACGCTTTTCCCAACGTTGGGATTGCCAGCCAGGACGATTTTTTTCAGCCGCCCACCTTTACCAGAATCTTCTGGGCTACTCCTCTGCCCAGGGCTATCTCCTGCTGCCCCAGGCGTATAACTACCGGCCCGCTGCCCAGCAAGGAGCTCACTTTTTCCACTTTTTTCCCGGGAACAACACCCAAAACCCACAGCCTTCTCACCATCCCTCTACCACCTAAAATCTGAACGATCTCTCCTCTCTGGCCGGTCTTCATCTCGGCCAGCGAAACCACACAACTTCCCAAAACACGGCACTCCTTTTCCCCTGTTAGATTGATAATCATTATCAGTTACAAGCCACAAAAGCTACTGGCAATTCCCGCATAATCCGTAAAAATAAATTTGATGGGATTGAATTCTAAAGTTGTGTTTTTTCTCAAGCTCTTTTTCCAGGTGATTCAAGAATTCTCTCTCTTCATCCATAAGTTCGCTATAGTCAATGACCTTGCCGCAATTAAGGCACACCAGGTGATGATGGTGGGTCTCCGAAGAATGCACCAGTTCATAATGCTCTCTTCCATCACCAAAGTTCACCCTACGCAAAATCCCCATCCGGGAAAGCAAGTCCAGATTGCGATAAACGGTAGCAATACCCACTTTCTTTCTCTTCCGCTTCAATCGCTCATGCACTTCTTCTGCAGAAAGGTGACTCTTCTCTTCCTCGAACACTTCTAAAATAGCACAGCGAGAAGGAGTCGGCTTCTTATCAAAGCTATGAAATACCTCTTTCCACCTTTGCTTTACCATAAAAGCTACTCCTAATGAAATTGATTATCATTAGCACTAATATTATACCTCAGCAAGTCAAGAATAAACAGGGGGGTCAGATCTTTATTTTTTGTATTT
>CAZMZG010000043.1:0-15130 GCA_964570785.1 uncultured Atribacterota bacterium | reverse complement strand
TTGTGCTGATGACAGAGATATCCTTCTCCGTTATCAAATTGCCAGGGGAATTTTCGGGAAAAGCACCGCACCTGGAAGCCTTGATTTAAGCGGATTTCTGGTGCGCCCAGAGGGAGTCGAACCCTCAACCTGCGGTTTAGGAGACCGCCGCTCTGTCCTTTGAGCTACGGGCGCACCTTATTTTTAATTTTATATAGCTTCGATTTTACTGTCAAATTTGTTTGTGAAAGTAAGTTATAATTTAAATGGGTCCAGTTTGATTTTTTGGTGATTCAAAGTGGCGTTTTTAGATTTTGACGATAAAGTAAGGTTGCTTGCAGATAGTGCGCGCTTTGACCTCTGTGGTTCTTGTTTTGGACAACTTTCAAGGAAAAGTAGCCCACAAGGAGGATGGATTTATCCGACCTCTCTTCCTGATGGAAGAGTGGTTAAGGTTCTTAAAATTCTGCTCTCCAACGATTGTGTGCATAATTGCTTTTATTGTGCTAATCGCCTTGGTTCACCGTTCCGAAGAACTTCTTTGAAAGCAGAGGAACTGGTTAAATTATTTCTTCATTTATGGCAAAAAGGCCTGGTTAAAGGCCTTTTTCTTAGTTCTGCAGTTTCTCGCGATCCTGTCTGGACGATGAACGAAATGTTAAGAACTGTTGAGATACTTCGAAAGAAGTTCAACTTCAAAGGCTATGTCCACTTGAAAATTCTACCCGAGGCCACACATGATTATATAGAGGAGGCGGTGCACCTTGCCTCTCGCGTGTCAGTGAATCTTGAAGCTCCCAATCCTCACCATCTATCTTCAATAGCCCCTCAAAAGAATTTTTCTAAAATTATGACCCTTTTTTCATTTCTTTCTGACCTGCGGAGAAAGGGTCTGTGTGCTCCGGCTGGGATTACTACGCAGTTTGTAGTGGGAGGAAGTACGGAGAAAGATAGAGAGATCTTGAGTACAGCGTTTTCGCTCTATAAAAGGTTTTATTTGGCCAGGGTTTACTACAGCGCATTTCAGCCTGTTTGGGGAACTCCCTTTGCCGATAGGCCAGCAGTTAACCCCTGGCGAGAGGTGCGCCTGTATCAGGTAGATTATCTTTTGCGAAAGTACCGGTTTTCATTGAGTGAAATTTGTTTTTCTGAAGATGGTAATCTTCCCTTGGATAAAGACCCTAAAACTCTTTGGGCTTTGAAACACCCAGAGTTTTTCCCGGTCGAGGTTAACAAAGCTTCTTTTGAAGACCTGCTTAGGGTACCCGGTATAGGTTCTCTTTCTGCAAAACGCATTGTTGAGGTCAGAAAAGAGGGGAAAATTACTGACGTTTCTTTTCTAAAAAGAATAGGAATCCGTCTTAAGAAGGCTGCACCGTTTTTGCTGATCAACGGGAAAAAAGCTTGTGATTCTGTGAGAAAACAACTCTCTCTTTTTTATTAAGTTATTTTTAAATTTCTTGACAAGTCTTCAAAAAAAAATATAATTAGCTTTGCTTGTTTTATTTATTCAGGAGGTGAATGGGGATTCGACTTTAGCACCAGAAAGGTGTGATAGTCGCCCTCTCCCTGTTTTCGTGGGAGGAGTGCCTCTCTAAAAACTAAATTTCGGGTTGAGCCCGGAAGGAGGCACGGCGTTTTGAAAAGGTTGCGTCAGGCGATCGAATTGATTTTGCGGATATAGGTAAAATGGTCACAACCTGTTTTTAAAAACAGGTTGTGACCATTTTTGTTGTGAAAATATCTGTTCTTTTTAAAAAGAACAGATATTTTTGTTTTTAAATCTTTTCCAAGATAATCAACCCGAAGGGAGGGATGATCATGAAGAAAATCCTGGAAGTGGGCACTCATCTGATTATCGATGGGTACAGTGAAGATCCTAAGCTCCTTAGTGATGTGGAGTTGGTGCACAGATTTTTGGATGAGTGCCCAGACAAAATGGATATGACCAAAGTTCTTCCACCTTACGTTTTCAGGTACGGAGAAGGGGAAGAAAGAGCGGGAATATCTGGGATAGTAATCATAGCGGAAAGCCACATTAGCATTCACACTTTTCCAAAACAGTGCTATCTAAACGTGGATGTGTTTTCTTGTAAGCCCTTTGATGTTGAAGAAGCGAAGCGTTATGTTGTTAACTATTTCAGGATTTCTAATTACCAGCACCAGGTTCTGGACCGAGGAATAGAATACCCCAAAAATCTTGGTTTTGGAATGCCATTGGTGCTTGAAGAAAGGCTGGGTGTTCTCGAGAAAATGGTACACACTTGACTCACTTCTTTTGCTTAGGTGGGGCAATGTCTTGAAGGGTAAGAGGCATTGCCCCTTTTTTATTTTTGCCCTTCTCTTGTTAAGTCCTTCCCTTTCCTCTTTCATCCGCTTTTTTGGCATTCCATACATAAAGTAGCGTAGGGTAGAGCTTCAAGACGCGCTTTGTCGATGGGACGTCGACATTTTTCACAAATGCCATAAGTGCCTTTTTCAATCTTTTTGAGGGCCCTTTCTACCAGCTGCAGGATATTTTGTAAGCTTTCCAGAGAACTTATTTCGATTTCCATGTCTAAAGTGCCCTGTCCAAAATCTCCTTCGTCTCGAGATTCTTTAAGGGGATTGCTGGTTTTGGTGAAATTTTGTTCTCTTTCTACCACGCGTAACAGATGTTCTCGCAATTTTATTAGCTTTGTTTTAATTTGTTCGATATCTTTTTTGTCCAATTTGACCATTCCTTTCTCTTTTTTGCTTTGCTTCTTGCTTAATTCTATATCAATTTTTTTACATTGTGGTAGGAAATGCAGGGTGGTGCTTTTTTAAAAGTTGTTGTTTGTTTTTTCGAGAATTCCCGAAGGAAGGGGTCAAAAAATAAAAACTACGCGAGAGCGGTTTTTTGTTTTATTGTTATTGAGACTACGAGTTAATAAGGTTCATGTTTAAAAATGATGATGCTTGTTGTAAAATATCTAAAAAAATTGTACTTCTTCCTATGATCCGAAAGGGAACTTTGTTACTTGCGGTAAGTGCGCTGGGCGTGGTTGTAGTATTTCTAACCACCCTTTTGCATATACCCCTTGCTTCACACCGGTTTGGTTTTCATCTCGGTGAGGCGGTAATTTTTCTTGTGTCCGCTATCCTGGGCCCTTTTGTAGGAGCGGTTACTGCTTCGCTGGGTTCTGTGCTTGCTGACCTTCAGATGGGATACTTGATATGGATTCCTTTTACTCTTTTAGTAAAAGCTGGTGAAGGTTACGTCGTTGGGGAGTTAGTAGTTCGGAGGGGAAAACTCGATTGGCACGCTTTCTTTTGGGGAGCGCTAATAATGGTGGGAGGTTATGGAATAAGCGCCTTTATTCTTTTTGGCTGGCCGGCTTTGCTGATAGAGATTCCAATCGATATATTTCAATGCTTCTCCGGTTTTCTGATATCTTGTTTTATTTATAAAATTTTGAGTTCGCGTTTTCCCAAGCTAGCTCTTTTGCGGAGGCAGGAATGGAAGTAAGGAAGACTGATATCATGGGGTTTACTCCTGAATCTCTCGTTTCTCTTCTTAGGGATTGGGGAGAAGCTACCTACAGAGCTCAACAGATATTCGAATGGGTTTATCGAAAGAGGGTTGATTCATTCGAGATGATGACCAATCTTCCTAAGAATTTGCGCGAGAAGCTGGCCCGGGAATTCGTTGTGAATCCCATGCGGGTTATAGAGACTGTTAGCTCAAGCGATGGGACTTGTAAACTTCTGATAACCTTAGCTGACGGCATGAGTATTGAAACGGTTGCTATTCCTCACCAAGACAGGTTGACGGTTTGTGTGTCTTCTCAGGTGGGCTGTCCAGTGGGCTGTTCTTTTTGTGCCACGGGTCAGGCAGGTTTTAAGAGAAACCTGGAGCCTGGGGAGATTGTAGGCCAGGTTTGGCTGGTTGCCAAGGAGCTGGGTAGAAGAGTTAATAACATAGTTTTCATGGGTATGGGTGAACCATTGTTGAACTACGACAATCTTCATCAGGCTTTACTGATTTTGAATGCTCCCTGGGGGATGGGAATAGGCGCAAGGCGTATTACCGTTTCTACGGTAGGAGTGCCTTTTGCTATTTTGAAACTTGCTGAAGATTGGCCTGAATTGCGTTTGGCGGTTTCTTTGCAATCCCCTTTTTCAGAAGTTCGAGATTATTTAGTGCCGCTGAATCGGGTTTATTCTTTAAGGTCTTTGCTGGACGCTCTGAAAGTCTATGTTGCTCGCGCGCGCCATAGAGTAACCATCGAATATACCCTTTGGGAGGACGTAAACGACCATATTAAAGACGCTTACGAACTGGTCAAAATTTTGAGAGAAGTTAACGTTTTTGTTAACCTTATTCCCGGTAATCGGGTAGATGGATTACCTTTTCTGCCTTCTTCGCCTGCCAGAGTCAAAAAGTTTTATAATATTTTAAAAGAGAATGGTTTGGAGGTTTCCGTAAGGCTTTCTCGTGGGCAGGATATAAACGCTGCTTGTGGAAACTTATACAGGATTCATGGATTGGAAAGGGGTTTGAAGAGAAGATGATTATTGTCCTACGTAGCGGTGCAAGCGAGCAAGAAATCGAGGAAGTAGCGCGCCGGCTTAAAATAATGGGCTTTGGGGTGCACATATCTCGGGGAGTCGAGCGTACTATCATCGGCGCCATAGGCGATGAACGCAAAGCAAATATTGAGGAGAAAATCGGGGTTTTACCCTTTGTAGAGAAAGTAGTTCCCATTCTTACTCCCTATAAACTTTCCAGTAGAGAGTTTAGAAATCAGGACACTGTTGTAGAAGTTGGTGATGTGAAGATCGGTGGTGGTAAGATAGCCATCATGGCTGGTCCTTGTGCCGTGGAATCCGAGGAACAGATTGTGTATACTGCTCAAAGGGTTAAAGAAGCGGGCGGGCATATCTTGCGAGGAGGAGCTTTCAAGCCGCGTACTTCTCCTTATAGTTTTCAAGGGTTGGGGAAAGAGGGTTTGAAACTTCTGGCTAAGGCACGGGAGGAAACGGGCCTTCCCATTGTTACGGAGGCTCTGGGCATAGAAGAACTCGAGCTGGTGGTAGAGTATGCGGATATTATTCAAATTGGTGCCCGTAATATGCAAAACTTCAGGTTACTTGAGGCTGTAGGTAAGCTCAGGAAACCGGTACTTCTTAAAAGGGGAATGATGAGCACCATTGAAGAACTTCTTATGTCTGCGGAATATATTTTGGCACAGGGTAATTACCAGGTGATTCTGTGTGAGCGTGGCATAAGAACCTTTGAGCCTTCTACTCGCAATACCCTTGATTTGAGCAGTGTTCCTATCATAAAAAAACAAAGCCATCTCCCGGTGGTTGTTGACCCCAGTCATGGAACGGGCAGGAGCGACCTGGTGATACCGATGAGCCTTGCTGCAATTGTTGCTGGGGCGGATGGCTTACTGGTAGAAGTCCACCCTAATCCTATAGAAGCGCTTTCTGACGGCCCCCAATCCATGACTCCCGAAATGTTTGCTGAGCTTGTAAATCGTTTGCGTAGAATTCTACCTGTCTTGGGAAAGGAGCTTTAAGGTGATCCTTTCTCTGGGAATTGTTGGTTTAGGTTTGATAGGAGCTTCTCTATCCTGGGATTTCCTGAGATGGCCTCGCCGTGGTTTTGTGAAGGGTTTTGATGTTGATCGCTCTGTCCTTGAGAAAGCCAAGCAGAAAGGGCTTATTGATTACCAGGCTTCGTCAGCTGCTGAGGCAGCCGACGATGTGGACTTGGTTTTTATAGCAACTCCTGTGCGAGCTGTGCCAGGTGTTTTTTTTGAAATAAAAGAAGTCCTTTCCGGGGGAACACTGGTTTTAGATATGGGAAGTACTCGAAGCTGGGTTTATCAGCAGATAAAACCCTTTTTGGGTAATCACCTTTATGCTGGATTTCATCCCATGGCAGGTGGTGAAAAGGGGGGGTTTGACGAAGCTAGAGCTGGTCTTTTTAAGGGGGCACCAGTTTTGATAACTCCTTTTTCTCCGCTGGAAGATAAAGTTGCTCTGATTGACGAAATAGTAAACTTTCTTGGTGGTAAGGTTTTTTTTTAACTCCTGAAGAGCATGATACGGTGTGTTGCCTGGTGAGCCACCTGCCGCATCTTATAGCTAACGCGTATCTCTGGGGTGTCCTTAAGGAAAGAAAAAAAGTATATCCTCTTGCGGGGCCTTATTTTAGAGATTTTGTTCGTGTAGCTGGTTCCAATCCAGAAGTATGGGCAGATATTTTCTGGACGAATCGTGAAGAGATCCTCGAGAGGGCTCGAAAATTTAAAGAGTGTTTCATGGAATTATGCGAAATTCTTGAAAATAACGACGCCCAGAGACTTCTGGAATTTTTGAAAACCCTTGAGGATAGACGGAAGGAGCTTTAAGATGCTTCAATATATCACTGCAGGGGAATCTCATGGTAAAGGTATAGTGGTGATAATCCGTGGCTTTCCCTCCAATATGGAAGTTGATCTGGATTTTATAAATGAGGAATTAGAACGCAGGCAGAAAGGTTTTGGTTCTGGTCCTCGTATGGACATAGAAAAGGATCGTGTGGAGATTTTGAGTGGAGTCCGTTTTCGCAAAACCATAGGTAGTCCAATTGCTATCCTGGTTAAAAACAAAGACTACCAAAACTGGATTGACCTCATGAGCCCTGAAGGGACACCTCCTCCAGGCTATAGCCTGGTAACTGTGCCCAGGCCAGGTCATGCTGATTTGGCTGGTTTGGTTAAGTACCGTTTTGAAGATATTCGTAATGTTATTGAACGGGCAAGCGCTCGAGAGACTGTGGGTAGGGTTGTCGCTGGTGCTTTTGCTAAAATTTTTCTCAAATATTTTGGGGTTTTAGTAGGGGGATTTGTGGAGTCAATAGGAAGTGTGCGTGCAGAAAGTAGCTTGACATTTCAGGAAAAAGTTATGCAAGCCTCTAAATCCTTACTTCGCACTTTTGATAAAGATCAGGAAGAAAAAATGATCAGTTTGATAGAAAAGGTCAGAAAAGAAGGAGACACCCTGGGAGGAACTTTTGTAGTTGGTGCGTGTGGATTAGTTCCAGGTTTAGGTAGTTATACGGAGGCCGAACTCAGGTTGGACTCACAGATTGCTGGTGCCTTAATGAGTATTCCTGGTATAAAAGGGGTGGAAATAGGGGAGGGTTTTCTTTCTGCCCGGAAAAGAGG
Source organism: uncultured Atribacterota bacterium (assembly GCA_964570785.1). Lineage (GTDB taxonomy): Bacteria > Atribacterota > Atribacteria > Atribacterales > Thermatribacteraceae > Thermatribacter. The sequence continues at coordinate 7,967 of CAZMZG010000043.1, read as the reverse complement.
TAGCGAAGTGCATGACGCCATATTTTACGATCCTTTTAAAAAAGATTTTCCCTTCGTGCGAAAAAGCTGTCACTCGGGCGGCTTGGAAGGAGGAGTAACCTGGGGGGATTTCTTGTGGGTACGTTGTGCAATGAAGCCAATACCAACTTTGAGAAAGGGCTTGCCAAGTGTCGATTTATCAACGCTTGAGGAGGTTCCAGCTCGTTTTGAGCGTTCAGATGTTTGTGCTGTTCCAAGGGCGCTGGTTGTTGCAGAATCAGTATTGGCTTTTGTTTTAGCCCAAAGTTATTGTTGGAAATTTGGCGGTGATGCTATTGAAGAAACCCTTCAGGCTTATGAAAATTACCGGAGATATATTTTAGAGCTTGCTGGTAGACAAAAAGGGCAGTGTTGACTATTGTATTAGGGAACAAAATTTAGAGATTAAATATTTGGTGTTGAGGAAGGTTTGATGATGAGGATACCAATCTGCAAACCAGACATAGGAGATGAAGAGCAAAAAGCGGTTCAAAAAGTACTTGCCTCAGGCCATCTGGCTCAAGGTGAAGAGGTTGCAGCTTTTGAAAGCGAATTTGCTAATTATTTAGGGATACCCCATGCTATAGCTACTATTAATGGTACGACTGCTCTATTTGTGGCGTTGAAAGCCCTGGGAGTTTCAGAAGGCGTAAAAGTGGTGACTACCCCTTTCACTTTTGTAGCTACAGCCAGTGCTATTCTTCAGTGTGGTGGCGTACCTGTTTTTTGTGACGTTGACAAAAAAACGTTTAACATTGACCCTAATCAGCTGGAAGATATTCTTAAACGGGAATCAGGCGTTCGGGGAATTGTTGTAGTGCATCTTTTTGGTTTGCCCTGTGCTGTTGAGGAAATCGGGTTTCTGGCTAGAAAATACGGTGTTTTTCTGGTTGAAGATTGTGCCCAGGCTCATGGGGCCCTTTATTCTGGGAGGAAAGTGGGTAGCTTTGGGGAAGCCGGAGTTTTTAGTTTTTATCCCACCAAAAATATGACTGCTGGCGAAGGTGGTATGATTGTTACCAATTCTGAAGAACTTGCCGGAATATGCAGGATGCTTATTAACCATGGAAGCCGGAAGCGATACGTTCATGAAATGCTTGGCTACAATTTCAGGTTGACCGATATAGGGGCAGCTATTGGTAGAGTACAGTTGCGAAAACTGGATAAAAACAATCAAAAGAGACGTGAAAACGCCCATTTTTATGATCGGCATCTTTCTGGGATACCCTGGATAGAGATTCCTTTTGTTCCCGAAGGTTGTTTCCATGTTTATCACCAGTATACTTTGAGGATTAGAGAAAAACGGGATGACTTGCGTAGCTTTCTGCTTGCTCAGGGCATTGGTTGTGAAGTTTATTATCCCCTTCCCCTACACCAACAACCTTTTCTGAGAAAAATTTTAACTCCTCCTCGTTTCCCAGTAGCAGAGAAACTGTGTTGGGAAGTACTTTCTATCCCAGTGCATCCACTTCTCGGCGAAGAGGAGCGTTGGGAAATTGTAGAATCGATTCGAAATTTTCTAATGGACAGCGAGAAGAGCTTTGCTGAGATATTAAAGGAGGAAAATTTTTGAAAGTGGTTAGAGTGGGTGTAGTTGGTGTTGGCTATCTTGGTCAACACCATGCACGGGTTTATTCAGAGCTTCCTGGAGTAGAGCTGGTGGGTGTAGTTGACGTCGATTGTGAAAGAGCTCAGGAAGTTGCTCGGCGCTATTTTACTCGTGCTTTTTATGATTACCGTGACCTCTTTGGTCTTGTAGATGCGGTAAGTATAGTAGTGCCCACAGTTCTGCATAGGAGCATCGCTGGTCATTTTATAGAGGCAGGTATCAATATTCTTATCGAAAAACCAGTAACTACTACTCTTGAAGAAGCCAAAGAACTTATGGAGATGGCCAATGCTAAAAAAGTGGTTTTACAGGTTGGTCACATTGAGCGCTTTAATTCTGCTGTTATAGAACTTGTTAAACTCATCACTCAGCCTATTTTTATTGAATGCGCTCGTATGGGTCCTTATCCAGACCGCAATACCGATGTTGGCGTGGTGTTGGACCTCATGATTCACGATATTGATATAGTTATGAGCATTGTTGGTGGAAAAGTGGTGGAAATAAGAGCTTTTGGTTATCCAGTTTTTTCCTCTCAGGAAGACATTGCCAGCGCTCAAATTCTTTTTGATAACGGGTGTATAGTTAATCTAACTGCCAGTCGGGTAACCCGTAAAAAGATTAGACGCATGGAAATAACCCAGATAGATTCTTTTATATCCATTGATTACCTCGAACAAGAACTGGCTCTTTATAAAAAGGCTTCTTCGGGTTTTCCCCAACTAATTGAGAAGCCCATCATGCAAAAGGGGGAGCCACTCCGCTTGGAACTGGAACATTTTATTCGTTGTGTGCGCAACGGAGAGCGTCCTTTGGTTGGCCTTGAAGAAGGCAAAAACGCACTTGAGGTAGCTTTGAGTATTTTGGAGGAAATCAAAAAATCGGGTGAACAAAAATGAAAAAGAATTACGACATAGTCATTGTAGGCGCTGGACCTGCAGGCATATTTACTGCACTCGAGCTTTCCGAGCGTGGAAGGCTGAAAGTGTTACTTGTTGATCGGGGACGGGAAATCGAGAAAAGAATTTGTCCTGCTCGCCTAAACAGCGGAATATGCCAGAAGTGTTCTCCTTGCTCATTGCTTTGTGGCTGGGGTGGGGCAGGAGCTTTTAGTGATGGCAAGCTAACTTTTTCAGATCAGGTGGGTGGACAGCTTAATTCTTATCTTGATGCTGCCCTTTTCAAAGAAGTTGTTAATTATGTTGACTCAATCTATCAGCGTTTCGGTGGAACCTCAAAGGTTTATGGTGATGACCAGGATAAGGTTGAGGAACTCCGTCGCAGGGCTGAAATGGCCGAGCTGATTTTGGTCCCTTCTCGAGTAAGGCATCTGGGCACTGATCGTTGCAGGGAGATCTTGAAAAACATGCAGGAATACTTGCGTGGAAAAGTGGATATTCTTAGCAACACGTCAGCCGAAGAGATAATCGCTAAAAATGGTAGGGTGGAGGGGATTAAGCTCCAGAACGGCGAAGAGATACATAGCAAGTTTGTGGTAGTGGCTCCGGGTAGAGTGGGTGCCGATTGGTTGCGCAGAGAATGTCTAAAGCTGGATGTTAAGCTTGAAAACAATCCTGTGGATTTGGGAGTGCGTTTCGAGGTTCCTGCTTCGGTGATGGAAAGCTATACTCGCATCATGTATGAGTTGAAGCTGGTTTACTACTCACGTACCTTTGATGACAAAGTACGTACTTTTTGTATGTGTCCCTATGGAGAAGTGGTTACTGAATATAATGATGGTATCATTACCGTAAACGGACACAGCTACGAAAACAGAAAAACCCAAAACACTAACTTTGCTATTCTGGTTAGTACCAATTTTACGGCTCCTTTTCATGAACCAATCGCTTATGGAAGGTATGTTGCTCAGCTTGCTAACATAGTGAGTGGAGGGGTAATTGTTCAGCGTTTGCGGGATCTCCAGATGGGCAGGCGCTCCACAGAAGAGCGCATACGAAAATCTATGGTGAATCCCACTCTTCGTGGTGCGAGTCCTGGGGATCTTAGCTTTGTTTTGCCCTATCGTTTTCTTCAAGATATTCTTGAGATGATTTATGCGATGGACAAGTTCATTCCGGGCATTAATTCTCCTCATAATTTACTTTACGGGATAGAAGTTAAGTTTTATTCTTCTCGGGTGAAGCTTAACCGGCATTTAGAGAGTGATGTTGAAAACCTCTTTTTGATTGGTGATGGTGCTGGTATCACCAGGGGGTTGGTTCAGGCTTCCGCTTCTGGGGTGGTTGTGGCCAGGGAGATAGCGAGCAGGTTAGGGGGATAGCCTGATGTCCAGGCGGAGGATACTAATTACCAATGATGATGGATATCGTAGCAAAGGGATAGAGGAGCTGGTCAAGGCTTTTGCCAGGGTTGCAGAAGTTATAGTTGTGGCACCGCTTGATGAACGTTCCTGTTCCAGCCATAGCATAACTGCTTACAGACCGCTCCGTGCTAAGGAAATAGAGGTTGCTGGTGTTAAGGGTTTTGCGGTTGACGGCACACCAGCTGATGCAGTTATCCTTGGCTTGAATGTTTTTTGTGGCAACGGAGTGGATTTCGTGGTTTCGGGTATTAATCGAGGTCCCAATCTTGGTTTTGATGTTTTTTACTCGGGTACTGTTGCGGCAGCTCTGGAAGGTGCTATTTCAGAAATTCCTTCCCTTGCGATTTCTCTTGCAGTTTCTTCCTGGAATAACTATGAGCTGGCTGCGCATTTTGCGGTAAAAGTTTGGGAAGAATTTTTGGAAATACTGGAGCGCGAGAAAAACCTGGCGCTCAATGTTAACGTCCCCGATCTTCCCGAAGCATCTCTGGTTAAGGGTATTACTGTTACAGAATTGGGAGATCGTTTCTATTTTACGATAGTTAAGGAAAGAGTTGCTTCTGAGCCCGGTTGGAAAGAGTTTGTTTTTGAAGAAGGCAAGAAAGAGCGTGCTTTGCAAAGAAACACGGACTTTTTTGCTGTTTATCACTCCTGGGTTTCGGTTACTCCACTGCGTCCTTATTTGACTGATTATCAGCTCTACGAAGAGCTTGCCAGTAAGGTTGGCGTGATCGAAGATGAGTGAGGGGAAGAGAGTTCAGGGACGCCTTGTTTTGAAGGGGCGAGTTCAGGGTGTTGGTTATCGGTATTTCGTTTTGAGAAAAGCAGGTGATTTTGAAGTGGTAGGCTTTGTGCGCAATCTACCTGATGGAAGCGTGGAAGTGGTTGCCGAAGGTGCGGAGTCCGAAGTTAGAGAATTTTTTGGTGAGGTAAAGAAAGGACCAGCGAGTGCTTATGTAAGGGAGACCCGGGAAGAGTGGTTACCTCCCAGTGGAATTTACTGGGATTTCAGGGTGCGCTATTGATGAGTGTGTGGGACACTCCCCTGACTCTTGAACAACGCAAAAGAATGGTGGCCGAGCAGCTTATAGCTCGAGGCATAAGAGATGAACGTGTGTTGGAAGCTTTTAGAAAAGTTCCCCGCCATCTTTTTGTCCCTGAAGAGTATCTTTCTGCGGCTTATCAGGATTCTCCTTTGCCCATTGGAGAAGGACAGACCATTTCTCAGCCCTACATCGTGGCTCTGATGGTAGAATTGCTTGAAGTTTCTCCTTCTGACAAAATACTTGAAATAGGCACGGGTTCTGGATATCAAACAGCGATTCTTGCCGAGCTTGCTTCTATGGTGGTTAGCGTGGAAAGGATTTCTGTTCTTACTCAACGAGCCCTGCAAGTCCTTCGTAGGCTTGGATATAGCAATGTTCACTTTGTGATTGGAGATGGAAGTAAGGGAGTTCCAGAGCTTGCTCCTTACGATAAAATAATCGTCAGTGCCTGCTCGGACAAAATATATCCTGCCTGGGTCGAGGAGCTGCGTGAGGGAGGGTATATAGTTTTGCCTCTGGGGGAAAATTACAGCTCTCAGGAACTGGTCAGGGCGTCCAAAAGGAAAGATGGGGCTCTCCGACTTGAGTATTTTGGAGGCTGCGTTTTTGTTCCTTTAATTGAGAATAAGGATACTTCTCAATCATGACTCTCCTTTGAATTTAGGCTCCAAAAGACGATCGTGGACACTATCAGTGTCCACACTCCAGGCCACATTCCAAAGGGCTTTAAATTGGTTGTTTGTAAGATAAGGGATGTGGTAGCTCCAGAAAGCATACTGAAGAAAGCGGCTTGCCATCTTCTCTTCTTTCCATAGAAGGCTCCTATAGTTGAGGGTACTAAAGCGACCAATCCTGCTGAAGAGGCTACTGAGAGCAGTGCTATGAGATTAATTCTTTGTATTGCGAATAGAAAAGTAAAAAAACACAAAATGGGTATAAAGCTTCTGGTTATGATAAGTTGACCCCTTTCGTCCAGCTCGTGTTTTTTCAGGATATCCTTGACAAACATTGAAGAAAGCGTTAGAAAGATTGAATCGATAGTTGAGATTGCTGCAGAAAATATACCCACGCTTACTAAGAGGCTTATCCAGGGTGAGATGTTGAGATTAAAGAGGATGGTTGGTGTAGCTAAATCTGGGTTTTCAAGTTGTGGAAAGAGACAGCGGGCTGAAAACCCTATTAATACGGTTATTATTGTATAAGTAAAACCGTATATTAAAAAACCAAGGATCATCTGACGGAGTTGCTTTAATCCTTGAGGTACAAAAAGCCTTTGTGATACTTGAGGATTGGATATGGAAAAGAAAAACCAGGGTAGTGAAAGCCCCAGAAAGGTTTGAAAAGAAAAAAAGCCGTTTCCTGGCACTGATAACCATTCGGGATACTCGACAACCAGTTTATTGATCATTGTCCCAAAACCTCCAAGGTATTTATACACGACTATCAGAACCAGTATTATTGAGCTCGAAATCATTATCGTGGCTTGGAGAGAATCCGTAGTAGCCACTGAACGAAGACCAGCGATTTCTGTCCATAGGAAAGCAAGAAATGTTGCTACAGCAAGTCCCGCGACGAAGCTTATCTTGCCTCCTGAAAGCGTTTCCAGCAGGTATCCGATGCCCATCAGCTGTGAGGCTGCATAAGGAACGAGAAATATCATTGAGATAAGGGCAAAAGTGATGCCCACCAGTGGGTGGTTGTATTTTAGGGAAAAGAGTTCAGCCGGAGTTATGCATCCAGTTTCCTTGCTGAACTTCAGAAATTTTGGTCCAAATATGACGGCAAGTATTAGTCCTGAAAGGTAAATCAGCTCAAAGCCCAGGGCTCCTACGCCAGCACGGTAAGTTAACCCAGCAAGACCTAGCATCATGAAAGCGCTGTAAGTGGTAGCACTGTAAGAAAGAGTGTTAACCAGTGGGGAAATTTTACGGCTGGCAAGGAAATAGTCGAAAAGGTTTTTGCTCTTTCCTCGAGAGGAGAAAATAGCAATCAATGTACCCCAGAATATGTAGATAGAAAGAGCCAAGATTAAAAACTCAGTTTTCATCTTTCCAGTGGTTGGTTATTTTCTCAAGAAGTACTATACAGAAAATAGCAAAAAGCACCCAAAAGGCGAAGGAACCATACATGTGGTGAACCCGAGAAAGAAAGGTGTAAGGGATCAGGTAAGCTAAAAATATCAATGTAAAATATAGGAAATATATGAACCGGTACATGTTGTTTCAATTTTATTTAGTTGGGGAGCGGAAGTCAATTATTTGGCGAAGGGAGTGAGAGGTGTGAAGGCTTTACTGATAGTGGATATACTAAATGACTTTGTGCATCCCAAAGGTGCACTCTATGTAGGAGACCAGGTTAGGGAGGTTATTGGTTTTTGCAAAGAGCTGATTACCACAAAAAGAAAGCAAGGTGATCCTTTGTTCTTCATTTGTGATACGCATCGTAAGGATGACGCTGAATTTGAGCTATTTCCGCCTCACTGTATCGAGGGTGAATGGGGAAACAAGATTTTTGAGGAACTTCAGCCCGAAAAGGATGATTACATAATACCAAAGAGACGTTTCAGTGCCTTTTTTGGCACTCCTTTAGATATGTTCTTGAGAGAAGCAAAGATTGAAGAATTGGAGGTGGTAGGAGTGTGTACTAACATCTGTGTCCTTTACACTGTTGCTTCGGCAAGGATGCTTGGATACCAGGTTAAGGTCTATGGACAGGGAGTAACTTCTTTCGACCTTGATGCTCATCGTTTCGCGCTTAAAGAGATGAGTAACACTCTTAAGGCGGAGGTGGTTTGAGCTTGCATCAGGTGATTCAAAGCGCAGTTAATGTGAGTACATCCGCCAAGGATGTGATACAGGGATTGGCTTCAACAATTTCTGGTGTAGAAGGGGTTGAGCTTGCCGATTACTCTTTTGATGTCGATCACAACCGTTCCGTTTTTACTCTTCTTGGTGAAGGGAAAGCGCTTCAGAAA
>CAZMZG010000042.1:0-15258 GCA_964570785.1 uncultured Atribacterota bacterium | reverse complement strand
GACTCCAAATCCGGGGGTTGCAGGTTCGAATCCTGCCGGGCCTGCCAGGTTTTTATTTTGAGCACTCCTTTGCTATTCCTCCTCATTGGCTTGCAAAAAAGCCGGCTTTTGGGAAAATATTCCAGAGTAAGGCCTTGTAGCGCCTTTGATTTTTAGGAAGAAATTCTTGTAGGGTTCTTTTTATTTTCGCGTTTCTTCAGGGAAGGAAGGCGGTAAGGTCGACTTTGCAAGGAGCTAATATTCTGGCGGGAGTGATTTAGAGTTGGAACGAGAAACCAGAGGAACAAAGCTTCTCAGGGGAGATCCCAAAAAGGCTATTGTAAAACTTTCTCTTCCCATGATGCTTGCAATGCTGGTTCAGACCATTTACAACCTGGCAGATGGTATCTGGGTAGCAGGTCTTGGTCCTAAAGCTTTGGCTGCCATAGGCTTGTTTTTTCCTCTCTTCATGGTCATCATTTCCCTTGCTGCTGGTGTTGGAGTTGGCGCAAGTTCCGTAGTGGCTCAAAAAATAGGTGAGAAAGACAAAAAAGGTGCTGACACTGCCGCTTCTCTTTCCATGATTTTGTCCGTGAGCATTGGATTAGTTGCTACCGTTTTGCTTCTTCCAAGTGTAGGCCCCATTCTCAAATTTGCAGGTGCAAGTGGTGAAACGCTCGATTTTACCATGGATTACGCCACTGTATTGGTTTATGCTGTTACCCTCTTAATGTTTAATAATGCAGCTAATGGTGTTTTGAGGGGCGAAGGCGACGCAAAGAGAGCTATGCTTGCCATAGCTGCAGGTTCGCTTTTGAACATTGCACTGGATCCGCTCTTCATCTATACTTTCGGGTTGGGTATTAAAGGTGCTGCTTATGCAACGGTTTTATCCATAGCAATTTCCACTTTCCTCATAGCTTACTGGCTTTATTTCAAAAAGGATACCTATGTAACCTTTCATTTTAAGTGGAATTCGAAGATTTTAAAGCAGATTTTGAGGATAGGGATTCCTGCTTCGCTTGCTCAAATCAGCATGTCGGTGGCAATCTACGTGCTTAATGTGTTTGCAGTGAAGGCGGGCGGAGACTATGGGGTAGCAGTCTTTACCAGTGCCTGGAGAGTTATCAACTTCGGTACGGTTCCTCTTATTGGTATGGCGATGGCCGTCACTTCAGTTACCGGTGCGGCCTTTGGAGAGAGAAACGGGGAGAAGCTGGAAACAGCGTATCTTTACGCTGTAAAGCTGGGCTTATTCATAGGTATTGTGGTAACAGTGGTTATTTTAACATTGGCGCCTTTCATTGCGAGAGCTTTTACCTATTCAGAAGCAGGCGCTGGTATATACAGTGATCTGGTAGAAGCGTTACGCGTTCTTAGCCTCTTCCTGGCCGGGGTTCCCTTTGGGATGTTTACCTCTTCAATGTTCCAGGGAATCGGTCAGGGTGAGAAAAGTCTGGTGGTTACAGTTATAAGGACTATAGTGATGCAGGTGATATTTTCCTGGTTCTTTGTGTTTGCTATGGAAATGGGGCTTGTGGGAGTATGGGCAGGAATAGTCGTGGGGAACGCTACTTCTGCTTGTATCACCTTCACGTGGGGCAGATTCACGGTGAAAAAACTGAAGCAAAATTTCGAATGTCTGCGTGCATCTTCTTAATCAATTGTTAGTAACCGATCGGAACGAGAGAAAAACCCGAAGTCAGTTGCTCCGCAGTTAAACATAACAAAAGTTAATAAATGAAGAAGGAGGTGAATAGAGTATGAAGCCAATATGGGGATCGGCATTTATTGCAATAGGTTTATTTATGTTGATCTCCGGCCTGTTAAAAAGCGATTTTATTATTTATAGGCTTATGGCTGCTCGGTCAAAGATACTATGGGGTGAGAATGTACATCGGTTTTATCAGGTTGTAGGCGCAATTCTCATTGTTGTTGGAACTTTGGTATCTCTGGGTTTTTTACGAAATTGATTGGTAAGCGAACTGCCTTAAATGGCATTCTAATTAGAATCTCTGTTATTGAAAACTACACCAAACCCTGGTGGTTCAGGAGAATTAGAAACTTCTCCGTTTGCTGCGCTCACTTCGACTCTGCTGTGCTTTCCTCCCTTCGGTCGGAATTTCCCATATCCGCCAGCCGTTATATAAAATGCTCACTTTGGGGGCATAAGGTTGAAAAAGAGGAAATCCATGATTAAAGAGATGGAAAAATGCAGATAGAAAAGATCTACGAGGAAAAAATTTTCTCAAAAGGGATAACTGTTCTATTAACTATAGCCACGATAGTTTTTCTCCTTGCATTACTTTATCAGGCGACGGTGGGACCTATCGGCACTCGTCCAGCACCAAACTGGTTTCTCTTAGTTATGTTTTTGCTGTTCTTAGGGCTGACAGTAAACTTTAGCAATCTGAGCATTAAGATGACATCTCGATATCTCTCCGTAGGATATGGGATTTTTAAACACAGCATTCTCTGGGAAAATGTTCAGGATTGTTATTTGGACGATACTTTAACTATTAGGTATGGTGGTTGGGGGATACGCATAGCAAGAGTGAAAGGAAAATGGAGGTTAGCGTACATTGTTATTGGTGCTCCTCGGGTTGTGCTTTTATTGAATAAAGGCACATTTGGGGAATTCGCGTTTTCTACTAACAATCCACAAAAAGTGATAGAAATAGTGAAACAGAAAGCTGGGGAAACAAAATGAGTGTCCTTTTGTTCGCACTCTCAATTGCTCATGCTCGCTCGGGGCTAACGTCCTCGCCTAACAGGCGGTATGCAATTCGCTTCGCTCACCCAAATGCCTGGTTCCACCTTGCACTTCACATGTCCCCCAGCCGTTATACGTAATTACTTTGAAAAATACTGGAGGTAAAAATGAAAAACCTCAAAGCAAAGATGTTTAATAAAAAAGCAGCAGATCCCAAAAATAAGCCTGATCAAATTATAGAAACCATAGGGCTAAAACCTGGACAGACTATTGCTGATATAGGTGCAGGGGGTGGTTATTTTGCACTGAGATTTGCCGAAATAGTGGGTGAGAAAGGCAAAATTTACGCCGTTGATGCAGATCCGAGGTTTTTGGAATTTATTAAAAATAGCGCTAAGGAAAAAGGGTTAGGTAACGTACTTACCCTCTTAGCGAAGGATGAATTGGATTTACCTGAAGAAGGCTTGGATTTCATATTCATGCGCAATGTCACCCACCATATACCAAACCGTGTGAAATATTTTAAGGATCTAAAAAGGTTTTTGAAGCCTTATGGTAAGGTAATCATAATAGAGTATGGAAAAGGTAAACCTTTTACTTTCCGCGGGATATTCGGGCATTATATTCCCAAGGAAGTCATTGTGCAGGAAATGGAAGAAGCCGGGTATGTATTGGAAAACGAATTTGATTTTTTACCAGAACAGCATTTCACAATTTATTCAAAACAACCCGGAGGAGATTCGTAAGTCGTGAAAAGAATGCTGGTAACGGTGTATAACAGTGGATATACGGCCCCACTGCTTTGCACCTCCGCCCAAGGTTGTAGTAAAAAGATAACTTCTTTAGCCCACGACACATCTACTGGTACCAACGCTGCTCTTGATGTTCGTAAACCTCTCCTCAGAGGAATCATCCAAGTAGGAAGCATCCTGGTTAGTACATGCCTTTTTGGAAGCGGAATAGAAAGCTTGTTGCTTTATGAAGAGTCGCTCGTAGTTTCGAGGGTTCACAACGAGGGAGGAGCTTTTGTTGCGCTGCTTTTTTCTATCCTTTTTGAAGGTAGGAAATTTTTTATTTTTTGCCTTGAAAAGAGTACTGCGTTTTCTTTTCCTGCTACATAGCGTTATGATAGGAAAAACTCTGCAGGAAGGGTGGGAAGCATGCTGGCTGAAAGTATAAAGGTAGGGATCATTGGTTTCGGCGGCATTGGGGAGCGCCATTTGGTTAATTTTCTCCGCTTTGCTCCACAGGTTGTGGTGGAGGCTGTCTGCGACCCCAACGAGGCTCGACTGGAAAAAGCAAAACGCGAGTACCGGGTTGCGCGTTTGACTGCAAACGTCGATGAGATTTTTGAAATGCCTCTTCAAGCAGTGGTTGTGGCAACCCCTAATGTTACCCACTATTCCCTGGTAAAGAGAGCTCTGCTTTCGGGGTGGCATGTGCTCTGTGAGAAACCCTTTACCATGAACGCTGAACAGGCGGAAGAGCTCTGCCAGCTGGCAAAAGAGAGAAACTTGATCAATATGATTGCTTTTTCGTATCGTTTTGTTCCGGCAGTGAAAATGCTGCGCTCAATCCTTCGGAAGGGTCAGGTAGGAAGGATTTATCATGTCCGTTGCTACTACCTTCAAAGCTGGCTTTCCTTGCCTTCGGCTCCCTACAGCTGGCGACTCGATGTCCGGGAGGCAGGAAGTGGTGTCCTGGGTGATCTGGGGGCTCATGTGTTTGATCTTGCCGAGTTTCTGACCGGGGCGAAAATCCTTCGGGTACAGGCTCATGCCAAAACTTTTGTTCCCGGGAGAAAAGACCCCCTTTCGGGGAGGATGAGAAAAGTCACCGTGGATGATGCAGTAGCAGTGTGGGGTGAAATGGAAGGAGGAATTTTCCTGACTGTGGAAATGTCCCGCTGTGCGACAGGCCGGGGCAATGCCTTAACTGTGGAGGTAAATGGAGAGCAGGGTGGTTTTATCGTTGACGTTGAGAAGCCTCAGGAACTTCTTGCCTGCCCGGCGCCAATGGGCGAATATACCCATTTCAGGAGCAATTTTGCTTCATTTCCATGTCCGCCTTATTTTGGCACCTCTGACCATTATTACCATCAAACGGAGGCTTTCGTTAGGGCTTTGCGGGGAGAGGTAGTTGAAATTCCCTCTTTCCAGGAAGGTTTCAGGAATCAGACAATTCTTGATCGATGCATTGCTTCGATTGCAAAGGGTACCTGGGAGGAGTGTTGAAACAGCGCTGGGGTTGTATAGGTCCTGGCTTTATACTTTTTGATGTGTGACGATTTTTCCGGGACTTGAATAAAACCTTGTTATTGAAGGTTTGAGGATATAGACAGGGCTCAGGATGGTGGTTTAAGAAAATCGTATGAAGTTTATCCCAGATGCAGGATTTGCTAATTTGGCGGTTTTAGTAATGAGGATGCTGAATCAACGTTTGTCAGCAAAAGCGGAGGCGTTTCGACCCTGCAGGTAGGCATGTGAGCAAAAAACAAAGGCACGATCTTTTCCCAGTATGTCCATATCGTAGAGACAAAAAAACCACGGGCTCCAACGAACCTTCCAACCTTTTCTCGTCGAGGAATTCAGCTTTTACCAAATTCCCTCGACGCTTCAGATCCAGGCTTCTGCTTTCCTTTCGGAAAGCTTCGAGCTTTTTCCTTACGGAAACAAGCTCTTTTTCCTGAACCTCCGGTTTTCTGATTCCTCAGAACCCGTGGCAAAAACTATACTACCACCTTCTGACTTATCTGTCAAGGAGTATTTGGAAAAATTTTGTATAATGGAAAAAGCACCCTTTTGATGCTGGACGTGGAGCCGGGGTTAGTTGCAATTCGGAGGTTAGCAATTGAGGCGGATGTATCTGAGTGGTGGTTGATCAGTGGATTGGGAGACTCAGGAAGTAGCCGATGAACATATTTGATCTTTATTCGGAAGAATATGATGAATGGTACGAGAAAAATAGATTTGCTTACTTATCCGAAGTGGAAGCCTTGAAACAGGTGGTTCCTGAGAAGGGTAAGGGGCTTGAAATTGGTGTTGGCACGGGGAGATTTGCAGTTCCCCTGGGGGTCTCAATTGGCATAGACCCATCAGAAAAGATGCTCGAGATTGCCAGGAAACGCGGCATAAAAGTGTTTCTCGGGCGAGGTGAACAGCTGCCCTTTGGGGAGAAAGAATTCGATTTCATCCTGATAGTGGTCACTCTGTGTTTTGTGGATGATCCTGATCCGGTGATATCGGAATCCAGAAGAGTGCTTAAAGATGGTGGAAAGATAATTATTGGTATCGTAGATAAGAACAGTCATCTGGGCAGGTTTTATCTACAAAAAAAGCAGCAGGGACATAAGCTTTATGAGAAAGCAACTTTTTACTCGGTAAGCGAGGTTATAGAGTTATTGAAGAAACACAACTTTGGTGAAATCATCACCTATCAGACTATTTTTCAACCCTTAGGGAGGCTGAAAGAAATAGAAAAACCGAAAAAAGGATATGGAGAAGGGAGCTTCGTGGTGATATGCGGGAAAAAAATTTGAAGTATGTTTACGGTCCGGTTCCTTCCTGGAGATTAGGGAGTTCTTTGGGGATAGATCCTCTGTCTTTGCAGGACAAGGTTTGCACATTTGATTGTATTTATTGCCAGCTGGGGGAGACTCGTTCTTTCAGTTCGGAAAGGGAAGTTTATGTTCCGATTGAAAGCCTTTTGGAAGAGATTTCTTCCTTACCTGAGATAGAAATTGATTATATAACCTTTTCTGGTAGGGGTGAGCCTACCTTAGCAAAGAATTTAGGAGAAATGATAAGTTTGGTAAAGAAACTGCGAAAAGAAAAAGTTGCGGTTATTACCAACTCCTCCTTGATAGACAGGGAAGATGTTGTGAAGGATCTGCTCCTGGTTGACTTTGTGGTGGCTAAGTTGGACGCCTTTTCTCAAGAATCCCTGGAAGTAATAAACAGACCGGTGAAGCAGATAGGATTTGACACCATTTTTAACGGTATAAAGAAATTCAGGTCTGTATATGAAGGAAAGCTCGCTTTGCAGATAATGTTTGTGGAAGAGAATAAAAATAATGCTAAGGAATTGTCTGAGCTTGCAAGAGAAATTGACCCTGACGAAGTCCAGATTAACACACCCTTGCGGCCCTGTAGGGTAAGCCCCTTGTCAAAAGAAGAAATTCACCGGATAAAAGGTTATTTTGAAGGAATGAATACCATTTCTGTCTATGATGTCAAGAAAAAAGCAGTCCGACCAATTAGTAGCGAAGATACTCTTAAAAGAAGAGGTAAAATTTCTTCTTAGAAAAAAGATGTTTGGTGAGGTGGTAGGTGTATGCCTGTCTATGAGTACAGGTGTGAAGACTGTGGGAAAATAACTGAGTTTCTCGAGGGTGTTGGGAGAGGCGAAACGGAAAGAAAATGTAAATACTGTGGTAGTGAGCGGCTAAGCAAAGTGCTTTCCAGAGTTTATGTTGCGTCTGACGGTAACATTATCGGTTCACAAGGCGGCAGGACTTGCTGTGGCAGAAGTGAGAGATGCGAAAAGCCACCATGTTCGGATGACGGGGGGTGTATAAGATAAACAGGGATAAAGAGGGTGAGTTGCAGAGATTAAGAGGCACCGGTAGCAAAGCAAGGAATAAGTTTTTGCGGAATTAACTGGAGGAAGCGTGGTTGCTTGGTTGTTGACCTTTCGTCTCTGCGTTTGAGAAGCAATAAACCAGGAGGCAAAAGGAGCAGCCAAGGTACATGTTTGCACGGGTGAAGCGGTATTGAGGAAGGGGTGTTGAATAGCGCGGTCGCGGTTTTAGCCAGGGATAGACCGAGTTTGCCTGGACGTTTCTGAGGAAACTGCTATGGATAAAGCGGAAAAAAGGTGGGTATGTGTGCTTAAGAAACAGCTTAGTTTTTGTCAGAAGCAGCATTTTGTGAGCTGTTGAAGGCGGTTTTCTGCACTTTGTGTGCCTGTGCGTCAGACGAACTTGAGAGGCAAAAGATAGGGAGGAAGATTAAATGGAATCGATATCACAAGTGATAGTGTGTCTTTTGATCGGTCTTTTTTCCGGATTTATGAGTGGTATGTTTGGAATAGGCGGTGGTTCGGTAAGAACGCCCTTGCTTTACGCTGCTGGATTGCCCTTATTGAACGCTTTTGGGATAAACCTCCTGGTTATACCATTTTCTTCTCTCATAGGTGCTATAAGCCACAGAAAGAACTTAGATTTGAAAGTTGCCAGGTGGGTAATAATCGGTGGCACACTGGGAACGGTAACAGGAGCGTTTTTGGCAGGGCAGATACCAACCCTGATTTTAGCGATTATTTTTGTTATCGTTTCCATCATAACGGTGCTTGGGATTTATTTTAGTAAGATCCTTCCGGAAATCGCCCGGAAGATTGATCCAACTGCTAAAACCATCGTTGTCGGAACGTTTTTCCTTAATTTTCTGACGGCTATGCGAGGAGGTAGCGGAGGTAGTTTGTTTCCCCCTTTTTTGAGGATGATGAAACTTGACATACGAAAAGCAATAGCGATATCCTTGTTCTCAACCATCTTTACAGCAACTGCTGGAACTATTATTTTTTGGTCTCGCGGAAACATACCTCCCCTTCCTGCCCTGTTTGTAGTAGTAGGCTCGATAACTGGAGCACGGGTAGGGAGCCTGGTATCCTTAAGGACGAAGCCTGCTTGGTTGGAGGCCGGGCTCTCGATGCTTATTGTAGGTCTGGCGTTTATCGTGCTTATTAAAGCAATGCATTAGCAAATGAAGAGTTGTCCGGCGATAAAAACAAATATTTCGAAAACCATGCTTTCCTGTCCTCACTCCCTTTCAGACTCGCTAACAGCGATAAAAAGGCCTTGTTTCGACACGTCCGAATTGGACTCGAGAATGTTGTGTATTCCAGAAGAGTCAGGTTGCGAGCAACTCTTTTGAGCTTGACAGTCAGTTATAATAGATAGGCGCTATGGTCATAAACGCTGTGATTACGGACACTGTTTCATACAGAAGAATTACTTTACTGATTGCGACCATGGCTTCTTTTCTTACTCCTTTTATGAGTTCCTCGATCAATGTTGCACTTCCTGCTATTGGAAAAGAATTTGCCATGGATGCAGTCCTTTTGGGCTGGATTCCCACTGTGTACCTTCTGGCTTCGGCAGTATTTATGGTTCCATCGGGGAGAATAGCCGATATATGTGGAAGAAAGAAGATTTTTACCTACGGCGTACTGGTCTATACTATTGCTTCTTTTTTTGCCGCGCTTTCCGCTTCTTCTTTTTCACTCATCGCTTTCAGGGCGTTACAGGGAATAGGCGGTGCGATGATATTCAGCACTGCAATAGCTATCTTGACTTCGGTTTTCCCACTGGGAGAGCGGGGAAAAGTTCTGGGGATAAATGTTGCTTCCACTTATTCAGGTCTTTCTTTGGGACCCTTTTTGGGAGGAGTCCTGACCCAGCACTTTGGCTGGAGGGGTATTTTTTGGATTAATGTCCCCTTGGGTCTGGTAATAATCACTTTGATTTTGTTGAAACTTAAGGGTGAGTGGGCTGAGGCACGAGGCGAAAGATTTGATTTTGCGGGTTCAGCAATCTACGCTTTTTCTCTGGTAGCCATAATGTACGGTTTTTCCCTTCTTCCTGATGTTTCTGGTGCCTGGTTCATTATGGCCGGTTTGCTGGGTTTTCTGGTGTTTGTGATGTGGGAAATGAAAGTGAGCCACCCTGTCTTGGACTTGAGCCTTTTCAGGAATAATATGGTGTTTGCTCTTTCCAATCTTGCAGCTTTAATCAATTACAGTGCTACTGCTGCTTTGGCCTTTCTTTTAAGCCTTTATTTGCAGTACATAAAGGAGTTTGATCCCCAGAATGCCGGGCTGATCTTGGTGTCCCAGCCTGTGGTAATGGCTGTATTTTCACCGTTTGCAGGAAGGCTCTCTGACCGGGTTGAACCAAGGGTGGTAGCCTCAACAGGTATGACCTTTACAGCTCTGGGGCTTTTTCTTTTTGCTTTTCTGGGCGCAGAAACGAACCTTATCCTTATTGTGGCCAGCCTGATTTTCCTTGGTTTCGGATTTGCCCTTTTTTCCTCTCCCAATACCAATGCCATCATGAGTTCTGTTGAAAAGAAATTTTATGGAGTGGCGTCGGCCACTCTGGCTACCATGCGGCTTGTGGGGCAGATGCTCAGCATGGGAATTGCCATGCTTATTTTTGCTCTCTATATGGGAAGAGTGCAAATTACGCCCGAGCACTACCCCCTCTTTCTGAGAAGTGTCAGGGCTGCCTTCCTGGTTTTTGGCTTTCTCTGTGTCCTGGGCATTTTTGCCTCGCTTGCCCGGGGTAACCTGCATGGTAGGAGAGCTTGAGTTCCTGCGGTTTTTGATCTTTTTTGATTGACACAGGCTTTCTGGTTGCAGGTATTTTTGGTTGAGTCGGCCGGAGCTTTATAGCTTGTGCTTTCCTTTAAGGTATTTCACGCAGTAGTCGATGACAGCTCCTATGGCGGAGTAAGGAGATGTACATGTTGCATCTCTCCTTTCGGATTTCTATATTGCCCATTCACTTTTCTTCTTTGATAGTAATTTTCCATTTTCCAAGGGCGTTTACCTGAAGATAGTAAAAACCAGCTAAGCGACGCATATAAACGCCTCCTGCAAAGGTTTTCTGGGTGTTTTTGGAGAGTAGTTTCTGGTTCTCAGGCCAGTTTCCACTCGCCGTAGACCCTTTCAAACAGGATTAAAAAACCAGTTTCGCAATCGCTTTTGTAATACCACCCGTTGTAGTAGAAGTCTTCGCAGAAGTCGTGGTGCATGGAAATCATATTGGCGTTGATGTATTCGTGGCCGTAAATGGCTGTTACTGTATAGAAAACATGGATGGATGGAAATTCGATACTCAGCTCCCAGAGGTCGTTTGTGTAATCGAAGATAATTCCTCCTGGTTTGCAGTAGGATAAGGCCAAGGTAAAATTATTTGCATTGAGGGCTTGATACCAGGCCAGAAGAATATTTTCACAAATCTGAAAGTCACTGCTTGCTGTGATGAAAGTAGTGTTTGAGGTTCCACATCCGGCAAAGGATAAAATACTCAAAACTACCACAAAAGCGAGTAGAAGAGAAGTTTTGTGAGTAAACAATGTTCTCCCTCCTTTTTTGATAATTTGATCCATTATTGATTGTAAATCTACTTAGTGTCATTTAGTGTCGTCGTGGGGAAGATGGGTTTTTTCGGAAATTTTTATTTGCGTAAATTTTGAGCATTGACCAAGAAGCATTCTTGACGAATCGGTTATAATTGCCTGGGAAAAAGGTTTCGCAAAATGGTGCTTTACAGGTTGTGAAGAAAGGCGGGGTTCAAGCTCTCGCGTTCTGAGGGGACAGCTTTTCTTGAGGAGGTTATTTCATGGACTGGCACCAGAAAGATATAAAAACGGTTTTTGAAGAGCTTAAAACGAGCCCCGAGGGACTTTCGCAGGAGGAAGCAAAAAAAAGGCTTGCTCAGTACGGGCCGAATGAAATAAAAGAGGGAAAGAAACGAACTCCTCTTGAGATGTTCCTCGACCAGTTCAAGGACTTCATGATAATGGTCCTCATTGCAGCAGCTTTTGTTTCAGGAATCATCGGTGAACCTCAGGATACCATTGCCATCATCGTGATCGTCATCATCAACGCCATTATAGGCTTTGTTCAGGAATACCGTGCAGAGAAAGCCATAGCGGCTCTGAAGAAGATGGCTGCTCCGGGAGCAATAGTTATTCGGGATGGAATGCCTCAGAGCATTCCTGCTTCGCAAGTTGTGCCTGGTGATATCGTGCTCCTTGAGGCAGGAAAGATAGTGCCTGCCGATATGCGGCTGGTGGAAGTTGCTCAGTTGAAAGTCGATGAATCAGCTCTTACTGGGGAGTCGGTGCCCGTTGAGAAGATAGAAAAGGCCTTGCCGGGAGGAGATATACCCCTTGGCGACAGGAAAAACATGGCTTACAAGGGCACTATTGTAACTTATGGAAGGGGCAAGGGTGTGGTGGTGGCCACCGGTATGAATACCGAGCTGGGTAAAATTGCCACCATGCTTCAGGAGGAAGAAGAAACCAAAACGCCCCTTCAGAAAAGGCTGGCTGCTTTTGGAAAGAGACTGGCTATTGCCATTTTGGGGATTTGTGGCATCGTCTTTGTAGCTGGTATTATGAGAGGGGAAAATCCCTTCCTGATGCTCCTTACCTCTATATCTCTTGCTGTGGCAGCGATTCCTGAAGCGCTTCCAGCAGTGGTGACCATCGCTCTGGCTCTTACTGCCAAAAACATGGTCCAGCGCAACGTTCTTATCCGAAGATTACCTGCAGTAGAAACCCTGGGTTCTGTGACCTACATTTGTTCTGACAAAACAGGGACGCTTACCCTCAACAAGATGCATGTTGAGGAAGTGTGGGTTGACGGGAAGGCCTTGAAAGTTGAGGGGCTGGAAAGAGATAGCGGTATTCAGAATGGTCTTTTTTCGAGATTCCTTCTGGCTCTTGCCCTGAGCAATGATGCTCGGCTGGATAGCTCGGGAGAAGTGCTTGGTGATCCTACGGAAACTGCCCTTTACAGCCTGGCCAAAAAGTTGGGTTTTGATAAGGCTTTTTTTGAGAAAAGCTTTCCCCGAGTATCGGAAATACCTTTCGATTCGGAGCGAAAATGCATGACCACCGTACATGAAATTAAGGTTAATAAGGATGGTCAAGCAATCATTTCTCCGGCTGTTGGCGAAAGGCAGGAGAAAATCGTGGTAAGCTTTGATGATGAGGTGAGCTTTGTTTCCTTCACGAAGGGGGCCATTGAAAGTTTGCTTGAAAAGTCCAGAGATGTTTTGACCTCACAGGGTTTGCAACCTGTCGACAGAGAAGAGATCCTCAGAGCGGCAGAGGACATGGCTTCCCGGGGGCTGAGAGTTCTGGGTATTGCCATGAAGCAGTGGAACACGATTCCCAAACAGGTAGAAGAAAAGGTTTTTGAAACCGAACTTACCCTTTTGGGGCTGGTGGGTATGATAGATCCTCCCCGGGAAGAAGTAAAGGAAGCCATAAGATTGTGTAAGAAGGCTGGGATTAAACCGGTGATGATAACCGGTGACCACCCCCTTACTGCGAAGACCATTGCGAAAAGGCTGGGAATCCTCGATAGGGACCCAGAAGAAACGGTGATTACCGGGGCAGAGCTTGAAAGATTATCCCTTGAGGAGTTTGAAGAACGGGTTGAGCACATCCGGGTTTATGCAAGAGTAGCACCTGAGCAGAAGTTAAAGATTGTGAGGGCTTTGCAGGATAAGGGGCAATTTGTGGCCATGACTGGAGATGGAGTAAATGATGCCCCAGCCCTGAAGCGAGCTGACATTGGAGTGGCTATGGGGATTACTGGTACCGATGTTGCCAAAGAAGCCTCTGACTTGATCCTGCTTGATGATAATTTTGCCACTATTGTCAACGCAGTTAAAGAGGGAAGAAGGATATTTGATAACATCAAAAAGTTTATACGATACACAATGACCAGTAATGCTGGAGAGATATGGACCATCTTCCTGGCACCCTTTTTGGGGTTACCAGTGCCTTTATTGCCCATTCATATTCTCTGGATCAACTTGGTTACTGATGGTCTCCCCGGGCTTGCTCTGGCTGGGGAACCTGCTGAAAAAGACGTAATGAGCAGGCCTCCCCGACACCCCAAAGAGAGTATTTTTGCGCATGGTTTAGGTTTTCAAATAATCTGGATTGGCCTGCTTATGGGGTTGATATCCATTTTCACCCAGGCCTGGTCCATCAAAACGGGCCATGCTCACTGGCAAACCATGGTGTTTACAGTGCTCTGTTTGAGTCAGATGGGTAACGTACTTGCCATGAGGTCAGAAAAGGAATCGTTCTTTAAGCAGGGGGCGCTTTCCAACAAGCCCCTCCTGGGAGCGTTTATTCTTACTTTTGTTTTGCAGATGGCCACCATATACCTTCCTTTCCTGAGGCCTGTCTTCAGAACGGCTCCACTTACTGCAGGAGAGCTGTTGTTGACTCTTCTTCTTTCAAGTGTCGTCTTCTTCGCTGTGGAAATAGAGAAGTTTTTCAAGCGAAAGAAAGCCATGATCCGATCCTGAGACTTAAAGAATTAAGGTTTGTGTTGTGTTAAGCTGGCATTTTGCTGTCCTGCACCGACCGTGATGTAAGTTGTGGCTATGGTGCTTGACCGGCAAACACAGAGCGTTTGTTGCCTTGAACTGACTAGGAATCGTAGTCACTCTCAACTGACCGCAACAATAAGTGGTTATCTAAGCCAGCGGCGGAGCCATCACCCTGAACCGACCGTGATCAAGAAACTGACTGCAGCGTTAGCTGCGGTCACCCTGAACTGACCATAACCGAAGGTTATGGTCATCCTGAACTCGTTTCAGGATCTCAATATTTCAGCATCCCTGTTTCAGGATCTCTCGTTTCAGGGTCTCCCAAAAACACCAAAATCAAAGATCTGACCCCGAGGAAGTATCCTTAATGTTATACTTAATCTGGTTGTGTATTCAGGTCGGTTTGGGATGGAGGGGCCAGCGTGAAAATAGTAATCTTCCTTTTCGTCTTTCTGGAGGTGTTCTGTATGATAAGATCAGCTTGGGGAGGAGAAAGGTTTGCTTTGCCACAACCCAGAGGAAGTGGTAAGTACTCTCTGGAAGAAGTCCTCATAAAGCGCCGTTCTGTACGCTCTTTTACTAAACAGGCGCTCACCTTGGAGGAGTTTTCCCAGCTTCTTTTTGCTGCTCAGGGCATTACCGATGAAAGGCGAGGCTTTCGGGCTGTACCTTCGGCAGGGGCTTTGTACCCCCTTGAGATCTATGTGGTGGTGGGCAAGATAGAAGGGCTCCTGGAAGGGATATACCGCTATTTACCCAGAGGGCACGAACTTGAAAGAGTGCTTCCAGAAGACAGGAGAGAAGAACTTTACCGCTCGGCACTCTATCAGGAAGCAATAAAAGAAGCACCGGTGGTTCTCGTTATCTGTGCGGTATACGGGAGAACTACCCGCAAATACGGAGAACGGGGCATTCGTTACGTCCACATGGAAGCAGGACACGTGGGTCAGAACATTTACTTGCAGGCAGAAGCCCTGGACCTGGGTACAGTGGCTATCGGAGCTTTTCACGATGAGGCAGTCGCTCAGGTACTGAATCTTCCCCAGAACGTGGTTCCCCTCTACATTTTCCCGGTGGGAAAACCGGGGTAAAGGAGGGAGCACTTTGGAGTAGAGCACCAGGAACTGTGCTTTAAAATGGTCCTGGCCGCAGGTACTTACTTTCAGCTCTTCTTTGAAGATTTCTGGTAAGATAATAACCGGGAAGGACTAAAGGTCCGGTGATAGAAGTGTGGGTCAGAAAAGCTGAGACTGTGATTTTCGGGTTTTCCTCTGAGGGGTAAAAAAGATTGCTAAAACTTTTATTCCCGCTTTCTGATTCTTTTCCCTGATTATTTGTTCTCTCTGTAAGCTGGAAGGCCCAGGCTTTTCCGAAACATTAGACAAACGCCTCCCTTCGGTGAGGTTTGTCTTAAAAGGAAGAG
>CAZMZG010000041.1:0-15602 GCA_964570785.1 uncultured Atribacterota bacterium | reverse complement strand
CTGGGCCATGGTTTTTGGCGATTGATCTCTCAATATTTCGCCTTTTCTGATTAGCTGAACTTTTTCCACCTTTTGGACCCGAGTGGGAGAACCCTCGAGACCGACCCGGGAAGTTTCAACTTCCAGTGTAGTTGCATCCAGCCTAATTATGGGTGTTTCGTGAGCTCTGATTTTGTCTTTGAGGGTGGGGAGCTGTATTTTTCTTTTTCCCCGGGAAACGGTCAAAACGAAAGGCGGTTGTATCTTTATTATCTGCCATCCCTGTTCAATCATTCTTTTGATGCTGAAAATTTCTTTTTCCACAGTGAGCTCGGTAACATAGCTGAATACTGGTAAATCCAGAAAAGCAGCTACCTCAGGCCCTACCTGTCCAGTATCGCCGTCGATTGCTCTTTCTCCAAACACGATTATATTCCAGGGGCCGAACTTTTGCAGTGCTTTAGAAAGAATGTAAGAAGTAGCGTAAGTGTCGGAAGCGGCGAAACACGGGTCGCTTATCAGGTAACCTTTTTCACATCCCCAGGCAATTGCCTCTCTCAATACTCGTTCGCTAGAATTTGGACCCATTGAAAAAGCTACCATTTCTCCTTGGGTTTTCTCTTTTATAAGTCGAGCTGTTTGCAGGGCTGCAAGGTCCAGTGGATTTATGGTTAGGGGAACACCACTGCGCTCCAGTGTACCAGTTTGTGGGTTAACACGAGCTTCGCCAATTTCGGGAACCTGTTTTACGCAAACTGCAATTCTGAAAGCTTTACCCAAGTTTTTAAGTTCCTTGCTAAAGCTATTTTCTAACTTCATTTTAGCAGATTTATTTATCTTTTAAAGGACCAACAGAGAGGCGTGTAGATTTTCGTTTTCAAGAAAATTTTGCCGGTTTATTTTGGAGAAAGTGCAAATTTTGAGCTTGTTTTTAATACACTTTCTTGATTGATTCTAAGCCATTAAAGATACCTTGCTCTGACTCTGAGAGAAGTAATTATTGTTGACTTAACGAGCATATTGTCGATATAATTAACCCGCACAATTGTTCCCCTTGATTTAAAGCAGGAAAGGAGTAGAAAATATGAAGAGAACCTATCAACCTCACAACTTACCAAGAAAAAGAACTCATGGTTTCAGGGCTCGCATGAAAACAAAAGCGGGACAGGAGGTGCTCAGGAGGAGAAGGAAGAAAGGCCGTAAACGTCTTACTGTCTGATAATGGAAACCCTGAAAAGCAAAAAGGACTTCGATCGGATCTTTAGCGATGGGAAGAAAGTAGATTTACCGCCTATCCGCATGTGGTTTTTCGAGAAAGAGAGTGGGTCCTTACGGGTCTGTTTTGTGGGCAGGAGCAAGAAGGCGGTGCGCAGAAACCGCATTAAAAGAAGGCTTAGAGAGGCCTTTCGGCAACATTTTTACGATCGTTTTCGGGAAAAGTCGGTGGATGTGATTTTTTTCAGTGATGAGCGTCTTCTTGATGAAGATTTTAAAGCAGTGGTAGAAAAGATGTCGAAGTTGCTTGAGGAAAATCTTGGTTAGCGAGGAGAATTGTTGTAGGTGTGGGCATGAATCGCAAGTTCTTGCTGGTTTTTGACCGGTTAATCGTTTTTTATCAGAGGTTTGTCTCGCCTCTTTTTCCCCCCAGCTGCCGTTTTGAACCTACCTGTTCTGAATATGCTCGCCAGGCGGTTCAAAAATACGGTTTGGGGAAAGGACTGTGGTTGGCTTTTAAAAGGGTTATCCGCTGCCACCCCTATTCAGCTGGAGGACATGATCCAGTGCCTTAGCACTAATTTAACTAAAAGGTGGTTTTACCTATGTGGTCGCAGATTTGGGATGGTTTGGCTCAAGGAATGGAGTTTATACTCCGTTTCTTCTACAATCTTACCGGTAATTACGGGATTTCTATCATTCTGTTAACTGTAGTAATCAGGTTGGCTCTGTACCCGGTTATTCATAAACAAAACCTTTCTACCAAAGCCATGCAAGAAATCCAGCCTGAAGTAAAAAAACTGCAGGAAAAGTACAAAAAGGATCCTCAAAAACTCAATCAGGAAATAATGCGCCTTTACAAGGAAAAAGGGGTCAATCCCCTTGGTGGATGTCTCCCTTTACTAATTCAGTTGCCCTTTTTGTTTGTCCTTTATCGGGTTCTGGTTACCTACGATTATGGGCAGGGTTTTTTGTGGCTCCCTAACCTTTCTCAAAGAGATCCCTACTACATTTTGCCACTGGCTATGGGAGTTACTACTTTCTGGCAGCAGAAGATTGCGACGCCTGCTGTGAGTGGAGAAGGCTCTCAGCAGAATCTGCTCATGATGGTATTTATGCCTCTTTTCCTGGTATTTATTAGTTGGAGCCTTCCTTCAGGTGTTTTGCTTTACTGGTTCGTTTCTAATCTTTTTTATATTTTCCAGCAATATATGGTTGAATTGCAGGTTCGTAGAGCCCGTGTGCTTGCTTCAGGAAATATAGCACCTGTTCAGGAAGACTCTTCTTCTCGTTCTGGGGTTTCCAAAAAAGGGGGAAAAAAGCGTGAAAAGAAGCGTTGAGGTTTCTGGAAGAAGCATTGAAGAGATTTTAGAAAGGGCCGCTAACTATTTTGAAATTCCCAAAGAAAAACTGGAATATGAAATAATTTCTGAAAATAAGGGTATTTTGAGCATTCTTGCTCCCAGAGCCTTGAAAGTTCGAGTGTGGATTAAGGAAGACAACAAAGTCGAGTCTTCTGAAGAACAACCTGTGGATAGGTTCTTGAAGAGAAAAGAACAGGAGCAGAAAGAGACAGCTGAAGAATTTGAACATTCTGAACAAGCTGGGATAGACCGCCTGTTGCTTGATAAAGCGAGGGCGGAAATCGAGACTTTTATGAGTGGACTTTTTGAAAGAATGAAGGTTGATGTTTCTGGCGAAGTAATGGCTAACAAGGATAAATTGCTGGTTTCGATCGATGGTGAAGATTCGGGCCTTTTGATAGGTAAGAAAGGGGAAACCCTGCAAGCTTTTGAGCTTCTTTCCAAAATGTATCTTATCAGGAGAGGTTTTAGGGAAGTCCCTGTTGAGGTTGACGTAGCTAACTACAAGAAAAGAAGGGAAGAAGCATTGCGCAAGCTGGCCAGTCGTTTAGCCAAAAAAGTAGTTCAGACGGGCAAGAGGGTAAAGCTTGAGCCTATGCTTAACCGGGAGAGACGCATTATTCACTTAGCTCTCAAGAACCATCCTCAGGTTACTACCTACAGCGTGGGACAGGAACCAGAAAGACGGGTAGTCATTGACCTTAAGGAGCGCTCTAAGAGTAAAGATAATCGTAAAAAGCCTTCTCGTCGTAACAAAAAGCGTGAACAAGCAAAGTAATTTCTATGTTGGTGAAGATACTATTGCTGCTATAGCAACACCTTCTGGTCTGGGAGCCATTGGTATTGTCAGAATGAGTGGCTCCCAGGCAATTCCCATAGCTACTTCTATTTTTAGGCCTCGTTGTGAAAAAAAACTTGAGGAACTACGATCTTTTCGCTTTTATCTTGGTAAGATAGTAGACCCTTGTAAAAATAAGGTTTTGGATGAAGCTTTTATAGTTATTATGCGTGCTCCCCGCAGCTACACTCGTGAAGATGTGGTTGAGTTTCAGGTTCATGGAGGGCCTTTGATCCTGCGCAAGGTGCTCGAACTTTGCCTTCAGTATGGGGCACGACTTGCTCGTCCTGGTGAATTCACTCTACGTGCGTTCTTGAACGGTCGAATAGATCTTGCTCAGGCTGAAGCAGTAGCCCAGATGGTTCAGGCACGTTCTGAAAAAGCTCTTTCTGCTTTTTATCGCAATTTGAGTGGTCAGCTCAGTCAAAAGGTTAAAGGCTGGCAGGATAAGCTTTTGCTATGTCAGGCTTATATTCAAGCTTTTTGCGACTTTGCAGATGCTGTTGAGAACTCAGCTGAAAGACTGGTTTCAAAGGAACTCGAAATCCTTGAAAGGGAACTCGCTGGAGAGCTTCAAAAAAGCAAGCGTTTTGCTATTTTCCAGGACGGAATTCTGGTGGTTATTGCAGGTAAACCAAATGTTGGCAAATCCAGTCTTTTCAACCTGATATGTGGTGAGGAAAGAGCCATTGTAACTCCTATTCCAGGGACTACTCGCGATGTTCTTGAGGTTTCTCTAACTATAGACGGCATTCCTTTTCGTTTTGTGGATACGGCGGGTTTTAGAAGTTCACAGGATTTGATAGAAAAAATTGGCTTGGAAAAGGCAGAAGAATTTCTCGAGAAAGCGAACCTGGTAGTTCTGGTTTTCGATATGGGCCAGTCTCTCGAGGGAGAAGATTTTGCTCTTGTAGAGAAAGTTGCTCATAAACGGCGTATCCTGGTTTTGAATAAAAGTGATTTGCCATCTCGGACCAGCAAAGAGGATTTGAGTAGGCTCTGTCCTGGAGAGGAGATTCTCGAGGTTTCTGTTCTACACCGTAAGGGGATAGAAAGGCTTTTTGAAGCGCTGGTTAATGCTGCACAGCTTAATATAGACCTTGAGGAAAATCCCCTGTTGATTACTCAAAGACAAAGCGAGATACTTGAGCAGGTTCTGAAAACAGTTCAGGATGCCCGAAAGGCTCTGAAGCAAGGACTGTCGATAGACGTGGTAGGAATTCTTCTGGAAGAGGGAATGCAAGGCCTCCGCAGGTTTACCGGAGAGGATCTTGACCAGAAACTTCTGGACGCCATTTTTTCCAATTTCTGTATTGGTAAATGATCTGTTCCACGTGGAACAGGAGCAGTTTGTTTTAAGGAAGCGGCTTTTTTTGAGGAATGCCCGCCCTGCGAGGTAAGCTGGAAGGCGTAGGTGTGTATTTTTTTATTTCGATTAGATAATTTTTCCTTTTGATCCAGGGAACTTCTATTTCCCAAATTTTCTTGACTTTGCATCCCAGGACTTCGAGAGCTCCCTCTGCTTCTTTAAGCTCCACGAGGTAGCGGGGCCCCTTGTAATAGAAAGCCGAGTTGCCAGGTTTCAAAAAGGGTGTGGTTATCTCCAAAGCGATATTCAGGGGAGCCAAGGCTTTGCTCAACACAGCATCAAAGCTTTCTCGTAAGGGTTTTTTTCTGGCAGCTTCTTCAGCTCGAGCACATATAACCTTAGCATTGTTCAAGCCTAATTCAGCAATTACTTCTTTCAGAAAGGAACATTTTTTGCCTTTGCTCTCCAGAAGTGCAACCCGGGTCTCTGGTTTAAAGATGGCCAGAGGGATACCAGGAATACCGCCACCGCTTCCAACATCTATGATTTTTTCCAGTCGAACCGTTGCAAAGGAATCTACGACAAGTATGGTCAGTGAATCAATAACTAAGTTGACCAGTATTTCTTCTCTACTTTTGTGTGCTGAAAGATTAAATTTTTGATTAACCAGGTAAAAGCGTTCTACGAATTCTATGGTTTTGTTTATCGCTTCTTCTGTTATGGGAACTTTCAAAATTTCCAAAGCTTCGACGAGAATTTTTCTACCTTTTTGCACAGCTTATCCACAATTTTTATTCAGAGTGTTTTAGGTGGCATTTACTTTACACCAGTAAGGGCGTTATGGCAATAGTGCCTTAAAAGTCTTGTTTTATGAGTTTTGAAGGCCGCTGGTCTTTATTTCTAAGAACAAGGATTACTCTTTCTCGGGAGGTAGCCTCTTTTACTCCACAGGTTATCCACAGAAAAAACTCAGCTTG
Source organism: uncultured Atribacterota bacterium (assembly GCA_964570785.1). Taxonomy (GTDB): domain Bacteria; phylum Atribacterota; class Atribacteria; order Atribacterales; family Thermatribacteraceae; genus Thermatribacter. The sequence continues at coordinate 9,920 of CAZMZG010000041.1, read as the reverse complement.
AGATTTGAGCCGATGGTGCTCGAAAAAAACAGGTAGAAAAAGGGAAAGTGTTGTGAATTTTTCATAGACTTAGGATTGTTCCTTTTTCTCTCTATTCTATGGCAAGAATGACGAACCAATCTTTGAGTAGTCTTTTGCTTTTAGGGGGGGATTTTCACTAAGGGACGAATTCCTGAATTTTTGAGCAGTGTTTGGACTTAGTCAGAATGATTTACCCGATATTTAAAGAAGTATCTGGTAGAATAAATCCTGCTTTCGGGTGATTTGCTCAATTTTTGTGCTTTCGGTGTTCTTGAGGGCTGATTTTTTAGATTGAGATATTGTGAGTGTGTTCCACGTGGAACAAAAAGGTTGATTCTTAAGAACGAGCACCAGTTTTTGGTATTTTGAAAACCAGAGGGAGGACGTAAAGTGCATATTAAAGAGGGCGAAAGGGTTTACCTCCTTTTAGAGGACGGAAGAGATTACCTGATACGTGTTGGGAAGGACAGGGTTTTCAGCACCCACCTGGGGGGAATAGCTTTCAACGAGGTTATTGGTAGGAAATTTGGAGAATGGATACTTACTACTTCTGGTAAGAAAGTTTTTCTATTACAGCCTGGTGTTGTTGATAATCTTTTTCATATGAAGCGCCGAACTCAGATTGTTTATCCCAAGGACCTGGGTTTTATTTTGCTCATGCTCGATGTGAAAGAGGGAGATCGAGTAATCGATGTAGGATTAGGAAGCGGAGCTATGTGTGGAACCCTGGCCAGGTTGGTGGGTGACAAAGGAAAAGTTTATGCTTACGAGAGGCGCCGGGAGTTTATTGAAGTTGCGGTTGAAAATCTTAACGCCTGGGGTGTTCTGGAACGAGTAGAGATCAAGAATAAGGATATCAAAGATGGTTTTGAGGAGGAAAATGTTGATGCTCTTTTTTTAGATGTTCCTCAGCCCTGGGATTATCTGGAAGTGTGCTGGAAAGCCCTCAAGGGAGGAGGGAGAATTGGTGTTGTTTCTCCAACCACTCCTCAGGTGGTAGCAGTGCTTGAAAAGTTTAAAGAATTACCCTTTGTGCAGCTGGAAGTTTGGGAAAGTCTTTTTAGAAAGTACAAGCCTAATCCAAAGGCTTTCAGACCTTATGACAGAATGGTTGCTCATACCACTTACATGATTTTTGCTCGCAAAGTTCTTCCAAAAGAGTCCTGAATTTGCTTTGCTTGACATATTATGTTAAATTGCTTGGGATCAATTTTACGCTAAGGGAGGTAGAAGGGTGGCTGGTATTGCAGGCGTTTTTGCTTCTAATCAGCAAGGAAAAGTAGAACAAATGCTTGATTTTATCAAACACCGTGGTCCGGCTGGCAGAAAGGTAATTGAGCTACCAGGGGTTACTATGGGAGTGGTTTACAACCATGTGCAGGTTGGGGCTCGGGAAGTTCTCGAGAAGGAAGCCAGGGCAGTTGATTGGAGAGGACCGGATCAATTTGCCAGTGCTGCACTTAAAGAGGGATCACCCTTTCTTGAGCGAGATTTTCTGGGAGTAGCTCCGCTTTATTATGCTTATGATGCCCAGGGTAACCTCTGCTTTGCGTCTGAGTTCAAGGCTCTGTATCAGTTAAGCAACGAGGTTAAAGAACTGCCTTATGGTAGCCGCCTCAAGGAAGGAGAGATTAGAAAGTACTTTGAGCTTGAAGAAAAACCTTTCTTCAAGGGGGAAGTTGAGGAAATATCTCGAAAGTTGCGTACTCTCCTTGAGGACTCAATTGCTAAAAGAATTGATGGGATAAAAGAAGCTGGTTCCTGGCTTTCAGGAGGGCTTGACTCAAGCACAATAGCTGCTCTACTTAGAGACCGAGTAGACAGACTCTATACCTTTGCAGCAGGTTTTCCTGGTGCCGAAGACCTCGAATATGCCAGAATAGTGGCTGACTACATTGGTTCTCAACACCAGGAAGTGATTATCAACCTTGAGGAGGCGGTTAAACTTCTGCCTGAAGTAATTTATCACCTCGAGTCCTTTGATGCTCTTTTGGTGCGCTCCAGCATAACTAATTATGCGGTATCAAAGGTGGTTGCCGAGTACGTTCCTGTGGTTTTCTCGGGAGAAGGCGGAGACGAGCTTTTTGCAGGCTATGATTATCTTAAAAGCTTTTCTGAAGAAAAATTAACTGCTGAACTTATCGATATCTTGGGCCGGCTTCATAATACTGCTCTGCAGAGAGTGGATCGCAGTTCTGCAGCCCATGGGTTGCTGATTCATGTTCCTTTTGTTGATCGAGAGCTGGTTTCTTTTGCTCTTTCTATCCCGCCTGAATATAAAATTCGTGACGGGATAGAAAAATGGATTTTGAGAAAAGCCGTGGAAGATAAGCTGCCGGATAGGGTGCTCTGGCGTAGGAAGGCCAAGTTCTGGCAGGGAGCAGGCGTGGAGGAGCTTGTTGCCGATTATGCTGAAAAGAGAATCAGTGATTCGGACTTTGCAAGAGAGCGCAACCTGCCCAATGGATGGCTTCTACATAGCAAAGAAGAGCTGCTCTATTATCGAATTTTTAAAGAGCATTTTGGTGAGAGGTTAGATTTGGATTGGATGGGTAGAAGCAAGCTGGTTTAACTTTATGATAGTTCGTTTTGGTTTCTTAAGGTTTTTCCTGTCAGGACTCTGCTGAGGCAGGGTCCTTTAGTTTTGCTGGAGTTTTTCAGAGTTCGAATTTTTCGAGGTTCAAATTTTGTTTACAAATTGTTAAAAATTGCGCCATAATTAGTGAGTAAAATAAATCCCGTTTAAAGGGTTTTAGAGGATTGCAGAATGCGCACAGGTAGGGTGGGAGGCATTCCTGATGTCGAAAAGGGTTAAGGCAATCATAGTAATTGTGGCAATCATTATGGTGGTTTTCTTGATTGCGTTCCGCTTTTTGGGTGAGAAAGAAAGTCCGGAGGTTGCACGTCAGGAGCTACCAACTGTGAAAGTTGAGCGTGGTTCCATTGAGGAAGTGGTTTCAGAGCTGGGAACCTTGGAGCCCTGGGATGAAATAGAGCTGACGCCTGAGACAGGTGGAGAAGTAGCTCAAATACTGGTTAAGGTGGGTCAAAGAGTTAAAAAAGGTGAACCTCTGCTGGTTTTTGATACCTCGGATTTGGAGATTTCTTTGAAGAAAGCACGAGCTCAGTACAAAGCTGCTCAGGCTGAGCTTGAAAAAGCGCTGAAAAAGCCTGAAGAAGTGGAGTTGAAACAAAGGGAAGCTGCTTACCAGCAGGCTCTGGTTGCATATGAGGAAGCCAAGGATACTTATGAGAAGAATCAGAAGCTGTTTGCTACCGGTGCTATTTCTTTGGAGACTTTGAAAGAGAGCGAACGTAACCTTCGACTTGCTGAAGCTAATCTGGAAGTGGCTGAAGCCGAGCTTGAGGATACCAAAGAGGGTACTTCTCCCGAAGATATTGCCATTTTGCAATCTCAACTGGAGCAGATTCAGACCGATATCGAGGTTATCGAGAAGGATATCCAGGATGCTACAGTGGTAGCTCCCATTGAGAGCACAGTTCTTTCCATTGAAATAGAGGAAGGAGAAAGAGCTACGGAGGAAACAGTGCTTATGGTTTTGGGCAACGTTTCCCTGATGCGGGCCGTAACCTACATTAATGAAGTGGATATTCCCAAGGCAAGAATCGGCCAAAAGGTGCGCATTTCGGTTGACGCTTTTCCCGACCAGACCTTCTGGGGAGAGGTTACCGAGATCGGTCTGGATGGGATAATTCAGGAAAACGTGGTTACTTATCCGGTGAAGATCAAAATACCCAATCCGGAAGGCCTGCTTTTTTCTGGGATGACCGTTGAGGCAGATATCATTATCGAAGCTCGTGAAAGTGCTCTTTTGCTACCGGTTGAAGCGGTGGAGGAAAGGGATGGAGAATATCTGGTTTTTGTGAAAGGTGAAGATGGAAAACCTCAACCCCGAAAAGTTAAGATAGGTTTACAGAACGAATCTCAGGTGGAAGTAGTTGAGGGGTTGCAAGAGGGAGAAGAGGTCTTGCTGGGAACTCCTGAGATGCTTGATTCAGGTACAGGGAGAGGGAGACCCCGTATGTTTATGGGAGGACCTCCACCAGAGAGGTAAGGAACATGGATAAGTCAGCCAACGAAGTTCTTATCAGGGTAAAAGATCTGGTCAAAGTTTACCGTACAGGTTCAGTGGAAGTTCCTGCCCTGCGGGGTGTGAGCTTTGCCATTGAGAGAGGAGAATTCGTGGCCGTGATGGGTCCTTCGGGTTCTGGGAAATCCACCCTATTGAACATTCTGGGTTGTTTAGATACACCAACCAGCGGGGCTTATTTTCTGGAAGGAAAAGATGTTTCTAAGTTGAAAGAAAGTGCGCTGGCTCGGGTTAGGAATCAAAAGATAGGCTTTGTTTTCCAGAGTTTTAACCTGTTGCCACGCTACACTGCTTTTCAGAATGTGGAGCTTCCTCTGATTTACGCCGGGATACCTCGTAGAGAACGCAGAAAACGCGTGGAAGAAGTGCTTCAGGCGGTAGGGCTTGGCGACCGTATGTACCATCGTCCCAACCAGCTATCAGGTGGTCAAGCACAAAGAGTGGCTATTGCTCGGGCCCTGGTTAATAATCCCTCTTTGATACTCGCTGATGAGCCCACCGGTAATCTTGACTCACGCTCCAGTGAGGAGATAATGGCCATTTTACAGCAACTTAATCAGGAAGGCAGAACCATCGTGCTGGTCACTCATGAACGGGACATTGCCTTGCACGCGAGGCGTATTCTACATTTTCTGGACGGCAGGCTTTTTAAAAACGAGGAAGTGGATAATCCTATCCGAGCCAATGCCCGCCTGAGTGAGCCAGAGGAAGAACTTTTTAAGGAAAAGGGGGTTAAAGAACTCCTTTGAATTTTTCTGAAAGCTTGAGGACGTCTATTTTAAGCATTCTTTCCAACAAGCTGCGTTCTTTTTTAACTATGCTGGGAGTGGTTATAGGTGTGGCTGCAGTCGTGGCTATGCTGGGTCTTGGCGAAGGGATGCGAGAGCAAATAATTTCCCAAATTGGCGCTTTGGGCTCCAATCAGGTAACGGTTGTACCTGGCACAGTACGGCAGCGCCCGGGTATGCCTTTTGCTCGTCCTGGGGAAGAGCTTATTAATTGGAAAGAGTTTGAAGAGCTGGAGGCTAAAAAAATCCCCCAGATTGAGTATTTGATTGCCCAAAATACTACTAATCTGGTTATAACCTACAGGGGAACCAGCACTCGGGGTAGAGTGGTCTGTACTACCACTGCTTACCCCGAGGTTTATAACTTCCAAATCGAGCAGGGTAGATTTTTTAGCAAAAGGGAACTGGTGGAGAGAAGCAGGGTAGCAGTGTTGGGTAAAACCATGGCAGAAGAACTTTTCGGTAGCGAAAATCCTTTGGGCAAGAAAATACGTATAGGCAGGGTTATTTTTGAAGTGATTGGAGTTACTGGGGAAAAGAAGTTAATGGGTCAGGATTATGGCAACCAGGTCATAATACCCATCACCACTGCTCAGACCAGACTAACCGGTTCCCGGGATATTCAGTTAATTACTGCTAAAGCGAGAAATGAAGAGGATCTGGATCTGGTGGCTCAATTTCTGGAAGGATTTTTCACTCGCAAACTCGAAGATCCTGACAAGTTTTCCATTATCAACCAGCAAGACATCCTGGAGACCATTCAGCAGGTTACTGGAACCATAACCCTCTTTCTGGGTGCCATTGCCGGGATTTCTCTCCTGGTAGGGGGTATTGGTATCATGAATATTATGCTGGTGTCAGTGACTGAACGCACTCGGGAAATTGGTCTGCGTAAAGCTATAGGGGCCAAGCCTTCAGATATTCTGTTGCAATTTGTTATTGAATCCTCGATTCTGAGTTTTCTGGGGGGTGGGGTAGGTGTTCTTCTGGGCTTGCTGGGGGCTGATTTCATCTCTCGCTTCTCCCAGTTTCAGTCCAAAGTTTCTTTAAGTGTGGTTTTGCTTGCTCTTTCCATTTCGGCTGGAGTGGGGCTTTTCTTTGGTATTTACCCGGCAAGGAGAGCAAGCAAGCTCAATCCTATAGCCGCTCTGCGCTATGAGTAAGGAGGCCTGGAGGATGCTTGGTTTGAAAAAAGCTTTTTGGGTGGCTTTGTTTTCTGGAATGTTGGCTTTTTATTGCTTTTCCCTTGCTTGGTCCCAGGAATTACTTACTCTTGAGGAAGCGGTCAATAAGGCAATTTCACATGCTAAGGAAGTGCTTAACGCTCAGGATAAATACCAGATTGCTCAGCTGGATCTGGAAATTAGCAAATCTACCGATTTTTCTCCTGCAGTGAATGTGGAAGGTTTTGTCCCCTTATGCGGGGATGCTCAAAGTAGTGTTGCTCTGGCCATTAGTGATACTATATACCTTAAAGGGGCTTCCAAAGAAGAACGCTTGGCTCAACTTGCATTGCAAAACACACAGGATGAGCTTATCAAGACCCAGGAAGAGATAAAGGTTCAGACTATCTCCACGTATTGCTCTCTTTTGCAGGCACAAGAAGACTTGAAACTTATTCAGAAAAATCTGGAACTTGCGCGGAAGCTTTACGAAGACGAGAAACTTCGTTTTGAACAGGGCAATGCTTCCCATTCTTCGCTATTAGAGCTTGAAGAGGGAGTGAAAGAAAAGGAGACTCTTCTCGCTCAACAGAAAGAGTATATTATTTCACTTACTCGGGAACTTAACTTGTTGTTAGGCAACTCTTTGGATACACCTTTTCAGCTTGCTCCTTTGCCGGACTTTGAGACTCTTCCTCATCCTGACTTTGATGAGGTAGTTGACTCCAAGCTCGCTATCAGCACTGAGAAGAAATCATTGCTTCGAGAAAAAGAGTCTTATCAGATAGAACTCGAGGAGCTCGCCAAGCAAAAGAAGGTGGGCGTTTCTCTTTTTGCTGAGTATCAGGAAGAAGATACCAGTTTTAATGCCTACTTGAATTGGCCTGACTGGGTTCTGGAATACCGGTTGCAGCTTGGTTTCAGCACCCAAGGTTTTTTCCGGAGTGCAGGTAGTGATGTTTCTTTGAGTGAGGACGGGAGCTGGACGGTTGGGGTTGAGTTTTCATTTCCTCTTTTTGATGGCGGGGTGGCCGACAAAAAGGAGAAGCAAATTCGTTTTAACCTGAATATTCTGGAGAGAAATCTTGAGGGGTGGGAAAAAGAAGCCTTGCTTGAGGTGGATGCGCAGTATCGGAACTTCGTTCAAGCTGAAAACGCATTTCTTCTTTCCAGGATTTCACTGAAGAATGCTAAGGAGACCTATCAGGTGTTCAAAAAGCAATTCGAACTTGGTGCGATAACCGACCGGGAACTGCTTCAGGGGGAGGTGCAACTGGTTGGAGCACAGAGTGACTATCAGAAAAACAAAATCGAGTATTTTTTGAACTGGGTTCAACTCTTGGCTCAGAGCGAGAAACCTCTGAATATAGAGCATGTTATGAAACAGCTTGCAGTTACTCGCTAATTAAACTAAAGGAGGAGGTTGAAGAGTTTGAAAAGACTTTTGTTAATTTTGGTTTTACTGGTTTCAGGAATACTACTTTTTTCTCTGGCTGGTGCACAGGAAAAAGTGCCTTCTCTTTCTCTTGAAGAAGCTATCAAAAAAGGTCTTGAAGAAGGTAAAGATGCCGCACTTTACCGTATTCAACTCCAGGTTGCTCGTAACGCGTACCAGAAAGCTATGGCTGATCTCTTATTGAATCCTTCCGTGATTTCCAAATTGTCAGCTGAAAATTCCTGGAATTGGGCGCAACGGGAAGTGGAGATTAATTTGAGTAATCTGGCGCTGTCCATCGAAGAAGCTTACTATAGTGTTTTGAGAGCGGAACAGGCTTTGCAACTGGCTCAAAGTGGTGCAGAGAGAGCTAAAAAGCAACTCGAGGATATTCAGATTCGCTTTTCACTGGGAATGGTGGCTGAAATAGACCTTTTGCAGGCCCAACTTGAAGCAGAGCAGGCTGAGCAGGAAATCAACAACGCTTCTCGGGATCTGGAACTGGCTTGGCAAAATTTAAATAGCCTCATTGCTGTTGAACCTGACACACGCTTTGAATTGACCAGTTCTCTCAGTTTTTCTCCCGTGGAGATAGATTTTGAGAAATCTTTGAACTATGCTCTTTCTCACCGTTTGGAAATTCAGCAGGCTGAAGACAACCTCAAACTGGCAGAAAAGAAAGTAGAAGTGAGTAACACCCCCTACACTCCTCTCCTTGATAAGGAGGCTGCCCAGCTTGAAAAGGAACAACGCTCAATACAGCTTGCCAAAACCCGGGAGAGTATAGAACTTGAGATCAGGGAAGCCTATTTTACCCTGAAAAACGCTGGAGAGCAAGTTCCTCTTCGGGAGAAGGCATTACAGGTGGCTAAAGAAAATCTGAACATTGCCCAGGCTCGCTTTGAAAATGGAGCAATAACCACTCTGGATTTACTCGAGGCCCAGTATAACCTTTATCAGGCAGAGATCGCTTATTTGCAATCCATTTATGATTATAACGTTTCTCTGGCTCGGTTTTTTACCAAGCTTGGCCTGAGTTTCGACGAGCGTCCAACTTTCCTTAAGGGTTTAGAACCTTCTGCTCAGCAAGATGATGCCTTGGAGAGCTCTGAAGTTCCTGCTCCTTGACAGAATGTGTTATTCTCAAAGCGAGTTTTAGAGTAGGAAGGAGGCATTGTGGATGCGAACCAGGAAGCTGGGTTGGACGGACCTTGAATTAAGCGTGATCGGTCTTGGAACCTGGGCTATCGGTGGAGGTGGCTGGAAGTTTGGCTGGGGACCTCAGGATGACGAAGCTTCAGTGCGAACCATATGGAAAGCTCTGGATGCAGGCATTAACTGGATAGATACAGCAGCGGTTTATGGCCTGGGTCATTCCGAGGAAGTGGTGGGGAAAGCCATCAAAGATTTATCTCAAAAGCCGATCATTGCTACCAAATGTGGTCTTACCTGGAACGAAAAAGATGAAATTATTAACTGTCTGAAAAAGGAAAGCGTGAAAAAGGAAGCCGAAAACAGCCTGAGACGACTTCAGGTAGAAGTTATCGATCTTTATCAGATTCACTGGCCTATTCCTGATGAACAGATTGAGGAAGGTTGGGAGGCGATATCCGAACTTATTGAAGAGGGAAAAGTCCGTTACGGTGGCGTGTCCAATTTTAGCGTTTCTCAGATGCAACGAGTGCAGAAGATTCACCCCATAGCTTCATTGCAGCCCCCTTACAGCATGTTTCGTCGGGAAATAGAGAAGGAAATCCTTCCTTTCTGTGCTTCCAACAATGTAGGGGTTATTGTTTATAGCCCCATGCAAAAGGGCCTTCTGACTGGGAAGGTCAATCCTGAGTGGGTGAGCAAGCTTCCACCCGACGACCATCGCCGCAATGATCCCATGTTTCAAGAACCCCAGCTTACCGTTAATATGGAGTGCGTGGAAAAGCTTAAAAGGATTGCTGAAAAACATAGTAAGAGTCTTTCTCACCTTGCCATTGCTTGGGTGTTACGCCGGGAGGAGGTTACTGCAGCTATAGTGGGAGCAAGAAGTCCAGAGCAAATTGCCGAAACCGCTCTTGCTGGCGACTGGGAGCTGGATGAAGCTACTATTTCTGAAATAGAAACAATCCTTGCGGAGCGAGAAAAAGGGCTTGCTGCACTTGCTTAAGTAATGGAGGGATTTGCTGTGAATTATATTCAATTGCCCGAGGGCAAGATGCCGGTTATCGGGCTGGGTACCTGGGATTTACGAGGTGCCCAATGTGAGAAAGCAGTTTTACAAGCCCTGGAACTTGGTTATCGCCATATAGATACGGCCGAGTTCTACGATAACGAATCCTATATAGGTCAGGCTCTTCGAAAATCAGGAATTGCGCGAGAAGAAATATTTTTGACCAGTAAGGTCTGGTAT
>CAZMZG010000040.1:0-15825 GCA_964570785.1 uncultured Atribacterota bacterium | reverse complement strand
CCTGATAGTCTATGACGACCTGACAAAACACGCTGCAAGCTATCGTTCCCTTTCTTTGTTAATGAAGCGCCCCCCGGGGAGGGAATCTTATCCTGGGGATATATTCTACATCCATTCCAGCCTCCTGGAACGCAGCGCCCAGCTAAGTGAAAAGTATGGAGGAGGTTCCATGACTGCTCTACCCGTGATTGAAACTCAGGAAGGAGACATCTCGGCGTATATTCCGACCAATCTAATTTCGATAACCGACGGTCAAATTTATCTTGAAAGCGCTTTGCTTGCGCGAGGTTTTGGACCTCCTGTAAATGTGGGGCTATCAGTATCCAGAGTTGGAGGAGAAGCGCAAACCCCGATTATGAAAAAGATCGCACGGCGGGTGCGCCTTGACCTTTCTCAGTACTTTGAGCTCGAAGAGTTCGCCAGGTTTAGCGCTGATCTCGATGAAGTAACTCAAAAACAGTTAAACCATGGGAAACGGGTTTTTACTCTTCTCTCTCAACCTCCGTTCTCACCCCTCGACATTGCTCTTGAAATACTTGTTATTTTTGCAGCCACGCGTGGTCTGGTTGATGAAATTCCTCTGGAAAAAATGAGAGAATGGGAAACTCTCCTCTGTAAGAAAGCTATAAAAGAAAAACCGGACCTCCTGGAGCGGCTGCGCAAAGATAGGGATCTATCCATGGAACTTGAGGAGAGGATGCGTGATTACATTCAGAATTTTAATCAGCTTTATTTAAAGGGGCGAATTCAGTGACCAGGTTAAGTGACATCAGACGGAAAATAGATCTGGTAAAGGATATAGAGCATCTCACCCGCACCATGAAAACCATATCAGCAATTCGCTGGAGGATGAGTCGCAATCTGTTGCGACCGGCTGTGGATTTCCGTTTGAAACTGGAGCTGGCTTTGGAGTTGACAGCGCTCCATCTGGAAGAAGCAGTTCTCTCTTCGGAAAAAAAGCTGGCTCTCCTGGGAATTTTCTCAGATCGAGGCCTGGTGGGTGGATTTAATCAAGGTGTTGCAAAATACATGCTCAAATTTGCCCAGGAAACACAAAGCCCATTAAGAGAAATTCACCTCTTGATACTGGGTAAACAGGGCAGAAACTATCTGATGGACCAGGGTTATTCCATCTCTTTCTCTCAACCTCTAAATATTATCCGCGTCCCCCGCTACGAGCACATAAAGAGGTTAAGCCAGCAAATAAGGAGTTTTTTGTCCGAAAAAGGTTTCGATTCTCTTTATCTCTTTTATAATACTTACCTTTCGGTCACCCAGTATCAGCTGGTTCGAAAAAAAATTTACCCTTTTTATCCCCAATCGAAATATCTCTCACAGGATAAAAAGACTGCCTTAAAAGATAGCTTTGAGGTTCTTGGTAGTCCGGAAACCTTGTATAAATCCCTCCAGGAAAAACACTTTAGTGCGTGCCTTTATGAGGCAGTAATCCAGTCTTTTATGAGCGAGCAGGCAACTCGCCTGAGGCTTATGGATAGCGCAACCACTCACTCAAGGGAAACACTGAAAAAACTTGGCCTCCTTTACCACAAAAAGAGACAGGAAAGAATAACCAGAGAACTAAGTGAGGTCATATCGGCTTCCATAGCAGAGGGGACAATTTAAATGGAAAGAAACCGTGAGCTGGTTGGGAAAGTAATCAGAATAGCCGGTCAAGTAGTGGATGTGATTTTTTCGGAAGAAAAGCTGCCAGCTATTTACAACATACTGGTGGTTAAACAACGTAACAGTTCAGAAATAGAAACTCCTCCGCTCCTACTTGAGGTGCAAAGTCATCAGGAAAAAGGGATTGTGAGGTGTCTGGCACTTCAAGATACCGAGGGCTTGCAGCGAGGAGCAAAAGTCTACGATTCTGGTGGCCCTCTCATGGTCCCGGTTGGAAAGGAGACCTTGGGAAGAGTGTTCAACGTTTTTGGTGAGCCAATTGATGATCTTGGTCCCCTGAGAGATCCCCAGAAAAGCTCCATACATAAGCCTGCACCTCCTTTCACTGAAAGGATTGCCTCAACCCAAATATTTGAAACGGGTATAAAGGTAATCGACCTTCTCTGCCCTTATCTTCGGGGTGGCAAGACGGGCCTTTTTGGTGGCGCTGGAGTAGGAAAAACGGTGTTGATAATGGAACTCATTCACCGTACGGCAACTGCCCATCGCGGAGTATCAGTCTTTGCTGGTGTGGGCGAAAGAATGCGTGAAGGCAACGAACTATGGCTACAGATGCAAAAAAGTGGAGTATTGAACCACACTGTCTTGGTCTTTGGTCAGATGAACGAACCTCCTGGAGCACGTTTCCGGGTTGCCTTTTCAGCACTTACCATGGCTGAATTCTTCAGGGACGTGCTTTCTCAAGACGTCTTACTGTTTATCGACAACATTTTTCGGTACATTCAGGCAGGAGCTGAAGTTTCAGCCCTGCTTGGCAGGTTGCCTTCGGCAGTAGGATACCAGCCTACATTGCAGGAAGAAGTTGGCATGGTTGAAGAGAGGATAACTTCCACTGTAAACGGATCGATAACTTCAGTGCAAGCAGTTTACGTTCCTGCTGACGATTTGACCGACCCAGCTCCAGCAACTACCTTTGCACACCTTGATGCCACTACAGTGCTTTCCAGAAGACTTTTCGAACAGGGTTTCTACCCGGCAGTGGATCTCCTGCAGTCCAGTTCCCGTGCTCTGAACGCTCTGGTTGTGGGTGAACGCCATTTCCAGCTTGCCCAGGAAACCAGAAAGATCATTGCCCATTACCTTGACCTGCAGGACATAATAGCCCTTCTGGGCATTGAAGAACTTTCCGAAGAAGACAGAAAAATAGTAAAACGCGCTCGAAGATTGCAGCGCTTCCTTACACAACCTTTCTTTGTAGCAGAAAACTTTACTGGGTTGCCCGGGGTCTTTGTTCCCCTTGAAGAAACTCTGGAAGGTGTAGAAATGATTGTGGAGGGAGAGTGTGATGACTGGCCGGAACAGGTTTTCTACATGGTGGGTAGTATCGATGAAGCAAAAGAAAAATTTGACCAGTTGAAGACCAAAGGTCAATGAGAGAGCTTCAAGTAGTGCTTTTAACACCCGAAGAAAAAACAATCCTGCAAAAGGTAAGTTATCTTCTTCTGGACTGCCCAGACGGGAAAAGAGGCATCCTCCCAGGACATGCCCCTGCAATAATTGAGGTAGCCATAGGTGTCATGGAAGTTCGTTTTCAAAGCGGAGAAAGAGAATACTATGCACTTCCAGGAGGGATTGTAGAAGTCACCCCTAAAACAGTTACCATTTTTACCGAAACCTGTGAAAAGGGAAGTGAAATCGACGAGTTTAACACCAAAAGAGCCCTGGAAAGTGTCAAAAAAGAAATGGAAGACAAAAAAGGGACCCCAGAAGCCATTCGCTTAGAAACCAGGTTACTGTTCTCCTTGGCAAAACTTAAAGCCCGAGAATTGAGCCAGAGAAGAAAATAAAACCAACCTTTTCAACCCTTAAACTCTTCTATTTTTCGAGAACAAAATCCCAGAAAGTTCTCTATCGCCTGCTCTATACGTTCTGCTGCTCTACCATCGCCAAACACCAAATGGGGATTTTGTCCTCTCCCAAGGGGGATTCTCTTTGCAGCCTCTTCAACAATTCTCTCTCTCGAACACCCAACCAGAATGCCCAGACCCGCCTCAAGCAGTTCAGGTCTTTCGGTAACTTCTCTGGTAACCAGGACCGGAACTCCCAGAGCTGGTGCTTCCTCCTGTATGCCTCCTGAATCACTTATTACCAGCTTACTCCTGGAGAGGAGCTTTATGAAGTCTGGGTAAGCAAGCGTTGAAAAAAGAAAAACATTGGGTATATCCTTCAACAAAGAATAAACGGTATTCTTAACCACTGGATTGGGATGAACGGAGAAGAAGAAGTTTACATCCGCAAATCTTCTGGATAGCTCTTTAATCGCGAGGGCTACTTCTTCAATCCCTCTGCCCCAGTTTTCTCTGCGGTGAGCCGTTACAGTAACTACCTTGTTGGAAATCTTTAGAGTTTTTTCAAGTGTTTTGTTCAGAAAACCTTTTTTTTGGGCCAAAATTATTTGCAGAGCATCCACAATGGTATTACCCGTAACCAGGACCTTGTCTTTACTTATACCTTCACGAAGCAAGTTTGCTTTGGCTCGCTGGGTAGGAGCACAGTGAAAGTCAGCGAGGCGAGCTATAAGAGCCCGATTTATCTCTTCAGGGAAGGGCTGAGACTTGTTCCCAGTCCGCAAACCTGCTTCAATATGGACACAGGGAATCCGACAGTAAAAAGCAGAAAGCGCCCCGCAGAAAGCTGTGGTGGTGTCTCCCTGAACTACCAACAAATCTGGTTTTTCAAACATCAATACTTCTTCAAGGCGAAAACATAGTTTGCCGGTTAAATATCCCAGGCTCTGGCGTTCATTCATAATCTCCAGATCATATCCCGGGATGATACCAAACACAGTGAGAAACTCTCTGGACATCTCTCGGTGTTGGCCAGTGTTCACGACCACACAGGAGAGTTTCTCACTGTGCCTAAGCCTGAGAATCAGGGGAGCAAGCTTGATAACTTCCGGTCTGGTGCCCAAAACAAAGAGGACTTTAGCTTTGTCCAACGGATTTTTCTCCCCCTACTTCAGTAACGCCGAGCTGGAGTCCCCACCTTAAAAACAAAAAGACCACTACCAGGACCAGAAGGAGCGAATAAGTGCTGTTCTGGAGATAGCGGTTTATGAAAATCGCCACCATACTGAAGACCAGACTTATGGAATAAAAGACCAGAACTGCTTTCCTGGTGCTGTAACCCCGCTTCAATAATCGGTGGTGAAGGTGTCCCTCATCGGGTGACATTAAGGGCAAACGGTTTTTCCCGCGACGCACGATGGCAAAAAAGGTATCAAAAATGGGAACACCAAGAACCAGAATGGGCACAAGAAGCGTAAAAGTAGCTGTGCTTTTCAAAGAACCCTGAACGGATATCGTTGAAAGGACTATACCTGCAAATAGCGCTCCTCCATCCCCCAAGAAAATACGAGCTGGAGGAAAATTGTAGCACAGAAAGCCAAGTTCTGCCCCCATGAGCAAAAAAGCAACAAAAGCAGCCAAACTCCTCCCCTCCTGCAGAGCAACCACACCCAGAGTGAAGGAGGCAATGGTAGCAATACCGGAAGAGAGACCGTCCATACCGTCTATCAGATTCAGAGCGTTGGTTATGCCCAGCATCCACAAAAAAGTTAAAGGATAACCCCAGGCACCGAGGTACAGAATTGTTCCCCAAGGGAGAGTAAAAAAATTAATAACTACACCCGAAATCATCAAAAGAACTATTCCCATAACTTGACCCAAGACCTTTAGCGAGGGAGGGAGCGAAATGAAGTCGTCTACCAGGCCAGTCAGAAAGACTACGGAAATACCCAGGAAAAAGAATACAGGAAGCTTCAGCCCAAGCCAAAGGTTAGCTACCAGGAGAACCAGCACAAAAGATAAGTAAACCGCTAACCCCCCAAGGCGAGAAACAGGATGCGAGTGAATCTTGCGCACACCCTGGGGGTTATCGAGCCAGCCCTTACGGTGGCTAAACCTGATAACCAGCGGAGTAAGAGCAAAAGAACCCAAGAAACCCAGTATAAAAACCAGAACCAGGTTTTTCATAAAACTTATTCCTTGAAAAGAAATTCACCGAGAAAAGGAACCATCTCTATGTTAGCTTCCTGCAGCATTTCATCAGCCAGAGGATCGGGATAATGGTTCTGATACACAATCCTTACTATTCCAGCGTTTATAATCATTTTGGCACAGAGAATACACGGTTTATGAGTGCAATAAAGGGTGGCTCCTCGAGTACTCACCCCATGAAGTGCTGCCTGGATTATCACGTTCTGTTCAGCATGAAGTCCTCTACACAGTTCTTGCTGTTTGCCGGAAGGAACACCCTGCTTGCTCCGCAAGCAGGTCTCTGGAGTACAGTGTTCGATACCTGAGGGAGCGCCATTGTAGCCGGTGGCTAGAATTCGCTTTTCCCTGACCAGAACAGCTCCAACCTTCCTACGCAAGCAGGTAGAGCGCGAACTCACCAGCTTAGCAATGCTCATGAAATATTCGTCCCATTCAGGCCTTTTGGCTTCCATTTCGCTCAAACCTCATAATCTTTTCTACTCTTCGCTGGTGGCGTCCACCTGTAAACCCAGCCTCTAACCAGTTGCGTACAATTTCGCGAGCCAAGCCTTTACCAATCACCCGTTCTCCAAGAGTCAGAACGTTGGCATCGTTGTGTTCTCGAGAAGCTTTAGCAGAGAAAACATCATGGCAGAGAGCTGCTCTGATCCCTTTTACTTTGTTGGCTGCAATACACATCCCAATTCCGGTACCACAAACCAAAACAGCTCTATCGCCTTTTCCAGCTATAAGGTCCGCGGCAACCAAAAAAGCAATGTCTGGGTAATCGCAAGAGTCAGTACTGTAAGCTCCATAATCAACAACTTCATGCCCCAACTCTTTCAAAAAATCTTTGAGATCTTCTTTCAAAAAGTAGCCTCCATGGTCGCTACCCAAAAGTATTTTCATCCTGGCTACTCCCTTCTTCTTACAGCAGTTGCTCTCTCTTTATGAGTATAGTCTCTGATGGTATAAAGATACTCCCAGACTTTCAGTTTTTCAATCTCTTTACGAATAAGTTCGCTCTGGGCAGGGTCATGTTCAAAAAAAAGCAACCCTCCCTTTTTGATCCAAAAAAACCCTTCCTGCAACAGTCTCCTTATTATCGACAAGCCGTCCTCTCCAGCAAGCAGAGCTTCCTTAGGTTCATGTAAGCGAATCTCTTCGGAGAGAGACCCCCAGTCTCCCGTCCTAACATAGGGAGGATTGGAAACAACGACGTCAAAAAGAATGTTTACACCCTTGAACACTTCAAAAAGATCCGATTTCAGGAAAGCACAGCGATCTTCTACGTCAAGACGACGGGCATTTTTTTTAGAAAGGGCAATTGCCCTTTCTAAAATATCCACTCCGTAGAGCTTCACACGGGGTACCCAGAAAGCACAGGAAAGGCCTATAACCCCGCTTCCACAACCCACATCGCAGAGAAAAAGTTCCCTTTCTCCACTTTTTTTAAGAAAGAGAATGACCTCTTCTACCCAACACTCCGTGTCCAGGCGGGGAATAAAGACGCCTTCTTCTACGTAAAAAGGGAGAGACATGAATTCCCACTCTTTAATCAAGTACTGAATAGGAACACCCCTGGCGCGGTCTTTGAGGAGAGCGCGAAGTTTCTCTAACTTCTTTTCGTCAAGGTCGAAATCCCAGAAAAGATGTACACGTGAAGGATCAGTACCCAATAAGGAAGAAAGTAAAAGGCGAGCTTCTCTCGAGGGCGAAACAACCCCAGCTTTTTTAAGTAACCCAACTGCCTCTTTCCAGGCCTCGCGAACCTGAAGCACCTCTAACCAACCTTTTCGAGCATTCTACTTCTTTCCTCAGCAGCAAGTGCCTCTACTATCTCCTCCAAGTCTCCCTCAAGAACGTCTTCGAGGCGATAAAGGGTAAGGTTGATGCGGTGATCAGTAACTCTGTTCTGGGGAAAGTTATAAGTTCTGATTCTTTCACTTCTTTCGCCACTCCCAATCTGACTTTTACGTTCCCGGTCAATTTCCTCTTTCTGCCTGCGACGTTCCAGATCCAGGATTCTGGCACGCAATATCCGCATCGCTTTGGCTTTATTTTTGTGTTGCGATTTTTCATCCTGACAGGTTACCACAATGCCTGTAGGTAGGTGGGTTATTCTCACGGCAGAATCAGTAGTATTGACGCTCTGCCCCCCAGGGCCTGAAGAACGGTAAACATCTATCCTCAAATCTTCGGGCTTCATCTCCACGTCCACTTCGTCAGCTTCTGGAAGAACAGCCACGGTAGCCGTAGAAGTATGGATTCTGCCCCCGGCCTCGGTAACAGGAACTCTCTGTACTCTGTGAACTCCGCTCTCGTACTTGAACTTACTGTAAGCACCTTTTCCTTCTATAGCTACAATAACTTCTTTAAAACCTCCAAGCTCAGTGGGACTTGCACTCATCACTTCGACCTTAAAACCCTGCCTTTCCGCAAAACGCGTATACATTCTTAATAGGTCAGCAGCAAAAAGCGCTGCTTCCTCTCCACCAGTACCAGCCCTTATCTCGATAAGGGTGTTTTTCTCGTCGCGAGGGTCCCGAGGGAGCAACAAAATCTTTATTTTTTCTTCGCTCTCCCGTATCTCCTTTTCCAATTCCTCTATTTCTTCCTCAAGCAGCAAACGCAGTTCGGGGTCTTTCTCCTCTTTGAGGAGTTCCCGGTCTTCGCGAAGCCGGGTTTCCTTTTCACAGAGGGACTCGTACTCCTTAACCAAAGGCTCTATTTCACTTAGAGTTTTAGAATATTCTCGCAACAAAGAAATGTTGCTGGCTACCTCAGGTTGAGCTATCTTTGTGGTAATTTCTCTGTATTGCTCAACCAGTTCCTCAACCTTTGACCTCCACATAGTCCTCACCTTTCCTCAGACTTTCCTTCAAAGCGACAATAGCAACTTCGAGCTGAGAAACATCCGGCTCGCGAGTGGTAATTTTCTGCAACCAGAGGCCAGGAAGTGAAAAGTAATAAGCTATCTTTTTGTCCTGATAACGCGAGAGAAATTTTATGGCTTCATAGGCCAGGCCGGCTATCAGAGGAATGATAAGGATTCTGCTCACTATCCTGGTCAAAACACCCGGTCTGCCTAACAGCGAAAAAACAAAAATACTGATCAGCATGACAATTACCAGCCAGTTGGTACCACAACGTGGATGTAGCGTGGTGAACTTAAGAGCATTTTCTGGAGTAAGTTCCTCTCCGTGCTCAAAGGTGAAAATTGCTTTATGCTCTGCCCCATGATACTCAAAAATGCGCCGGATGTCTTTTATGCTGGAAATCACCAGAAGATAAACTATGAAAATAAGCACTCTTATTAAACCTTCTACGAGATTGTAAACAAAGGTGGAGCCAATAAAGCGATCCAGAAAAGAGGTCAGGAAAGTGGGAAGGGCAATAAAAAGCCCAGCAAAAAGACCTACAGCAAGAAGCATAGCTATAGTTATGTCAAAAGTGGTAAGTTTTTCATCTTCTTCTTCGAGTGCCACGGTTGCAGAGTAAGAGAGAGCACGCAAACCTACTGCCAGCGAGTCTACCAAATTAACCACTCCCCTTATAACTGGAAGAGAAAGAAACTTATGCTTTCTCCAGGGAGGAACTGTTTCGAAACTCTTAAGAACAATGTCTCCTCTGGGCTTCCTCACCGCTATAGCCAGGCGTCTGGGACTCCGCATCATCACCCCTTCTATAATGGCCTGTCCTCCCACATCGACTCTATTCCTATTGTCTAATTTTTCTTCCATGGATGACCACAACCTTTTTCTCCTTCCGGACAGGCTCCTTTCAAGCAAGGAGGGCCTGCCTCTTCAAAAATCGAAGGAGCGATCTTTTTAACAATTTTAAGCATCCGAAAAGCTAACTCTCTTATTTCCCATTGTGCTCGGTTACACAGCCTCAAGCTAAAAAAGTGCCGGAGCTCCCGCGCGTTAGCCGTAAATACCAGATTAGTTTTTACTGCTTGAGGCAAGACAAACCTGGCGTCTTCTCTGGGCATTCCCAATTCTACCAATTTATTATAAGCCTCCAAAGCCGTTTTTACCACTTCTTGAAAAATTTCAACCGCTTCCTGATTTTCACCTATGGAAGGAGGGATCACGAAAGAAGCTCTTGTCAAATCCGTATACCTTTGGCTCTGCTGAGAATAAGAAGCAATGCGATGACGCACTAACTGATGAGAAGCAATCCGGGAGAGACCCTTGATCAGAAAAGTAAAGGAAGCATGTTCCAGGACAGAATAATGACCCCGGGAAATCAGTTCCCTGATTAACCTGCGTGCTTCCTCAATTGAGATATCTTGAGGAGGGGAAAAACTATAACACACCCGTGCCGAGCGAGCAACAACCCGCTCTGGATCGGGCGTGTGGGCCACAAGCGAAACCTCCATAAACGATCAGTAATCTTCGCCATATTTTGCGTAAAATTTATCTACTCTTCCCGCAGTGTCCACCAGCTTCTGCTGCCCAGTAAAGAAGGGATGACATTTGGCACAAATCTCTACCTTGATTTCTGGAAACCTGGTAGAACGAGTTACAAAGGTATTACCACAGGCACAAACCACCCTGGTCTCTTTATATTTGGGATGAATCCCTTTTTTCATCTCCATATCACCTCTACCCAAAAAGTGCAAGCCATTATACCACAGAGCTAAAAGGGGTGTCAAAAGCTCAACGAGAAGCTTTCAAAACCTGGTCAATGATTTTCAAAAACTCTTTGTTGGAGCGGGTATTTTTAATGCGGTCAATGACCATTTGGGCGGCCTCCTGGGTATCCACGTTGGCAAGTAACTTCCGCAACATCCATATTCGCTCCAAGTCTTCTTTTTTAAGGAGTAACTCTTCGCGTCGGGTCCCAGAACGGTGAATATCGATAGCCGGGAAGATCCTGCTTTCCGCAAGAGTTCTGCTCAGATGAAGCTCCATGTTTCCGGTTCCTTTAAATTCCTCATAGATGACTTCATCCATGCGGGAACCCGTATCAATGAGCGCAGTGGCCAAGATAGTTAAGCTACCACCTTCTTCGATGTTACGAGCTGCACCGAAAAAGCGCTTTGGCCAGTGGAGCGCCAGGGAATCTATTCCCCCAGAAAGAGTTTTCCCGGTATTGGGCACTACCAGGTTATTGGCCCTGGCCAGACGGGTAATGCTGTCGAGTAAAATCACCACATCTTTACCCTCTTCAACCAGGCGTTTTGCTCTCTCCAAAGTCAGTTCAGCAACTCTCAAATGGTTTTCTGGCTTTTTGTCAAAAGTCGAAGCAACAACTTGCCCCTTGACAGAACGCTCCATATGGGTAACCTCTTCAGGGCGTTCATCAATAAGGAGCACGATGAGCACCACATCAGGATAGTTGGTGGCTATACCATTAGCAATTTTTTCAAGAAGTATGGTTTTCCCTGCTTTAGGGGGTGCCACTATTAAACCTCGTTGTCCTTTACCGATAGGAGCAAAAAGGTCGATTATCCGCGTGGATATCTCTGAAGGAACGGTCTCCAAAACATACCGTTCGTTGGGAAAAGTAGGAGTAAGGTTTTCAAAAAGGGGTCTCTTTTTAGCCTGTTCCGGCTCTTCGTCGTTGATGGCTTCTATGCGGAGAAGTGCATAATAACGTTCGCCCTCTTTAGGTGGGCGTACCTGGCCAGCAACCTTATCACCGCTACTTAAGCCAAAGCGCTTAATCTGAGAAGGTGAGACGTAAACATCGTTTTCAGTAGGTGCAAAATCGTCAGAGGTGCGCAAGAAGCCGTAACCTTCAGAAGTGACCTCCAGTATTCCTTCGCTGAAGATATACCCTTTAGACTCAGTTGCTTTCTTCAGTATTTCAAAAATGAGGTCGTTTTTCTTCTTCCTGCTATATCCTGAAATTTTAAGGCTCTGGGCAATCTCTGAAAGCTCCGCATTGGTTTTCTTTTTGAGTTCAGCCAGAGAGAACTGCAAACTCACATCGTCTCTACCTTTTTTGGTCTCAACTTTTGCATCGGGAGTTAGTTCTTCAATTTTTTCCTCGAGCTCTTCGGAAGTCTCGTCTTTAATGACAGTCTCGTCCTCTTTTTTCTTGTCTTCCACGGTTACTTCGCTATTTCTGGTTTCTTCGTTCAAGGCAACCTCCTCCTAACTTCTCTTTTTGAGAAATTCCTTAACTATCTCCACGTGTTCCACTCGATCTACATCAAACCCTATCTCGGAATAGGGCGTAATAATAGCTCTGCCTTTAATACCAGTAACTTTTTCCGCCCTCTTTTCTATTTCCTCAACAGTTAATACTCGTAACAGGTACTTAATGATTATGGTCAAGCCCAACAATCTTGCAATGGTCAAAGGGTTTTTGCGGCTTTCAACAATCTTCTCTACTAAATCTCGCTTTCTTTCAATGATGCCGGGATCAAAATACAGCATGTTGCCTCCAGTAAATCTCCCGTCACGAAGAGTGGCAAAAGTTCTACGTCCTTTTCCAAACTTCTTAACATAAGACTCCTCACGAACAATGGGGTAGTAAAAATCGGCTTCTTTTTTAGAACAACGCAAAAAAAAGTCTTCAATCATTTCCCCTTTTATTAAGGGGATATCACAACTTGTTACCAGCACTTTCTCCTGGGTTCTCAAAAACTCCAGCCCTCGCAAGGTACTCTGAAACGGGTTATCTCCCGGAGCAATAACCGTATCAACCAATTTACCAATTCGCGATTGAAATTCTCGGACCGGACCAACGACGACTACTCTATTTATCGAGGAAACACTTTTGAGGGCTTCTACTATGTATTCTATCATAAACCTGTCCTCAATTACAAGCAAAGCCCGGTTGCTGATCCCAAACTTTTTCTCGATTTCTCCTTCTCCTCCACCAGCGAGAACTAAGGCATCAACCATATTTTACCCCCCTCTTACAAAAAAGCAGGCAGTACTGGTTCCTGACAAAGTGTTTTGCAGAAAAAGATACGAACGGGTTCTCCTTTAAAGATTTCCACTATGACTTTTTTAGCCGCGTGACTTTCTTGAGGAAGCACACCCACCAGAGTGGAACCACTGCCACTCAAAAAAGCTTTTTTACAACCAGCCTGATAGAGTTTTCTTTTATAGGAAAGTAGTTCTGGATAATATTCAAACACCACTTTCTCAAAGTCGTTATGGACGTTTTGGAGAAGAAAACCTTCACTTCCTGCAACCAGAACATTGTTCCTTTCGTCTTTCTCCTCCATAAACTTTTGAGAGGCTCCCACTTTCAGGTCCCAGGTCTGATACGCCCAGGCCGTGGAAATGCCAAAGGATGGACAAACCAGAGCCAGCTCTCCTTGAGGAGGATCGGAAATGGGAACGATTGCTTCTCCTTTTCCCTTAACCAGGGCAAAAACACAATCACTTACAAAAAAGGGCACATCAGACCCCAACTGTATAGCCAGCTCAATCAGGCTTTTCTCCTCTAACCCCAGTTTGAAAATCCCGTTTAAGACTCTCAGAAGTCTACCTGCGTTGGAGCTTGCTCCACCCAAACCACTTTGTTGAGGAATGCGCTTTAAAATTCTAATTTCAAAGCAAAACCCTCTTAAAGAGGGTTTAACTTCCCGTACTAATTCAAGAACTTTCCTTAAAGGGCTATTTTCGTCGGTGGGTATGCTCTCCGAACAGGTAATCTTGTCTTCCGAAGCTGGAAAAATCACCCTCAATTCATCACTCAGAGATATCTTCTGCATGACGCTGACAATATTGTGATAACCATCGAAGCGCAAAGAGCCAATACGCAGATACCAATTGATTTTAGCATAGGATAAAAAGCGGTATTCAACCATGGTTATGAACCAAAAGCATCTATTTTACAGGAATTTTCAGAAACAAACATTCTGAGCAATCTTTCAAAATGTCTCACATCACCTCTGATCAGACAACGAACTTCACCTTTTCTAGAATCGCCCTTAACAGTATTTCCGCTCTTTAAGACCCTCTGAAGCCCAAGTGTGCAGGCTCGTGCTGGATTTATCAGCACCAATTCCGAACTATTTTCAAGAAGCTTCTCGAAAAAGCTTTCGATTAAAGCAAAGTGAGTACACCCTAAAATTAAAGTATCTACACCAAACGACTTAAACCTTTCCAGCCTCACTTTTATTTCCTTTCGCCAGCAAGGCGTGTCAAAGACCCCTTTTTCTACCTCTTCGATAAAGTCTGACCAGGCCTCCTCGTAAACCTCAATACTACTGTCCAGGTCTTTAAAAAGCTTTGTAAAGCGTTTCGAGCGCACCGTGGTGCTGGTTGCCAGGACACCGACGCGCTTTTTAAGTGTTGAAGAAGCAGCCCTCTTTACCGCAGGTTGTACAATATCAAAGATAGGCATTGGATAGGTCCTGCAAAATTCTTCAAAACAGACCGAGCTCAGCGTGCCACAAGCAATAACCAGAGCCCGAATGCGCTCAACCTTAGCCAAATACTCGATGATCGGAAACACCAGGCTTAAAAGCTCCTCTTTTGTTTTCTCGCCATAAGGGAAATTGGCGGGGTCAGCAACGTAAACGACATTTTGGTTAGGAAAAACCTCCCGTATTGCCTTCACGACACTGAGTCCACCAACCCCGGAATCGATAACACCCAAAGAATAGTTGGTAAGCGTTTCCATTACGTTCACCGTTTCAATTTGTGTTGGTAGGCCGCCTTTACAAACCCTAAAAAGAGTGGGTGAGGTCGGTTAGGTCGAGAAAGAAATTCAGGATGGAACTGGACACCCACAAACCAGGGGTGATCAGATATTTCTATTATCTCTACCACTCCGTATTCCGGATTATGGCCTGCCATTGTCATACCTGACTTTTTTAGAACCGGCACAAAGTCAGTATTGACTTCATAACGATGTCTGTGTCGCTCAAAAACCTTTTCCCTACCATAGAGACTTTTGCTTTTGGAGTCACTGAGCACGCAAAGATAATTGCCCAACCGCATAGTGCCTCCTTTTTCCCTCATACTCCGCTGGTCTGGAAGAAGGTCTATTACCGGATAGGGAGTGTCAGGATCAAATTCTGTGGAATTAGCACCTTTCAAGTTAGCAACATTTCTGGCAAATTCTATAACCGCAGCCTGCATACCTAAACAAATCCCAAAAAAAGGCACCATATTTTCCCTTGCAAAACGCACTGCCTCCACTTTGCCCTCAATGCCCCGCTGGCCAAAACCTCCAGGGACCAGTATTGCATCCACTTTCCCAAGGCAGGAAAGGTTACCGTTAGTAAGGTTTTCAGCTTCTATAGGTACTACCTTTACCTTCAGACCAAGATGAGCGCCAGCATGCCTCAAAGCTTCACATATGCTGAGATATGCATCTTTGGAAGCAACATATTTACCAACCAGCCCTACGCTAACTTCTTCCTGAGAACTTTTGATTCTTTCCACGATTTGAATCCATCCAGTGAAATCGGGATGAACTTTGTTTAAAGAAAGCCTTTCGGATATTAACTCCCCGACTCCGCTTCTTTCCAAAATCAAAGGCACTTCGTAGATTGATTCCGCGTCAGGAACCGGTATAACGGCATCCCTTTGAATATCACAAAAGAGAGCAATCTTAGATATGACCTCTTCGGTAAGAGGATAAGAAGAACGGCAAACTATAATATCAGGCTGAATACCGATACTGCGTAATTCTTTAACGCTGTGTTGAGTGGGCTTGGATTTGAGCTCTTTGGCTGCTTCAACGTAAGGTACCAGAGTAACATGAACATAAAGACAGTTTTCCTTACCTACATCGTTCTTAATTTGACGAATCGCTTCCAGAAAAGGAAGCCCCTCGATGTCTCCTACGGTACCCCCAATCTCCACAATGGAAACATCAGCAACAGCTTTCTCACGAAGAGAAAAGATTTCTTCCTTGATTTGATTAGTAATATGGGGAATGACTTGTACTGTAGCACCTAAATAATCTCCTCTTCGCTCTTTGCTTATCACCGAGCTGTAGATTTTTCCCGTAGTAACATTGCTAGACTTGGAGAGTTCCTCGTCTATGAAACGCTCGTAATGACCCAGATCCAGGTCTGTTTCTCCGCCATCATAGGTAACGAAAACTTCCCCATGCTGATAAGGGTTCATAGTCCCCGCATCCACGTTGATATAAGGGTCGAATTTCTGCATGGTTACTTTCAAGCCTCTGCTTTTCAAAATGCGACCTATGGAAGCAGCGGTGATACCCTTACCCAGGG
>CAZMZG010000039.1:0-16606 GCA_964570785.1 uncultured Atribacterota bacterium | reverse complement strand
CCTCCTTCACTGTATGGTATAGCCACCATCCACAACCAGGGTAGCACCAGTAATCATGTCGGAAGCATCACTGGCCAAAAATAAAGCTGCAGCAGCAATTTCTTCAGGAAGAGCAAATCTGCGCAAAGGTATCTTCTGTTTCATAGCTTCCCCAACTTCTCCTGCCCAAGCTTTTTTGCCCAGCTCAGTTAGCACCACCGTGGGGGCAATGGCATTGACATTAATACCAAACTCGCCCCACTCCAGTGCCAACACCTTGGTCATACCGATCAACCCAGCCTTGCTTGTGCAATAAGCAACATGTTTATCAAGGGCTACAATACCTGCCTGAGAAGCAATATTTATAATCTTACCGTTCTTTCTTTTAATCATTTCTCTACCCACAAGCTGGGAGAGCATAAATGGAGCCTTGAGGTTAACTGCCATAGTGATATCCCAATCCTTTTCAGAGAGATTTTCAGCATCATCGAGGATAGCCACACCGGCATTGTTCACCAGTATATCAATCTTTGAAAAAACCTTTATCGCTTTCTCCACCACCCCAGGAAGCGAAGCAAAGTCAGTGAGATCGGCAACAACGGGAAGGGCCCTTCTACCTGACTTCTGAATTTCCTTAGCAAAACCTTCCACTTCCTTTTTAAGATCCAATAGAACAAGGTCCGCGCCTTTCTTTGCGAAAAGCAAAGCAATAGCTTTACCAATACCCTGAGCTGCTCCAGTAATCAGCGCGATTTTACCTGCAAGGCTGAAGTCTCCAAACTGCAAGTCCATTTATCCACCTCCTAAAAAACCTTTAAAACAAATGTTAATCAACACTTGGTAAATTACCAAAAAATTACTACTTTGTCAATAAATTTTTTTTAAAACACAAAAAGTGGGTTAAAAGGCCCCAGAGTAGCTACTGCAAGGAAAACAGAAGAGATTAAAAAAGCAAACCAGCATTTAAAATCAACGTTCTGGGTAATGACAGCAGCTCAACAAAAAACGAACCAAAACGGCCATCAAACCTCCTGTAGAGGAACAAAAACCTTTGCACTCTAAGTCTTTTCGGGCAATGATGGAATCCCTTAAGTTCTCGATTTGCTTGCACCTGAAGCATTTTTTACTATTCATCAACTTTTTCAGTCTCCCCTAAAAACAAGAAGGGACGCTTTGCAAAGCGTCCCTTCTTGTTTTGGAGCTTGCCCTGCTTTAAAGAGAGAACCCTGACTATTTTTTACCAGCAGGGACCAGCTCTCCTCTGGAGGGGGGCCTTTCTTTCATCAAACCCTCTGAAACCTGGTCTATTTGCCTTTCCAGCTTCACCACCAAAGAAACCCCGGCCTGGAAAAGACACTTTGCTAAGCTGTTCCGGGGTGAGTAAATTCAAAAATTCCTTAGCATACTTGAAACGAATTTCCTGAATTTTAGCTCTCACATCAAGCATTTGAGTGAGTTTCTCCTTAATAACTTCCCCGGATTCATTTTTCAAGCGAGCTTCCTGAAGGTCCATCTTTAGTTGTTCAAGTTCAAGATACAAGGGTTTGAGTTCCTCAAACATTTGAACCTGTAGCTCGTCGAGTTTTTCTTTTTGTTCATCGCTAAGATCAAGTTGCTTATCAAGAAACGTGGCAATTCCATCTTGCCGCCACATCCAACCCTTACCTGGCCCAGCAAAAGCAAACGCTGAAAAAGCAACACCCAAAACCAGAACCACACCCAGGAGTAAACCGATTAGAGTTTTTCTTTTCATGTACCTCTACCTCCCTTTTCAGGATTTTTCAAAAACCAATTCCATGATAAAGGGAGGGCAGGGCAAAACAAGGGAAAGAATTTGAAAATTCTGTGAAAAGACAAGATCAATTCAGGCACACAATAAAAATTGAGAAAACCGGCCAGCGAAATTCAGCCCAGATAAGGTACAAGCAAATACCCAGCAAGGTGCGAAACGCGGCAGAAGGAAAGCACACAGGCCAAAATTAATACTCAGATAATCAGGATATCCACTAAAGCTAAACCTGGGGCGACGCAATCCAAAAAATAACAACAACCAGAATACGTTAACCAAAAGCCGGATAAAGTGAAGATACAGCACCGCCCTGTCGCTTGCAAAACCTTCCTGCCAAACAAGATAAAAGGCAATCCCCATCAGCACAAAAAGCGTGGTCCAGACTGGGGAAAAAGAGTCAGTTGGAAGGAGTGAAAAAAGGCTTACGTAGTGCTGGGCACCAATCCTTGAGAGATTGAGAAGTTAAAAAGACCCAGCAATAAGCGGTAAAGCAACAGAAACAATCAGCTTTAAGCAAGTCGACATTTGCCTCCTTCCTTTTCTTATTGTTAATCCTCTATGAGCGCTTTCTAAAATCTTATTCCCGAAGAAACCATAAAAAGATATAATAGGAAAATCATGCCGATCAAAACAAAACCAGGTACTTTTCTACTTATACTTACTGCCCTTATGTGGAGTACCGGAGGGGTGCTCATCAAATCAATTTCCTGGCATCCTCTGGCCATAGCCGGCACAAGAAGTGCCATTGCTTTTTTGATATTCCTGTTTTATCTGCGCCGTCCCCGCTTTACCTGGAGCCTTCCGCAAATTGGTGGGGCACTAAGCTATGCAGGAACAGTGGCCCTTTTTGTGGCAGCCACCAAGTTAACCACCGCCGCCTCTGCCATTCTACTTCAATACAGTGCCCCCATTTACGTAGCACTTCTTTCCGGTCCTGTCCTGAACGAAAAAACCACGCGCCGGGACTGGTGGATTATCTGCACAGTATTTGGAGGAATGCTACTTTTCTTTTTCGATAAATTGGAAGGCAGCAATCTACTGGGCAATCTCCTGGCTATAGCCAGCGGCTGGGCCTTTGCCCTGCTGGCCATATTCTTGCGATTGCAGAAAGACGGTTCACCTTTCGAATCGGTGCTTCTTGGAAACTTACTAACCGCGCTCATCGGATTGCCCTTTATGTTCCGAGGCTTTCCATTTGATCCAAAGAGCATAACTGCTCTCCTTTTACTTGGAACCTTCCAAATTGGCCTTTCCTACATTCTCTATGTGAAAGCAGTGCAGATGGTTACCGCTCTTGCAGCATGTCTAATTCCCATAATTGAACCCATACTCAACCCGCTATGGGTATTTCTGGTCATAGGAGAAACACCAGGTAAGTGGTCGCTTTTGGGAGGAGCACTGGTCATTTGTGGTGTAACCTGGTGGTCACTAAAAAGTAAAGAGAACCTTTCTGAACCTTAACCCTCCGAACGATGCTTGGGCAAAATCCCAACCTACAGCTTTCAATTAGTAATTCTTGACATCAAACCTTTTTCTTTTTAAATTAGACCATGATCATGAAAAACGCTTACTTTATTGGCACCTGCTCCTGGACAGATAAAACACTTCTTGGGAGTGGCTTCTATCCCAAAGAAGCAAAAAACAGTGAACAACGTCTGCGCTACTACGCAAGTTGTTTTAACGCTGTAGAAATAGACTCAATATTTTATGCTTTGCCCTCACAGCGTAATATCCAAAACTGGGTAGAGCGGACTCCCCAGGACTTTTTGTTTGGAATCAAAGCTTTTTCTCTTTTTACCACCCACCAGACACCCTGGAAAGCACTACCCTTTTACCTACAGGAAACTTTACCGGAAAAACTAAAAAACAAGGATGTTGTCTTCTGGCAGGAATGTTCCCCAGAACTTCAAAAAGAAATTGTACATTATTTTTCCTCTCTTCTCTTTCCAATGCTCGAAGCGGAAAAACTGGGTTACCTTCTCTTCCAGTTTCCGCCCTGGTTTACCAAAAGCAGGGAAAACCTGGAATACCTCCTGAGTCTTCGTGAGAGGTTCTCCCAGTTTCCTCTGGCCATAGAATTTCGCAACCGAAGCTGGCTTAAAAGTAAAGAAGAAGCACTGCATACCTTCTCCTTCTTGCGCAAAAACCAGATGAGTTATGTAGCGGTAGATGAACCCCAGCTTCCCTGGACAGTACCTCCAGTGCTTGAGGCCACCTCCCAAACTATCGTGGTGCGCTTCCACGGACGAAACAGGGCCAGCTGGCAAAAGAAAAACGCCACTGTATGGGAAAAATTTGATTATCTCTATACCAGAGAAGAATTATCTGCCTGGAGCAGGGTTATTCGGGAAAAATCGAAAAGCTCAAACCCTGAAAGAATTTTTGTAATGTTTAACAACTGTTTCCGGGACCATGCGGTACGCAATGCCCAGATGATGCAAGAGCTTCTATTTCAAACCCCTTTAGAGGACCATTCTCCGAAAAACAAATAATCACTTTCTCTACTGGTAAGCCTTTCCTCCTCAGAAAATTTCCTATATCGGACCAGGAAAAAACAATTTGCTCTTCAATCTTTAAAAAATGTGCCTTGCACCGGCAATCAGAAGAACCCAAACCCGGCTTAAGAAGCGAACAAACACCAGCTTTGCAAAGAGTCTGAACCAGCTCACATTCAATTTCGCCTTTAAACACCGCAATTCCCCGGACTTCCCCTACCTCAAGCAGATAATCAATGTGCCAGAAACATTTTTTCTTCCTTCCAAGATGTCTTCTGAGCCGCTGATAAATGCCTTTTCTGGCCCTGCCCGCATAAATGTACCATCCCTCTGGCAAAGAAACTTTACCCAGCGCCCCAACCCTTATTTGTGCATCCTCATTGAACCTGACCAGCAAAAGATAGCTGCAGGGAAAACTGAATTTGGCCATTTGCGTTAACTCCGCTATACTTTAATTGTAAACCAACTAACCTTGTAAGAAACGGAGGCTAAAACGTGTTTTCTCCTGCAGGCAAGAAAGTGGTAGTCAGCGGAGAAGCCCAGGGCATTGGTCGAGCGATAAGCAAGATATTTGCCGAACAGGGAGCTCTGGCCTCTCCATGGGACATAGATCGAGAAGCGCTCGAGGACCTGCAAGAAGAATGCTCAGAACTTGCCCCCAATTTCTTACCTCTTCTCTGTGATGTGACCAGTGAAACAGAAACTGGAGAAAACGCAAAACGACTTGCTGAAGCGTGGAATCAGGTCGATATTGTAATCAACGATGCAGGAATAAACGTAGTGAAATCACTCGGAGAACTGGGTATTGAAGAGTGGAATCGAGTAATTACCACCAACCTGCAAAGCGTCTATCTTTTAACCCGCTATCTTCTCCCCCTGATGCCCCGGGGAGTAAGTATCATCAACATTGCTTCCACAAGGGCGCTCATGTCAGAGCCCAGCACCGAAGCTCACTCTGCTTCAAAAGGCGGGATACTTTCCCTAACCCATGCCCTGGCTATTTCACTTGCCCCACGGAGAATTCGGGTAAATGCCATTTCTCCGGGATGGATTGAAACCTCCAATTGGAAAAAGCGGAGTATCAGGAAAGAACCAGTACTGCGAGATATAAACCACCTGCAACATCCCGCAGGCAGAGTGAGCAAACCCGAAGATATAGCCTACGCCTGTCTGTTTCTTTCCTCAGAGGAAGCTTCCTTCATCACCGGAGTCAACCTGGTGATAGACGGTGGCATAACTGTTAAAGATGATTTACGCAAAGTGAAGGAGGGAACAGTCTTGGAAATAATTGATATTTCTTTACCCATCGAGCCCCACATGCCTTCTTACAAAGGGCAACCCAACAAAAAAGCAATCATCGAAAGGGTTCGCAGTATAGAAGAAGGTGCCAACGAAACCCGGATCGCCCTGGAAAGTCATACTGGAACCCATATTGATGCTCCCCTACACATGCTCAAAGAAGGAAAAAGCATCGACCAGATTCCCCTGCGAAATTTTTTCGGTCCTGCTTTGCTAATCGAAATAAGAGGAAAAGAGGTAATTGGTAAGGAAGAGCTGTTTCCCTGGCGATCTTGTATCCTTAAAGATCATTTCCTGCTCATCAAGACCGACAATTCATTTCAGGATCTCTCGCGCGAAAATTACGTTTACCTGACCCAGGAGGGAGCCCAATTCCTGGCGGAAAAGGAAATCAAGGGAGTGGGAATTGATTCTCTGGGAATCGAGCGCAACCAGCCTGGCCATCCTACTCACAAAATTTTGCTTTCCAAAGGTATCCTGATCATTGAAGGACTTAACCTAAGTAAGGTAGAATGTGGAATGTATTTCTTATCCGCTTTCCCGCTTAACATCAAGGGGTGCGACGGGGCACCGGCAAGAGCGGTTCTCTGGAGGTTTTAAATGAAAACCCTCATCTTTTTTGGAGGAACAGGAAATTTGTTCGTAAACAAGATATTTCCTGCTCTTTTCGCCATGTATGCTAAAGCCGATCTTCGGAACGTTCAAATCATAACCCCGGGAAGGCGCTTTGCAAAACAGGATGAATACCAGCGATTCTTACTACAATCTCTCCGTGAAAAAGAACTCCCCATTTCTTCAGGAGATTCTTTAAGGGGGCTGTGGAAAAAATTTCATTATATCCGGGGTGACATCGAAGACAATTTGACTTTTATCAAACTAAACCAGCACTCTCTTTTCTTTTATCCAGACCACACGTTGACTGCAGAAAGTCTGTTTACTGAAAGGAGGGCGGAAAATGCAATATCGTAAATTCGGGAAGCTTGATTTTGAAGCATCCATACTTGGTTTTGGAGCTATGCGACTTCCCCTTCTTGATAAAAACGATGAATCATCAATTGACGAAAAAGAAGCAATTGCCATGATCCGCTATGCCATCGACCAGGGAGTCAACTACGTGGATACTGCCTACCCTTATCACAAGGGAAACAGCGAAATAGTAGTGGGCAAAGCTCTTCAGGAAGGTTATCGCGAAAAAACTAAAATTGCCACCAAGCTGCCTATCTGGATAGTCCAATCCGAAAGAGATCCAGACAAATACCTCGCTGAACAGCTCAGAAAGCTCAATACTGACCACATTGATTTCTACCTGATTCACGCTCTTGACAAAAATCGCTGGGAAACTGTCCTTAAATATCGGGTTCTGGACTGGGCCGAGAAAGCAATGGAGAAAGGAGATATTCTCCATCTCGGTTTTTCTTTTCACGATGACCTTCCAACCTTTAAAAAGATAGTTGATGCCTACCCCTGGGTATTCTGCCAGATTCAGTACAACTATCTGGATGCGGACTTCCAGGCAGGAAGGGAAGGTCTGCTTTACGCTCATTCCCGAGGGCTGGCAGTAGTGATCATGGAACCCTTGAAAGGAGGTAACCTGGTTAAGCTCTCCAATTTCGCCCTGGAGCGTTTCCAAAAGGTGAATCCTCACCGCAGCCCTGCCGCCTGGGCTCTGCTTTGGCTGTGGAACCAAAGAGAGGTAACTACAGTCCTAAGCGGCATGAGTACTATGGAACAGGTCAAAGAAAATATTGAAATCGCCCGAAATGCTCATCCAGGCATACTTACTCAGGAAGAACTGGAGGCCATAGAAGAGGCAAGAGCGATTCTCAAAAAGGAAGCACCAATCCCCTGCACCACCTGTCATTACTGCGTACCCTGTCCCCAGGGAGTGAACATCCCCTTTCTCTTTGGCCTTTACAACCAGGTCTTTCAGTTTGAGGACAAAAGAGAACAGGCGAAAAAAACCTATTTTGGGTTTCTTAAGGAAGAAGAGCGACCAGGCAACTGCATTGAATGCGGCGTTTGCGAGGAAAAATGTCCCCAGCAAATACCTATAAGAGATTGGCTTAAAAAGGTGGAGCAATTTTTTGAAAGGAAGGATTAATTACCAATCCGAAAGCGCCCGGAAACGACCTCCAGGAATTCCGGGCGCTCAAAATCGATATCACTCACCAATCCTTTGCTCTCAATAGAATTGTGGTCAAAAAACACCTTGACCAGGGACTGAGAGACCACTTTCTCCTCCTCCGGGTAATAGGTCAGTTCTTCACTAAAAAGACGATCCCCGGAAGCAGATTCGGCTTCCACTTTGTCTTTGAAACTGAAAACATCTCCTACTAAATCCAGTTCCGCCTCGCCAGCACTAATCTTGCTCCGCAAATTACCCTCGTCATTAAATACCGAAACCAGAACTCCTCCCTCACAATGCATCCGGGTTATGCTCTTGTCAAGCTGGGCCTGAGGTGCTTCTAGTAACCACTTGAGCAAATCACCATCCCAGCCCCTAACCACCATCCCCTTGAGTTTGATTCCAAACTCCGCCACCTCTTCAGTCCTCTCGGTTTCAGCTTCTTCCTCCGATTCGTTCCCCGATCCTCCACCAGAACGCAACAGAAAGACCAGCACTAAAGAGGTAACCACCAGAAAAAGCATCACAACCAGCACGTTGAGCACCCTGCCCCGGATAAACCGTTTCATACCTCTACCATACCCTTGAGCTTCAGGTCTCCACCTCGTAAGGCCAGCAAGCCAAGCCGCCATCCATAACTTTCACATTCTCGAAACCAGCCGACTTGAGGATCAGAGAAGCTTCATAACCCCTCAAACTCACCGCACAAAAAACGATTATTTCCTTGTTCCGAGGCAAAGTACTAAGCTTACTACGCAGCGTGCCCAGGGGAATCAGAGTACTGCCCGGAATATGAACTTTCTGATACTCCGCCGGAGTTCGCACATCCAAAAGCAAAAAATCTTCACCGCGTTTTCTCTTGCGCTCCACTTCAAGAGGTGAAATGCCCACCATCTTTCCCTCAAGTTTATTGCGAACCACGTTAGCTGCTACACAAATATTGTCAATTGCCGAAGCATAGGGAGGAGCGTAAGGAACGTCGAGGTTGGAAATCTCTTCAATCGTTGCTCCATAATGCAGGGCCGTAGCCACCGCATAAATGCTTTTGGTAACCTCTCCTTTTCCCAGGAATTGTCCACCAAGCAGCCTGCCACTCTGTTTGTCAACGACCAATTTGGTGATTACCCTTTTTGCACCCGGGAAATAATGCGCTCGATCTGGAGCTGGAACCAGTGCATATTCAACCTCATACCCCATTTCTTTTGCCTGACGCACCCCAAGGCCACAGCGGGCAATGGTGTAATCAAAGAGCTTAAAGATTACCGAGTTGACAGCTCCTCGGAAAGCTTCCGAACCCCCGGCTATGTTGATTGCCACTACTCTTCCCTGCTTGTTAGCAAGGGAGCCCATGGGCATGTAAGTGCTCTTCCCACAAACCAGGTTCTCAACCTCCACGCAATCTCCACAGGCAAAAATAAAAGGATCGCTGGTGCGCATAAACATATCCACCTTTATTCCACCATTGGGGCCAATTTCAAGACCCGCCTTGCGAGCTAAACCCACGTTGGGCCGAAAGCCTGTGGCCAGGATGACCAAATCAGCCTCATAGGAACCTCTATCGGTAACCACTTTCTTTACTGTTCCACCTCTTCCCTCTACTCTCTCCACTCGCTCTCCCACTTTTACAGTAACGCCCCTCTCCTGGCAATAGCGGCGCACCAGAATACCCATATCCTCATCCAGAATGGGCAATATCTCGGGAAGAACTTCGACTATGGTAACTTCCAGCCCGCTTTTTACCAGGCTTTCAGTCATTTCCATTCCAATCAGCCCACCACCTATGATCACTGCTTTTTTGGCCAGCCTTTCCCGAATGGTCCAGCGGATCGCCTCGGCATCCTCAATGCCATGCAGAGTGTAAACATGGCCGAGATCCAAGAGTCTCAGCTCGGTATCCGGGTTCTCCAGATCCACAGCCCTAATGGGAGGAATTGCCACCTCGGCACCAGTAGCCAGAACCAGGTAATCATAAGCAAGAGAAAATACTTCCCCGGTGTCTATACGACGGGCTTCTACTTTTTTCTTCTTGCGGTCTATACGTAAAGCTTCAGTGCGATTGTAAACCTTAACACCTTTCATCTTTTCGAAATACTCAGGATCTCGCATCACCCCAATTGGAGTTTCCATTAACTCTTTCTGCTCTTTGATATCACCACCGATATAATAGGGAAGCCCGCAGCCTGCATAAGAGAGAAACTTCCCTTTTTCCAGAATCACTACTTCGGCTTCCGGGTCCAACCTTTTCAATTTTGCAGCAACCTTAGGACCAGCCGCCACACCACCTATAATGACTACCTTTTTCGACATGTTTTCCACTCCTTTCTATCCACGCAGTTTTCTGACTTCGTTGTATATGCTCCCCAGACAAAAAAGCGCTGCACCCCCGACAAAGGTGCCAAAGCCAGCCAGAGCAGCACCTACCGCCCCTCCCATCCACATCCAGGGCCTCATTTCCTGCATAGGAGGAAATTCCTCCCCCTCGAAAGGAGCAAATTCCGAGGAAGAAGACTGGAAAAATTGTATAAAACTCCCCAGGCCCAGTATTGAAAAAACCGCCACTGCTATTCCAAAAATCATAACTATGATACCCACGATCCTTAAAAAAGTGCCCATCTTTACCCTCCTCCAAAGAATCGTTAATTCTTTCTCAAAGCTTCTTCCCTGATCAAGGCTATTTCCTGATCGCTTATTTCCCGGCCAAAACTGCGCAACCCCGAGACTTTAAAGCCGTGTTTCTCAGCAAGACGGGTGATTTCTTTTACTTTCTCAACCTCCACCTCCTTACCCAGAGTATAGTCCTCAAAGCGTCCCTCCAGGGTTAAAATCATGGTTTCCGCCATACATGCATAGGCCTTGCCAGGTGGATAGCCAAAATCCATCCCAAAATCGGGTTCTCCAGGAACGTCCACTACCCCACCTTCGATAACCAGAACGTCCTTCCTCTGCTTAGCCACTTCATGGGCTACGTTGCGAGGACGGGCCACATCGCAAATCACTGCTCCCCGGGCAATCCAATCAGCCCGGATGATGCCCCCGATGGCTGAAGTCACGGTGAGAATTGCCCGCGAACCTTTAATACCTTCCTCCACATCTACAAAACCAGGAACTTTAACTCCCAGCTTTTCTTCTATCTCTCTCTGGACAGCACTCACTTTGTCAGGATCTCGTCCTACCAAACGCAGTCTTTTACCTTCCTCAGCAAGAATGAGAGCACAGGCTCTTCCGATGGAACCGGTTGCCCCCACTATAGCAATTTCCTCTTCATCCAGGTCAAGACTCATTTTGGACGCTGCTATTTTAAGGGCTTCAATAG
Organism: uncultured Atribacterota bacterium; assembly: GCA_964570785.1. Lineage (GTDB taxonomy): Bacteria > Atribacterota > Atribacteria > Atribacterales > Thermatribacteraceae > Thermatribacter. Next base: position 5,606 of record CAZMZG010000039.1, on the reverse strand, counting down.
CCGTAGCTACTGTATAGCTGTTACCAGTGGTAACCGCAATATCCAATCCCTTTTTAATGGTTATTCCTCCGTCTCCGGCCACTGAAGTGAAAGCTCCCAAACCAATTATTTTGGCTCCCTTTTCCTGGGCCAGAAAACCACACTCGCGTATTTTACGAGCTACAAAAGAGAAAGGGTACTCGAGAAGTACTCGAGGAGTCATGGGTAGCCCCACAAAATAGCCCTCTATTTCCTTGCCAGTAGCCTGGGAACGCACCCCACGGACTTCAGATAAGATGAAAGGTTTAACTCTCGAAGCCAGAAACTCCACCGCTCTGGAGGGAAGAATCTTCAGGGGTTTGAAATGGTCCTTAATATCCTGAGCAGACATAGCATGAATGATAAAAGCAAAACGGTCCTTGGACATTTTTATCACCAGCTCACATTGATTTATCCTTCACAGGATTTCTTGAGAGCCTCCAGCATAGCCTGCAGGTTTTCCTGCATTTTCTTTTTAAGAAAAGCACTTATCAAAGCCCCTACCAGAGGAAGACCCAGGTCATACTCAATTTCAAGCTCTACCCGAGTCTCTTCCTGTCCCTGCTCTGCAAAACGCCATACTCCTTCATACTTTTTAAAGTCGCCACCTGTTGCGTAAAAACGGCATTCTCGGGCCGCATCATCCCAGATGTCTTTCTCGGTCCACTTCACTTCTCTACCCTGAAATTCTCCCTTCCAGAAACTCTCCACCTCGCTACCTTCCTGCTTCAAAATCTTAACCTCTTTAAGGTCTGGCAGAAAGCTGGCCAGCCGCTCAATATCCTTAGCTTTCTGGTAAACATCTTCTGGCTTCCCTTTGATAATTATCTCACCATGCACCTTGGCCATTGTCTTCACCCCCCTATTTCTTCCAGGATTTTCTGAACACTTCTCAGCGAGTCCTCAAAGGCCTCCAGAACCAGATCCAGCTCTTCCTTCTCGATTACCAGAGGCGGTTCCAGGCGGATAACCCTGGGATTATTCAGAGTATAGGCAACCAGCACCCTGCGCTGCGCCATTTCCATAGCGAGGAGTGAAGCCACGTCGGAGTCGAAAAATTCAACTCCAATAAGTAACCCCTTTCCCCGCACTTCCTTAATCATTGTTTCAAACTGACTGGCCAAACCCCGAAGAGCAGAAAGCACGTAATCTCCTTTTTGAGCAGTTTTTTGAGGGATTTCTTCTTCCTGCAAAACTTTAAGTGTCTCAATTCCCGCTGCACAACTCAAAGGATTGCTACCCAGAGTTGAGCTGTGAATGAAGGGATTGTCTTCAAAAACCGACCAGATCCGGGCAGTGCTCATAAAGGCCCCCAGGGGAAGAATGCCTCCTCCCAACCCCTTAGCAAGAGTGAGAATGTCCGGAACCACTCCATAATGTTCGCAAGCAAACATGGCACCTGTTCTGCCCAAACCGGTCTGCACTTCATCCAGAATAAGCAAAGCTCCTTTCGCGTCACAAATTCTCCGCACTTCAGAAAGGTAATTAGGTGGGGGGAGAATAATTCCTCCCTCTCCCTGGACAGGCTCAAGAACCACTGCAGCCGTTTGTTCGTCAACAACCCGGGACATGGCTTCCACGTCACCAAAGGGAACCTGATAGGTCTCCGGCAGAAGCGGTTCAAAGGGTTTTTTGTAAACCTCACGACCAGAAACACTCAGCGCCCCCATGGTCTTACCATGGAAACCGCCCAGGGTCGAGACCAGCTTTTTTCGCCCCGTGTAAAAGCGCGCCAGCTTGATCGCTCCCTCCACTGCTTCGGCGCCACTATTGCAGAAGAAGGAATACTGAAGCTCTCCCGGGGTAATTTGCGCAAGCATCTCAGCAAGATCAGCCTGCTGACGGTTGAAAAGAGTGCGGGTGGAGAGAGGAAGAAGATCAAGTTGCTTTTTAACAGCCTCAACCACCCGGGGGTGATTGCGACCCACGTTGAAAACTCCAAACCCACCTATGCAGTCAATATATTCGTTGCCAAAAACGTCCCATACTTTGGCGCCTTTTCCTTTCCACTCCACGGTATTAAAGTTAGCAAACTTAAAAAGGCGCACCAAACCAGGGTTAATGAATTTGGCATACTTTTCGACGGTTTCCTCCACAAAACGCTTTTTATCTTCCTCACTGCATTGCTTAAGCCATTCCATCACCATCGCCTCCTCAAAAAGGCTTACCCTCAATTTTGTTGAGCACCACCACACGGGGTTTAAATCCCACCTTGCGCATAAGGGAAAGATAATCTTCGGGAGTAATTTCTTCGGGGCTTCGTTCCAGTAAGGCCACAAAAACCGCTTGCAAAACGTTAGTGCCAAAAGATCTACCCTGAATTTCGGGAGTGGTGGTTATTAAAAAGTGCACTCCCATATCACGCAGCTCCTCGAGGTCTTCTGCAGTCACCGTGTTGGTAATGATTATCTTCCCGGGTAGCTTAGGAGGAGCAAAACGTCGGATATAAAGAAAATCTCCCCCAATAACATGGGAACGCTCAAAATAGAAAGGGAAGCGAGGAGTGCGCTCTTCCTGCTTTTTCCCCGTAGGATAAAGAATATCTATAGGCAGGCGCCTCAAAACCGGCATCATCAAAACAGAGAGAAAACGAAGGGTCCATAACCTGCGCAAAGCGATGGGAATGCCCAAAGCAAAAGGCATGTCCCCAATAAGCAAAGAACAACCTGCAAGATAAAGGCCCTCAGCAAGCCCATAGCGGTCCATACCGCTCATGATAAGGGCGACTTTGCCTTTCCAGTCCACTACTCCCTCCTTTTGCAAAAGGAGGGGTATTTCGCGCTCCCAAATACTTTTCAATTCACCACCATCGACAATAGGTGTTTTGCGGGCTCCTTCCACCAGTCGGGCAACATCCTTCACCAGATAACGGTATTTCCCAGCCCGGAGATACAGGTCTGCGCCTCCCAAGCCAAAAGCGTCTACTTTCCCGTCCAGCTCCCTTAGAAGCTGCTTGAAGCGCTCTTTATCACCATCCACGCCTACTCTCTCTATAATCACCTTCTGACCCAAGAGCTCTACTTCCGCCCGGTGATTTCTGCGGGAAGAACCCAGACTAATACTGACCACTCTTTTAGGTTTCATCTTTTTTCTCATCCTCCACAACCTGAAACACCAGACTACCCTCCAAAGTTGCCCCCGGAACAAGGCCTGCACTTCTTGCAAGCACCACACCTCGGGTAACACTGCCCTTCAAAAAATATGCCTTCCCTACTTTTAGATTACCATCTACCTCTCCCCAAAGTTCCAGATGATCGACCTCTATTTTGCCCCTAACCTGACCACTCTTGGCAATCAACAAAGATTTACACTTGACTTCCCCATTCACTTTACCATGAATCAGAGCAGCTTCCTTGTCCTTTAGCGCTCCTTTAACTACACTTCCCTCTCCCAAAAGTAACGTTTCGCGAGGATTTATATGCTCAAGCATTGAGTTCATCGATAATCCTCAACCCCTCAAGGGTCAATACCGGATTAAAAACGTCCACAAAGTCGCAGTAGCGATGCAAAAAAATACCCCAACCACCAGTGGCTATCACCTGGGCTTCTTGCGAAAATTCTTCTTTCATGCGCTTGATGATTTCTCTGCTTAGGCCAATGTAACCGAAAAATATCCCCGCATGCATCGCCTCAACAGTATTTCTGCCAATGCAATGTTCGGGAACTTCGATGTCTACCTTGGGAAGCTTGGCCGTTTTTTCGTAAAGGGCTTCACAGGCCATGCCAATTCCCGGTGCTATAGCCCCACCCAGATACTCCCTCTTACTGGTTATCGCACAGAAAGTGGTAGCCGTCCCGAAATCGATCACAATCAGGTCTCCACCATAAAGGTGAGAAGCGGCCACAGCGTTAACCACCCTGTCTGCGCCCACTTCTCGTGCTTCAGCTTTTATAGCCAGGCCCGTCTTGATTCCTGGACCAACTTTTAAAACCATCAACCCATTCCTTTTGCCAAAAAGCAAATCCAGAGTATTCAGAACCGGGGGTACCACGCAGGAAATAGCCACCCGCTTGACCTCATCCAATTCTACTCCGCCACCTCTTAAAAGGTTCAAAAAGAGAAGATACCACTCGTCCTCAGTTCTCCGGATGGAAGTAGAAACCCGAAAAGAGCACAAAAGCCTTCCCTTTTTGAAAACCCCAAAGTTGGTATGCGTGTTACCCACGTCAATACAAAGGAGCATAAGGAATCAAACCACCTTCTGCAAAACGCGCACTATCGGGTAAACAATTACCGCTGAAATCAAAAGTTCTAAAGAACCATTCAGAGCAAAAACGGGTAAAACCTGCTGCCAGGTAAAGTATTTCATCAGCACCATCAACCCCAGGACACCAGCCGTGTTGGTAAAGGTGCCAGCCAGGGCTGCTACCAGAATAGCATATCTGTTTCTACCCAGCAACGTAAAAACGTAGTAGGCAACCACTCCAATCAACAAACGGGGAACAAAGCAGGCCACCAGATTGCCCAGAAAAAGGTGCATCGTAAAAAAGCCCAGGACCAACCCTACCATAGCTCCTACCAAAGGACCACCCAGAAGGCCCCCAATAATCGCCGGAATGTGCATTACTGTTGCATAGCCAGAAAGATTGGGAACGGGAATCAGACCCAGGGGAGTCAAACCCAGAATAGCCGAAATGGCTCCCAGGATACCAGCTAAGAGGATCTTACGCAGAGGTAACCTGGAATTAACTCCCGCTCCAGTTCTCCTGGATACCGGACGGGACATGAAAAATCACCTCCATCGCCGCCATCTGAGGGTCGGCGTTTTTGTTTAAAACATTATATCACTGTATGCGGGTACACCTCGAATTCCTTTGGCCCTACATACAGCGTTAACCGTAGCCTTGCTCACACTCTCATAAACGGCCCTCACAATTTCAAGATAGCCCGCTTTTTTGCTTTCCTTGCCAGCTACCAAAAAGACCAGGTCACCGTCATAGAGAGTAGCCAGAGGACGCACACAAACTGCAAGGGCGGAGTGAACCACTCTGGAGAGAGCCTCCAGTTCCTCCCGGGAAAGCTCAAAAGAGAAAAAAAGCAAAAGTAAAGTGGTGTTGAAGGGTGAACTTGAAAAATCACCTGAGGCACCAAAAAAGCCTACTGGCTTCCCACTTAAACCACGCACCCCGGCTAAAAGCCTTCCTTCAAAGGGGTCATATACGTCACCAAGAGCATTACAAACCACAAAACTATCAACATACCCCTCTCCTGCCTTAACCCTTGACCAGCCAAAACCGCCTTTCATAGCGTAACTCATACCCAGAGCCTTGCCGACCGTGGCTCCGGCACCAGCTCCCACACTGCCCTCCTGTGGCGGAAAAGAAGCTCTTTGAGCAGCCAGGTAGCCCCACTCTGCGGTAGGAACTACCCCTTCTGAAACCTCAAGGTCATAAATAACCGCCCCAGAAACAATGGGGACTGGACCAGCTTTGGTGGGAAAACCCTTCCCTCTTTCTCTAAGGAAAGAAACCACTCCTTCTCCAACACAGAGGCCAAAAGCGCTACCCCCGGAAAAAAATATAGCATCAACACCTTCCACCAGATTGCCGGACTGCAACACCGATACTTCTCTTTCACCAGGAGCTCT
>CAZMZG010000038.1:0-16740 GCA_964570785.1 uncultured Atribacterota bacterium | reverse complement strand
CTCGAAAGTATGAGAAAGCGAGTAAAATTACAGGGTGTATCTTCAATGTCTTCTTCAAGAAATTCCAGGCCATGCTTGCGAATTGCTTCTTCGCTTGAAATGCAAGCACTGCCCTTACCAAATTCGGAAGCTTTTCTGGCCGCTTCCTCAGTGTTGCCGACATCGATAATCTTTACCCCTTTTAAAGACTCGAGAAACCTGGAGCACTGCGAAAAGGCTTGAGGATGAGCAAAGAGAAACTGGACATCACTGAGCTTTGTACCTGGATAAACACCAAGATGTTGGGACACTTTAATGAATCGTTCTCCAACCACAAAAATCTCGGGAAAATCCAGCAATAAATCATAGTTAGCATGGATACTGCCAGTAATGGTGTTTTCGATTGGTACTACCCCATGGGTGGCTTCGCCACTGGCGACTCTTTCAAAAACCTCCCGAAAAGTGTGACAGGGAATAAACCGAGAATCACTTGGAAAAGCCTTTTGCGCTACCTGAGAGCTGAAAGAGCCTTTCTCTCCCAAAAAAGTCACTCTAAACTGTGAAAAAGACTCAGCAGCGAAAGCAGAAGAGAGAGAAGAACTCCGTTTTTCTTTACTGAGTTCCTTACCAACTATCACACTGACTACCTGAAGGTTGTTAACCAACCTTCTGAACTGCTCAGGATACAGACTTTGAGGACCGTCAGAAAGAGCCTGTTCCGGAGCATGGTGAACTTCTACCATAACTCCATCAGCCCCACAGGAAACACCCGCAAGAGCCATAGGAATGACCTTTTCCCTCAATCCAGTACCATGGCTGGGATCAACAAACACTGGCAAATGACTTAAGTCTTTGACTACCGGTATAGCGTTCAAATCGAGGGTATTGCGAGTGAAGCGCTCGATGGTCCGGATTCCCCGCTCGCAGAGCATTACCCGGAAGTTCCCCAGACTCAAAATATACTCTGCGGCCAGAAGCCAGTCTTCAATGGTTGCTGAAAGGCCACGTTTGAGTAAAATTGGCTTGCCCAGCGTAGCAGCTTTTTTAAGCAGTTCAAAATTTTGCATATTGCGAGCACCAATCTGGATGATGTCAGCATACTGGGCAACCAGAACAGCATTCTCTGGGCTGGTCGCTTCGGTAACCACGGGGATGGAAAACTTTTCCCGGGCTCTGGCAAGAATTTCTAGACCTCGCTCCCCCAAACCCTGAAAACTGTAAGGAGAAGTCCGGGGCTTGAAAGCACCTCCTCTCAAAATGTGAGCCCCCATAGATTTTACTGCCTCAGCAATCCTGAAAAGCTGTTCTTCAGACTCCACAGCACACGGCCCAGCAATAATGGTAAGGGTATCCCGCCCAATCTCCACATCACCCACTGCAATTACTGTACCTCCAGGATTAAAAGAGCGATGGGCAAGCTGAAAGGGAGTACTGGGCTTGAGAACCTTGGAAACCTTTCCGTAAACCTCAAGGGTCTGTACATCAATCTCACGTTCTGAAACCATTATGCTGCCCTGAAGACTATCCACCCAGTGGACCAGTATCCCCCGTTTTTCAAGCTCGAGAAGTATCGCTTGCTTCCGGGTTTCATCGAGAATGCCTTCAAAAACAACGACCAAGATTTTTTATCCTCCCTCTATTCTTCTTAAAAGGCTATTTTACAACAAAAACTTTATGTTATACTATACTCTGGGTTTTTCTGGGGAGGCAAAACATGGAAAAGCAGCTCACACAGGAAACCGGAATAAGCAAAGAGTATATAGAAGAGCTGCTCGAAAAAAATGCCCTGAACGAACTGAAGAATGCAATCAATGTTCTCCATCCCGCAGACATTGCTGAATTAATGTCCTTTTTGGACAGTCAGAAACAGGTTGTCCTGTTCAGGTTGCTGCGTAAAGACCTGGCCATAGAAGTCTTTGAGCAACTGGATTTTGAGCAACAGGAAAACCTTCTCCAGAGTTTCACCGACGAACGAGTGGCTGAAATTCTTAATCAAATGTCCCCGGACGACCGCGTGGAACTCTTCGACGAACTACCTGCCAAAATCGTTAAAAAGTTTCTGGGCCTTCTGAACCCGGAACAGCGCAACATCGTAGCTACCATGCTGGGTTACCCCGAAAACAGCGCTGGCCGTATCATGAACCCTCACATGGTGGACCTCAAAGAATACTACACGGTGGAGCAATCTCTGGAAAGAGTACGCCAGCTATCGCCTCCCGAAGAACTGGCCTACATTGCCTACGTTATTGACGCCGAGCGCCATCTTTTGGGAAGAGTTACCCTGAGAGAGCTGGTACTTGCCAAGCCCGAAACAGTTATCAGAGACATTATGAAAAAAGACATAGTCTATGTCTTTACTCATGACGACCAGGAAAAAGCTGCTCAAATCATTCAAAAGTACGACCTTCTGGCAGTACCAGCGGTGGATTCGGAAAAACGCCTGGTGGGTGTGATAACCGTTGACGATGCTATAGACATCATAGAAGAAGAGGCCACTGAGGACATTCATCGCCTGGCAGCAATCAGAACAACCGAAGACGAATATTTGCACGCTCCTCTGTGGAAGAGAGTCAAAAACCGCTTTATCTGGCTCGCTGTACTGTTAATCGGGGGCACCATGACCAGTTTCGTAATGCAGGGATTCTCGGAAGTAATCCAAGCTATCGTTGCTCTCTCTTTCTTTGTGCCCATGCTCACCGATACTGGGGGCAACGTAGGCAGTCAATCCACCACGGTAATGGTGCGGGGTATAGCGGTTGGTGAAATCGAAAAACGCAATATATGGAAAATCGTTCTTTCCGAAACGCTGATAGGCGGGATACTGGGCATTCTGCTAAGCTTTATAGCTATGCTACGGGTCGTATTTCTTAAAGAAAGCCTGACAATAGGAATCGTGGTAGGTGCGGCTGTGTTCAGCATCGTTTTTGTGTCCAACCTGGTAGGCATCTTTCTCCCTGTATTCTTTAAAAAACTCAAAATGGACCCTGCAATATCAGCTACTCCAGTTATCACTACCCTGGTCGACGTTATTGGAATTTTTATCTACTTTAAGATTGCCCAGGCTTTTCTACATTTCTGAACTGACTGAATTAAAAAAGCTCCGGGCTGCGTTATCCACTTTTTCCAGGCAATGTTTACAGGAAGCAACGCTTCCTTTTTTATCGAAACCTCTAAAGAAAAGCTCGCTATTCAGAGAACAACCAAAAGCATCAAAAAAGTATTTTATGGTGAGCTTCACCCCACCGAAAAGTCGTTCACCACGAGTTGCCCCAATAGCCATTAAAAAGCCCTTTTTGGGTAAAAACTGTTCTTCGAGAAGATATCTGCGTGCCCACAAAACCTGGCTCCTATCGACCAGTGTTTTAAAGGAAGCAGGTATTCCGTAGAAGAAAACGGGGGTGCTGACCACCACCACTCGAGTCCGGATGAGCAAGTCAACCACTTCCTGCATTTCATCTTTCAGTACACAATGACCCACGCCTTCGCAGAAACGACATCCCCTGCAAAACCGAATATTAAGTTCTGAGGGAATCAGCAGCTTCAGTTGCACTTCCTTTGGAGCAAAGCTCAAAAATCTCTGAAGCAATACTTCGCTGTTTCCACCTCTTCGGGGACTACCCAGTATAGCTACAATTTGCAAAGAACATCATCTCCTCCTAAAATCTAACCAGGAAATTTCTATCTTATTCGCAAAATTCTAATCATTAAAGGAGGAATCAGCTTGCCAAACTGCACATTCGCTTCCTTCAGCGGTGGAAAGGACTGTCACCTGAGTATTTTCCTGGCCAAAAAGGCCGGGTTTAGTGTGGAATATCTCCTGAATATGACTCACCCCAACGGTGAAATCTCCCGCTCCCATCATCTCCACTCTTCGGTGATTCAAAAACAGGCGGAAAAAATGAATTTGCAACTGATACAACGGGGAACTTCCTGGGAAAACTATGAAGAGAACTATTGTCAGGTGTTAAGAGAGCTACGCCAGAGAGGAATAACACACGGTGTGTTCGGCGATATAGACCTTGAAGAGCACCGGGAATGGGTGGAAAGAGTCTGTCACAGCGAAGGCATAGAACCCTTTCTCCCCCTTTGGAAAAAAGACCACCAGGAAATCGCCAGAATGATAGTCAAAGAGGGTTTCAAAGCCTACATAATAGTGGTAGATGACCATTTCCTGTCTCCAGAGTTTTTGGGAAAGCTTTACACTATCGAGATCATAGAAGAACTCAGCAAAAGAGGAATTGATCCTTGTGCTGAAGGCGGAGAGTTTCATACCTTAGTAGTTGATGGACCTCTTTACCAGGAACCTCTTCAGGTTGAATTCGGAAAAGTTAGAAAAGAAGATAAATACCACTTTCTGGAGGTAAAGCTGACAAATTCAGCAGCCAAAGAAAGCATCTATTAATTGCTGATGCAGGGTTAACCCTGCATCAGCAATTAATACACCCAAAGCGGAAGCGTTCAGGTAGCTTGTTTTTTTAACCATGCTTGCCCAGATACCCAGTATTCCCAGAATGACCCTCAAAAGAGCGCGTCAGGCAGACTCAGTACTCAGATTAACACCGGTGATAACTTCCATAACTCCCATTATCAAAAGCAACCAGCTGCAAACCATCAACAAAACCCCTACCATTCAAATTTTTCCCTTCTATCAGGGGTATTTGATGTAACTTAAAAACAACTGGCCAACTCAAACTACTCCACTCCTTGAGCAATTTTTGACCCAAAACCTAACCAGTTCTGATATACTTTTGATAAAAAATGGAGGGCGAGCTGTGCGAAGCTATCGAAAGGAATTGTGGTTCTGTACTCGGAAAAGAAGAGAGTTCATCAACATTACCCCCTTGCTTGAAGAGTGCTTGCGCGAAAGTGGCATTCAAGAAGGACTTTTGCTCTGTAACGCCATGCACATAACGGCCAGCGTTTTCATAAACGATGACGAAGAAGGGCTCCATGAAGATTTTGAACACTGGCTTGAAAAGTTAGCCCCAGAAAAGCCCTATCATCAATATCGACATAACGTTGGCGAAAATAATGCAGATGCACACCTCAAAAGAACTATAATGGGCAGAGAGGTGGTTATAGCCGTAACTGACGGCAGGTTAGACCTTGGTCCTTGGGAACAAGTTTTTTATGGGGAATTCGACGGTATGCGCAGGAAAAGGGTGCTCGTGAAAATCATTGGGGAATGAAGTTATGGTGCAACAAGGCCAATTCCCATAAAAAAGTTTTAACTAAAAAGCCTTGCAGTGAGCTTCCCCAAAAAATTTATAAATTTTTTTGAAACTACCCTTGACAATTTCAGAATTCCAAATATAATGCTTAATGCTCAGTTGAAAAATCTGAATAGTGAAAATCCCCTCCTTGCACCTATGGGAGGGTTGCCTACCCCACAGGGCAACCCTCCCATAGGTGTTTTTATGGGCTTTTTTCAAAGATTCTACTGAAGCAATTTCTTCATTTTCCCAAGAATCACCTGCGACACTCCAAAGCTTCGCTCAAAAAGCAAACCATGACCAGTCGGAAACCAGCGAATTTCCTTAAACGCAGTAGCAGATTCAAACAACTCCAGTGCGCAAAGGGGCGGCACAATATCGTCTTTACTCGCATTATACATAAAAAGAGGCATATGCCAGCTTGCAGAGTGTACGTAGTAAAGGGGGTCCAGGTCTTCCCAACCCTGAAGCGCTTTATGAGCAGTCACTCTCTGCTTTGCAAGATGATAACGTAGTTCAACAAGGGAATCCAGCATGCTCTCTTGGAGAAGCATATGCAGATTTCCTCCACCGACCACCAGGAAAACTCCCCTAAACCGCTGATACTTACCAGCTACCAGAGTGCCTATAATACTACCCAGACTGACTCCCCACAGGAAAATCTGGCCTTCTTGCACTTGAGGATGATTTTCCAGATACGCAAGGACGCTCAGACTATCCTGTATAGTCCTTTCAAAAGCCAACCGATCATCACAGAGATCGGCAGAAAAAATGTCTTTCCCTTTCTGAACTCTTTCGCCGTGATACTCCATGTCGATTGCCAGAGCCAAAAAACCTGCCTTACCAATTTCGTTAGCCAGCAACCTGAGATTATCCTTGCTTCCTCGATAATAGTGAAGAAACAAAATAGCTGGATAAGGAGGTGGAGCAGCAGGCCTTAAAAGCAAAGCTGGTACTTCAGCGATTTTCAAGTGGTAAAGCTTGTAATTTTTGGTTTCTCGCAAAAGCATGGTCAAAAGTGTTCTCGGCCTCCCTTCTGCTTTGACTAAAAGAATCGAAAGTAAAAAGTATTTTTTCTTTTTCGAAAAGATTTAAAAAATAGGGTATTATAACTATATAATAATCACAGTAACGCACTCCGTGCGTCAATGCTGGAAACTTGCATCGTAAAGGAGGTGAAAGTTTTTAGCTGGTAAGGTTTTTAAGCAAGCAGCACTAAGAGCTTCTTTCAAAAACTTTCTATAGCAAAATCAAAAAAGGAGGTAAGGAAAAGGATGAAGAAATCTGCACTTTTTGTGATTACGATTGTTTTGTTAGCCATTTTCTTGGCAAGTGGAGTTTCTTATGCAGCAAAATATCGCTTCACTTTTATTTCCCATGGCGGAGAAGAAAATCCTTTCTGGGCTGCTGTTTACAGAGGTGCAAGTGACGCTGCAAAATTGCTTGATGTAGATTTTGTATTTCTGAGACCCAAAACCGAGGGTGATCTGGCTGCCCAGCTTAGCCAGTTTAAGGCTGCATTGGCCGAAAAACCAGACGGCATAATCACCACCATACCCCACCCAACAATGTTCGATGAAGTAATCCAACAAGCCATAGATATGGGTATACCAGTAATCTGCTCCAACACCGACGACCCTGAAGGGGCTAAAGGAAACGCAAGGTTGGCCTACATCGGCCAGGACCTGGTGCAGGCAGGATATTTCCTGGCTCAGAGAGTGACCGAGGGCTTACCCAAAGATCAGAAATTCCACTTCCTCATCAGCGTGGGTGGACCGGGTCTGGTATGGGCAGAGCAAAGAGCTAAAGGCATTACCCAATATCTCGACGAAGTTGGCTATACCTATGAACGCCTTGATACCACCATGCAAATGGATGTTGCCCAATCCAGAATTCAGGCCTACCTGCAGTCTCATCCCGAGACTAAGGGAGTTATATGTGTAGAATTCAATCACGCCCCTGCTGCCAAAGCTGCTCGCAATTTAGGCTATAAACCTGGTGAGCTACTGATTGGTGGTTTTGACCTGATACCCGAAGTGCTTGAGGAAATTAAGTCAGGATATATCAAACTTACCATTGACCAGCAACCCTATCTTCAGGGCTATCTACCCATAGTCCAGCTTTACCTCATGAAAGAATTCGCTTTCAGCGCCTGGGACGTCAATACTGGGAATGCAGTAGTCGACGCTTCCAATGTAGACAAGGTTATTGAGCTGTCCAAAGAAAGAGTGCGTTAGAAAGTAACCTATGTTGGGGGAAAGGTCAACCTTTCCCCCAAACACAATATCTTCCGAGCAACAAATAAAAAGGAGCGTCTGCAAAATGAACGGTGGTTTTTGGGCTTCCCTGAAGCGCATCATGCTTCTTCGAGAAATAAGCAGCTTGATCATGCTGGTAGTAGTAATTTTAGTTTTCTTTAGCCTCGCACCCCTTTTTCTGAGTCGTGAGAATATCGGAGTGATTCTTGAAATCATACCTGAGCTTGGTATCGTAGCACTTGGAGTAACCATGTTAATGATTACTGGGGAATTTGATTTATCTGTAGGCTCGGTTTTCGCTTTTTGTCCGATAATGCTGGTTTTATTCATTAGCTGGGGATTACCTCCCACCTTAGCTTTTATAGGAGCCTTGCTGGTTGCTGTTGCTCTTGGCGCAATCAACGGTTTAGTAACTTTAAGTTTCGGCATACCCTCTTTTATCACTACTCTCGGCGCAATGCTTATCTGGCGAGGAGCAGTCTTGCTCATCAGTGGAGGATGGCCTCCTCCCTTCCCAACTCAGCTTTCCACGGCTTTTTTGGTTGGAAAATTAGGTATTTTCAGAGTATCTATCCTTTGGTATGTTTTGATTATTGCATTGCTCTGGATCGTGCTTGAAAGAACTGATTTTGGAAACTGGATGTTTGCCACGGGAGGAAACAGAGTAGCTGCCAGGGCTATGGGCATTAATACCGAATGGGTAAAACTGGCAAACTTTATGCTTTGCTCTTTCTTAGCAGGTTTTGCCGGCATCATCCAATCTTTCCGCCTGGAAACCACCCTACCTTCAATGGGTAGCGGTTTAGAAATGGAAGCAATTGCAGCCACCGTCATTGGAGGAACCGCACTGAGCGGTGGCGTAGGCACAGTTATTGGAACAACCATTGGTTCTTTCCTAATTCGCATAATCGACAACGGACTAATAATGGCTCGAGCTCCCAGCTATTGGTTTCGGGTTTTCATAGGACTGGCCACAATACTGGCGGTCATACTAAATACTTTTGTTCGTGAAAAAGCAAAGAAAATGAGGTGTTAGCAAATGCCACATAACAGCTATTTGGTGGAAATGATAAACATTCATAAATGGTTTGGTGGAGTTTGCGCCCTAAAAGGGGTAGATTTTCACGTTGGCTATAGCGAAATAGTCGGTCTTCTTGGAGACAACGGCGCTGGTAAATCGACCTTGATAAAAATTCTTTCCGGCTTCTTCCCTCCAGATGAAGGCAAGATCTTCTTCGAAGGCAAGGAATGCCACTTCGCTTCCCCTCGCGAAGCTCGCGCTCTGGGCATAGAAACTATTTACCAGGAAGCAGCGATGGTTCCCAAAATGAGCGTCATGAGAAACATTTTTATGGGCAGAGAGCCTGTCAAGCGCAAGTTGGGTACGATAAGGTTCATGGATATTCCCCTTATGGAGAGAGAATCCATGCGAGCTCTGGAAGGAGTAGATCTCCGTTTGCGTTCACCCCATGCTCTGGTCGAAGAGCTTTCGGGAGGACAACGCCAGGGTGTGGCAATTGCCAGGGCCATGTATTTCAAATCTAAGCTGGTCATACTTGACGAACCTACAAACAACCTCTCAGTTAAAGAATCTCAAAAAGTGCTGGAATTCATAAAGGAGTTAAAAAATCAAGGAATATCAAGCATATTTATATCGCACAACCTCTACCATGTTTATCCAGTAGCCGACCGAATCGTGGTATTGAGCCATGGTGAGAAAGTCGGCGATTTCAAAAAGGAAGAAACTTCTATTGAAGAAATTACCAAGCTTATTGTTCTCCCTTAGAAGAGGGAGCGAGTTTGACCGTTTTTTTTTAAGAAATTAATTGCATGTAGATTAAGTATTTTTAAGGATGTTTTACTGGAGAGTTTCATCAAAAAACCATCCAATGGGGCAGTTTTCTGATCACCAAGAAAGGGAAGAAAATACATGATTACTTCGACTCTCCCCGAGATACCAGGTAAAAAAATAAAAGAAATACTGGGTATCGTGCAGGGAAACACTGTCCGGGCCAGGTGGCTGGGTAAAGATATTATGGCGGCTCTTCGTACTTTAGTAGGCGGTGAAATCAAAGAATACACTGAAATGATGAGCAAGGCCAGGCAGCTTGCTGTAGAGAGAATGCTCGAAGAAGCTCGCGCTTTAGGTGCCGATGCTGTACTGGGAGTGCGCTTTGCAACCAGCATGGTCATGAGTGGTGCTGCGGAGATAATAGCTTATGGCACAGCGGTGAAGCTGGAATAGTCAGTGATGGCGTAGCATCTCAAAGATCAAAACAATACCCAAAAAGGCAGCCACAGCATAACCAAGAATGCCCAGAACACTTAGAAAACGCACCTTAGGAAAATTGATATAAACCAGCGAAGAACCTATTAAAAGAGACCCCAGAACAATGCTTAGAGAAAGACGTGTGCTAACCGTCTCGAGCCGACGATTGGTTTCTTCAATCTCCTTGCTCTTAAGACGCAGAGTGAATTTTCCCGAAGAGAGCTGTGAGAAAATTTCCCGCGTATTTTCTGGAAAATTCCTGAGCAAACTATCCCACTCCAGCAAATAATCAAGCAGATCCCGCTTAATGCGTTCCGGGCTTAGCCAGCGGACCAAAACTTTTTTGAGATATTCCGAAAGGTAAGGAGCCAGGGAAAAATCGGGATCCAGTTCTCTGCCCGTTCCTTCAGCCACCACAAGCGCCCTCAATAAAGACACCAAACTGGCTGGAAAACGGAGCTGATACTTGCGAAGTAGATGAAAAAAATCAAAGAAAAGAGACTTTAGATTTATCTCTCGCAGATTCGCAGCAACATAATGTTCCAGAATCTCGTTCAATTCAAAACGCAAAGAAAGTGATGACTCAATAGGACTCTCCATAAATTCTTCCTCGAGCAAACGAATCATGCGCGCAGCATTCTTCTCAAGCGCTGCCTGAAGAAGCAGAACAATATTTCTGCGAGTTTCACTATCTATTGCACCAACCATTCCAAAATCCAGATAGACAAGCTCCCGGGTTTCTTTTCTAAACATCAAATTACCCGGATGGGGGTCGCCATGGAAAAAGCCGTCTTCGAAAATCATCTTGAAAATGGCCTTAGCTCCTATCTCAGCAAGCATCTTGCTGGCCTCTGTATTGAGGTTGCCTTCTTTAAGCATTTTAGAAAGTGGCACTCCTTCAATGAGTTCCATAACCATTACTCGCGAAGTAGTGAGTTCTGGAAAAATACGAGGGATATAAACACCTTCAAAATCCAGAAAATTGTCCCGCATTTTACGAGCGTTAACAGCTTCAAAAGTAAAATCAATCTCCTTTAGCAACCCCTTGCGAAACTCAGCAACCAGCTCAGAAAAGCTGATGGACTCTACCATACCATGCAGGTGCTCCCCAAAACGAGCCAGATAACTTAAAATCTCAAGGTCTGCTATTACCATCTCCTTAACTCCCGGCTTCTGGATCTTTACAGCTACTTTTTCTCCACTTTTTTTCAACACTGCTCTGTGTACCTGAGCTATGGAAGCAGACGCCAAAGGATGAGGATCAAATTCCGAAAAAATATTTCCAAGTGAAGTACCAAGTTCCTCTTCTACCACCTTTCTAATTTCCTCAAAAGGAACAGCAGGCGCTTCATCCTGGAGCTTTTTAAGCTCCTGGCAGTATTCGGGAGGAAGCAGGTCTACCCGGGAACTGAGTATTTGTCCAGCTTTGATAAAAGTGGTACCCAGTTCCTCAAATGCTAATCTCAGGTTAACCCAGGGAGGGTTTTCAACGATTTCTCTTCGCAGGAAACGCACTCCAATGCGTTCCAGAAAGCGCACTCTGCTGAAGAGATAAGAAAAACCATACTTAGAAAAAACTCCCACAATTTCCCGAAAGCGCTTAAAATTTTTAAAATAGGGATATCCCGGTAGAAACATCAACTTATATCCACCTTGCCTAAAAACTCCACAACCAGTTTACGCAGAGAAGGAAGCACTTTGGCAGCACCCTGAGTACGGCAATAATTGGAAAATTCTTCGGCGCTCATGCCCCGAGCAATAAAAACAGCTTCTGCAACCAGAGTAACTTCGTAGGGAAGATAGTCTTCTCGCCTTTCCCTGAAGTTCATATGTAATCTCAAAACACCCTTTAACTCATCCTTAGCAGGCAACAGAGAAAACTCAGGCAGAACATCGAAGCCACTCTCCTTGTTGGCACTAAAATCTTCACTTTTAAAAACAAATTTAACCACACGCAATCGAGAAAGATAAGGCTGCTCAATAATAGAAAGTCCCTCCTTTCTAACCTCACTACAAGATCGCAACAACAATTGACAACTAATTTAAATTAAAATTGCCTGCCGCGACTAATGGCTTTTTGCTGAAGTTCCCCAACTGCCCTACCCAAAGACACATCAATACTCAAAGACTTAGAGATAAAAAGCAACTGTGAAGGATAAATAGAACGATGACCGAGAAGCTTATAAGCCACAACAACCGACAAAAGCGCAACAACCGCCCGGTCAAAACCGAAAAGTTCTGCCGCCATAATTGTTGCCGCAATCGGTGTGTTGGCACAGGCACCTAAAAACACAGCAAGACCGATTTGTGACCAAAAAGCAGCGTTCAGCGCAAAAAGCTTGGCAAAGCTCATGCCCAGAACACTGCCAATAAAAAACATAGGAGTTACTACACCCCCTGATCCTCCCATACCTAAAGTTAGGGCAACCAGTAATATCTTAACAAATCAAAGTTCACCAGGAAAGATTTCACCTTCAACCACTTTTTCCACAACCTCCATGCCTACGTCCAGCGCCTCTCTGTAACCCAGCAAAGCAGCTCCAACCAAAGCCAAACCTCCTATAATGGGAGGCACCCAAAATGCCAGTTTTCGATCCAGCAAATTGCCAAAACGTTCTACCCAATAGGTGAGATTGATAAAAAGGCGTGCCACCAGAGCAATTATTACCCCAAAAAGCAGTACCCAGATCGCGGTTTGAAAGCTAAACGAATAACCACCCAGAGACGGTAAATAAACCTGCCTGACCCCTAAAGCCTCAACCACGTAAACTGATATAAAAGAAGCTATGGTTGAAGACATCAAAGAACCGTATTCCATCTGACCAACATAGAGGACCTCAATACCAAAAATGGCTCCGCTCCGGTAACCGGTGTTCCAAAAACAGCTGCAAACCCTGCTGAAAGGCCGTACATAACAAATCTTCTCAAGTCCTGTAGAGAAAGACGAAACAAATGACCCAGCATGGAAACTAGCGAAGCCCCGATCTGAGCTACTGGCCCCTCTTTACCTGCAGAACCGCCAAAACTCAAAGTACAAAGAGTAGCCAGAGTTTTTACAGGAAAAACTTTAAAGTCTATCTTCCCATAACGTTGATGTATGGCCTCTATAACCCTTTCTGTGCCATGCCCTTTAGCTTCTGGAGAGAAAAAGTGGATCAGGGATTTACTCAAAAGCAAGCCCAGGGGAGCAAGCAGGAAGGAAGAAGGAAACAACCCCTCTATCCAAGAAGTGCTAAGCTTAAGAGCCTTGAGAAACAAAAAAGCTCCGCTTCCGGCAACCACGCCAGCAACACAAGCTAAAGCAAACCACTTAACAGTACCCAAAAAGAGCAAAAAGAGCTCGCTAAATTCTGTACGAAAGTAGCTTTTGATGCACATAACCAGCTATCAATTGCTGCATGAAGAGAGCATTTCTTTAAGTTTTTCCCGAGTAATTAGGCTCTCTCGAGCAGAATCCACCGATATATTATAACCGGCAACCAGGTTCGCTATATGAAGAGCTTTGTTGAGATCTTCTCCTGAAAACAAGGCAAATATAAAACCTGCGTTGAAATAATCTCCCGCACCAATAGTGTCTTTAGCTTCAAAAGGGACAGCTTTTCGAACCAAACTTTTTGAAGCAGTCAAAGCCTGAGAACCTTCTTTACCCCTCTTTACAATCAGAGTGCCCGAAAAGGTTTCAAAAATCCTGTCCAGATTATCCCCAGTAAGTGCCTGCAGTTCAACCTGGTTGGGAAGAAAATAGTCAAAAGCAGGGAGAAGGGAAAAAATTTCTTCTCTTACTTCTCTGGTAAAACCTTCGGTCGGCCAACCCGTATCCAATAAAAGTTTGACCTCCTTGCTACGAAATTCCTCAAGAATTTCTACCAAAAGTTTTCCCTTGCGAATACCCGGGGAGAGAAAATATCCACACAGTAACAGAAAATCACCACTTCCAACCTCACTCAATAACTTTTCAAGATGACTCAAAGTGAGCATAGCCTGAGCGCCAAGATCGGTTAAAAAGGTACGCTCAAGAGTAATAGAATGGGTAACTGCAACTGAGAGGCCAGTAGCCGCATTTCTGGCGATATCTAAAAAAGAAAGGTCTACACCCTGTTTTTCGAGTCTCCTGGTTATTTCTTTACCTGCAAAATCGTCGCCCACCACACCTACCAGAAAATTAGAAACTCCTAAACTGGTCAATGCCAAAGCGGCATTAGTAGCAGCTCCACCCGGTCTCATCACGTAGCCAGGAATCAACACCTCAACTCCCCAGCCCGGAAAATCCTCAATACCACCCAGAACCACGTCCAGACTTATATTTCCAACTACCCAAACCCGGTCCATAGCACTCACTCTCGAGTAGTAGTTTTGCTTATAAGATAAGCCGTACCCGGCTCCAAACCTTTATCCTCAGCAAGATAATAAGCAAGTAACTCAAGGGGTATTATGGAGAGAACAGGTGAAAAGAATTCATCGGCAAAATGCATGGGTAGCACCTCCAGGTTAAACTGCGACTCAATCCCTTCCTGACCAATCAAAAGCACGCCCGCTTTGTAGTTAACAAGTTCTTCAGCCAGGGCAATCATTAAACTCTGGGTCTTGCCGGGAAGAGCCAGGACAATTGCAAGAGAAGGCCTGGTGATCAGCTCCAGAGGACCATGGCGAAATTGCCCCCCCGAAAAAGCAAAAAAGCTTTCCTTGGCACACTCATAAAAACACAGACAACCGTGCCAGGCAGAACTGAGAGCTGGTCCCCGAGCAATAATAAAGCGATTTTCTGCCGAGCGCGCAAACTCGAGACTGCGAAGAACTCTCCTCGACCACTCCGAAGAAGTTTCAATCACCCTTTCCGCTTCTTCAGCTATAAGTTCAATATCCATAGAGGCATGCAAAAAACGCTCCTTATCTCCCGCCTGAGCCAGTACCCAAAGGTTAAACACCAGGAGTGTCGCCGTATGAGTCTTAGTAGAGGTAACAGCTCGCTCAGGCCCACTAAGAATATCGATAACCACATCACTTTTTTTAGCAAGAGTGCTTTCCAAATTAGCTGTAAAACTCACGACCAGAGGCCGAACGGAGAGAGCATTCAGTATTTTTAAAACTTCATAAGACTCGCCAGACTGAGATATCAAAACCAGCACATCATCCTTATCCAGGCCCCTCAGTCCATAGTGCAAAAGCTCTGAGGCATCAATCCAGTTCACCTGAAAGCCCTTGCTAAGAAGATAAAGATAACCCGGGTAGGCAGCAAAAAGAGAGCTACCCATCCCTGCTATATATATTTTCCCATTTCTATCTACTTCCTTACTGAAACGGGAGAACCATTCTTCCTGAACATACGTTTCAACTATTCTTCTGAAAACTTCGGGTTGTTCAGCAATTTCTTTAAAAAGCTGGTTCATTATGAAATACCTCCAGAACAAGTCTAAAAGAGTAAAACCCTACAAAAGTATACACTAAATAAGGACCAAAATTAATTGAAGAAACCAAAAATGAGGATTATTCTTAAATTAAGCTAATCCCAGCTCTATAAAGCGATCAAAAAGGTCAACGTTGCGCCTGTAAATTTCCCAGTACAGTTCATAAAGCTGGTTATAGAAAAGAGCATGTTCTGCAACAGGCTCCAAAACAGGGTTTGGAGGAAAGAATTTATCTGGGAGTTCCACAAGTCTTTTTACCTCTCCTAAAGCCTTGAGAGAAACTAGAAACGCTCCCCTTGCCGAAGCCGAAGGAAGACTGCTTACTTCCACTTCCCTACCCAACACATCGCATATAACTCTTTCGCCCTTATCAGTTTGTGCAAAACCACCACTTAGAACAACCCGCTTGGGTTTTCCCATAATCTCACACAGCATATCGTAAATAGAACGTACCCGGAAAGCCACACCTTCAAAAGCAGCCTGCATCAGGGAAGCAAAATCATGAAAATAAGAAAGGCCAAAAACAATTCCCCGCGCATTTGCCTTCCAGTTCGGACTTCTCTCTCCGGTTAAAAAGGGAAGAAAGAGTGGTCGTTCTCGACGAATATCCAGTTCAAAGTCTTTTGCTTCTTTATTCAAAAGATCTCGCACCCAGGAATAAACTATCCCACCGTTGTTAATCGCTCCTCCCCCCACCCATATGCTATCGGCGAGGTAATAACACCAACCCCGTTCCTGAGGATCAAAAACCGGCGCAAGCTGACACATTCTCACTGCCCCTGAAGAGCCCACAGTTACTACCATTTCTTTCTCCCGAAAAGCCCCTTCACCTAAATTAGCAAAGGGTCCGTCTCCTCCTCCCCAAACCACTGGAAGACCCGGAGCTAACCCTGTATCAGCAGAGAAATCTCCTTCCCTCAAAGGAAGAACGTTCTCCGGAGGACACAGGGGCGGCAAGAAATCTTCAGAAAGCTGTAACCAGTCAAGAATATCTTTTGACCAGGAAACTTTTTGAAGATCCATCAATCCCGTCGCTGAAGCAGTCGAAAAATCGCAACCCAAAACGCCGGTTATGTTCCACAGAACCCAGTCTTTGATAGTCACCATCTTTTGTGCCTTTTGCCACAGCTCAGGCATATTTTTCCTGAACCATCGCACCCGAGGTGGGTTAAAAATAGTATGGAGTGGAGCCGCATTCTGTTTATAAAAACCGTACTTCTGGTACTCATCCCGCATCTCTTCTACCTCGTGAGCACTACGGGTATCCATCCAGTTCAAAAGTGGATAGAGAGGATTCCCCTCTCTATCCACGAGGAGAGAGCTATGCAACATGGTGTCGAAGCCAATAGCAGAAAAAGAAGAATCAGGAAAGGATTCTACCGCTTCTTTAACTGTCTGTTTGACATTTCTGTAAATTTCAACTGGGTCCTGTTCGGCAAAGCCAGGCTGCGGCGAAAAAGCGGGATAATCCCGCTTAGCGGAAAAGAGAATTTGACCCTCTTCGTTAAACACACAAACCTTGCAAGAAGAAGTGCCGATATCCACGGTTATGATAAGCTCGGCCAAGTTCCTACACCCCCGAAAAAGCACTGAATCCTCCATCTACGGGTACTACT
>CAZMZG010000037.1:0-17102 GCA_964570785.1 uncultured Atribacterota bacterium | reverse complement strand
ATCCTGAAACAAGTTCAGGATGGTGATAGCCGCAGGCTATCACCAGTTCAGGGTGACGGACAAAAGGAAATGCTGAAACAAAGGGGACCCTGAAACACGAGATCCTGAAACGAGTTCAGGGTGACCGCGACCCCTGGTCACGGTCAGTTCAGGGTGATGATATCACTTCGTGCTTCATCAGTTGGTAATAACAAAGTTAACGCTTACTTATTGGTTGGCGATAGCAGGGTAGCCCTGTCAACTGTTTTTCCATATCAAAATAAACGAGAAATTGACAGAGTTAAAACCTAATTTAGCCAGGAAAAGCAAAAAGTTCTTCTATCAGGTGCTCAAAAATTTTTGGCTGCCTTGCACAGCGACAGTTTTTGACATCAGGGGTGCTTAAACTATAAGGACAAAACTGTCGTAACAGGAGGTGTTTTTCTTTTGAGTCGAAAGCTTTTTGCGCTTGTTTCAGTATTTCTCCTTGCGATGATTTTGTTCGGTGGTTGTGGTGGAGTTGCTCCTGGCTCTTCAGGGGTCTCCCTGCGTCTTGAGGTGCTCGAAAAGAATGCTTACAGTGCGGATGTCCGTATGGTTTATGCTAATTACAGTTCAGAGACTTTTTATTTGACCAGAGTAAGCGCTGAGATTTGCTTTGCGGGAAATCAATGTTCTTCTTTGAGCATTCCCGCGACTTACGCTGCTCCACTTTATCCTGGTGAAGTGCGCTCTACCGTTGAAACTTTCTATCTGGTGGATCCAATCTATGGACGGCTGGAAAGCCTCAGTCTTGTGGTTGAAGGCTATTTCTCTTCTGGAAGACGTGCTACCGTGTCTTCAGGCAAATTATACCTTTAGGAGGGTTGAAACTTGATGAAGCTTTTCGCGTCTTTTCTGTTGAGCTTTTTGCTTCTCTTGTCTATGGTTTCTCTTGGCTATTCCCAGGAGTATCAGGTTATTGCAGTAGTTGGTTTTGAAAATCACTCTAATATCCAGAACCCCGACCTTGGTAATATGGGCTTGCAGTACCTGGAAAGCGCCTTACTCGCGTTGGGTCGTTTTACTCTTGCTGACCGCCTCACCGTGCAGCAATCCCTAACCGAGATTGGCTTCAGCAGTGTTTCGGGCTTGGTGGATCCTGCTTATGCTATTCAGCTTGGGAAGATGCTTGGAGCAAGGTATCTTGCTATGGGGGATGTTATAGAAGTAACTTCCAGGACTACTGAATTTCAGGGCTACGGCATAAAAACTCGTCGTAGCACTTTTTCAGTTACCGTAGGTTTGCGGGTCATCGACGCAGAAAGAGGCTTGGTACTTTTTACTGACCAGTGTTCCCTGTCGCGGGAAGGCTTGCCTCTTAAATCTCTGGGGGTGACAGTAGAAGGCGAGTCGCTGAATGTGGTGGAGAATTTGCTGCGTGAGGCAGTTCAAAGGCTGGTTGGCCGATTTGGTGCCCGCTTGGCTCAACAGGCACAGGTAACTTCTGAAGCTCCTAAGAAAGTGAAGATTCTGGTTGATTCCACTCCTTCTGGTGCTGACGTAGAAGTGGGAGGGATATTTTATGGGAATACTCCCTGTGAGCTCCTTCTCAAGGAAGATAGTATCGTAGAGATAACAGTCAGCTTGCCCGGGTATACAGTTTGGGCTAAAAAAGTAAAAGTGATGCCTGGCCTTCGTATTATGGCCACTTTGCGGGAAGAACCTGTTGTGAAAACCAGCCCATCTACGGTTGAAGTGAAGGTGGGTATTGAAAGTCAGACCTCAGGGGGTGAGTGATTTTGCGGAACCAAAAAACACTTGAATTTTTAGTGATAGTACTGTTTCTCGTTCTTGTTTCATCGTGTGCATTTTGTGCTGAGATAAAACCCAAGGTAGTGGTAGTGGGTTTTGATATCACTGTCCCCGGATTTCAGTATGAAGAAACCCTTCCCAATGCTCTTACTGACCTTATGATTAATTCCCTTATCAACAGCGGTCGTTTCCGAGTGTTTGAACGTCGCAAGCTATCGAGTTTGGTCACTGAACAGAGTTTCCAGCATTTCTCAGGACTGGTGGATCCCCAAACGGCTGTTCAGTTGGGGCGCATGATTGGTGCACACTTTGTGATTACTGGTAGCATAACTGACATTTATAAAAGCAGCGGAGGAGGCTTAAGGCTGGGCTCTATCAGCTTGGGCAAGTCCTCAATTCGGGTAACTTTAACCGTGCGTATTGTGGATGTGGCTACTGGGGAAATACTTTACTCAGCTGTGAAACAGAAGAAGGCCAGTCGTTCCAAAGTAGGGCTGGGTCTTGGAGATGTTTCGATGTATTCTGACAGCAGTTTAAGTGTTATTTCTGCTGTGCGAGAGCTTTGTGACGAAATTGTCGCTGATTTTGTTTCAAAGATCGATGCACACATTGGGGAACTTGCTGATATTCCTCTCAACGGGTATGTGGTGGAGACAAGCGGAAAAACTGTTTACCTTAATCTGGGCAAAAGTAGTGGCATAAAGGTGGGCAGCAGAGTGCGTATTTTGAAACCTGGAAGAAGTATCGTGGATCCCAAGACTGGTGAGGTTCTGGATCAGGAGCTCATACCGGTTGCCGAAGGTATGGTGGCGGAGGTGCGCGACCGGGTTTCCAAAGTGTTTTTGACTCGGGCAAAGGAAGCAGTGGACAAGGAATATGTGGTGGAGGTGGTTTCTGGCGAGGAAACCGAGATC
Organism: uncultured Atribacterota bacterium; assembly: GCA_964570785.1. Classification (GTDB taxonomy): domain Bacteria; phylum Atribacterota; class Atribacteria; order Atribacterales; family Thermatribacteraceae; genus Thermatribacter. The sequence continues at coordinate 14,415 of CAZMZG010000037.1, read as the reverse complement.
GTAGATCAACTTGCAAGTGAAGCTGTAGAATTTGCTGAGGAAGCGTTTTCAGAAGAATTAGCAAAGGAGGAAGCGCAGGAGGCTGGTGTTGAAGAAGTTAGCCTTGCTGAAGAAGAGCAGTCTCCCAAAGAAGCAGAGGAAGCTCCTGCAGATAATGCTTCGTCGCCCGATGAATTTGAAGGTCAGAAAGTGCTTCTTGCTCAGGAGTTTTATCCTGGAGGAAATAAAAAGCTTGAATATACTTACTATGAGCTGGATGGAAAGCAGGTTTATCATGGAGCTTTTACCAAATGGTATGAGAACGGCAAGATTATGATTCAGGGTACCTATCGTAATGGCAAAAAAGATGGTTTATGGAAGGAATACTTTCCAAACGGGGTCCCCAAGTCGGAAGGACCCTATGCAAATGGTTTGAAAGAAGGCACTTGGATTATTTACTACGGAAGTGGCAACAAGCACTGGGAGGGTAATTATCATCAAAACAAAAAAGAAGGGTTATGGATAGAGTATGCCAACACCAAAGGAGAGAAGAAATTTGCTGAAGTTGAGTACAAAGAAGGGAAGGAAGTGCCAGGTACTTATGTGCAGTACGATGCTTATGGAAATGTAGTGAAGAGAAAATAACAGAATCCCAGGATTTGGAAAGCCCTCTTCTGTTTTCAAATAGAAGAGGGCTGGAATTTCTTTTGTTTGCTTTCTAAGGTTTCCTCAGGAATTCACCTCTGAAAGCTTCTTGATCTTGGCTCTTCTCATATAAGATTTCTTTTCCTGAGTAGATTTATTTTCTGCCTTCTCAAAAGCGAGGGAAAGGGTTTTCCTTTAGTGGAAGATAAAGAAAAAAACCGGATGAAGCCCTGGAGAATGCAGGTTTTTTACCGGGTCAGTGCGAGCCCTTTTTGCTTTTTTGGCCTAATATGCTTGCTTTGTTATAAATTCGTTTTTCCAGGAGAGATTTAGGGGTTATAATACTTATAGATTTTCTTCTTTGGCTAATAATTTTAAGGAGTGAGGTCGGTGCGATTCTTAAGGAAGACTAATTTGATAATTCTTTTTCTGACGGTTTTTCTTTTTATGAGCTTTTCGGTTGCCTTTTCGCAGGAAAGAGTGGTTTCTCCTCTGGTTGAAGAACTGGAGAGAATGGAACGCATTCTCTACGGGGTGCCTCAAAGTGGGGGGGTTTTGAGTCGTATTGAACAAATTGAAAGGGACCTGATTGGAGACACCCTTTCGGGGACTCTTGCTGAGCGGGTGGACACGCTTAAGCGCTTCATTTTAACAGGTACTCCTGAGGAACCCTCTCTGGAGTTCAAAATAAAAGCAGTGCGTCTCACTCTTAATGCTCAACCTCCAGAGAGCGGCATTTTGACAGCAGAACTTGACGAGCTGGAACGGTTGGTATTTGGAGTAACCAGCGACCAGCCCATAGGAGTGCGAGTGGACCATTTGTATCGTACCTGCGTGGACATTAACAAAATTAAAGCTTTCACGGTTACTGTTCCGGCAGGTACTTTAGTTAAAGTATCCATCGATGCGGAACTCCATTCAGAGAGGAATAATAAGGGAGACGCAGTTCCTTTCACAGTAGTTGAGGATGTGAAGGTGGAGGATATTCTGATTATCCCGGCTGGAACGAAGGGAGTGGGTACTCTTACCAAAGTAAAGCGTCGGGGTAATTTTGGAAAACCCGGATTGCTTGAGATCGACTTTGGGGAAGTTCCAGCCATTGATGGTACCCTGGTTCCCCTTACCATGGGAGAAAAAGCTATCCAGGAAAACAAATCAGTTGCCTATGCAGTTGGAGCGAGTATTGCTGGGCTGGCTGTTTTTGGTCCCATAGGAGCTGTGGCTGGCATCTTTGTGCAGGGAGAGCCAGCAAAGGTGGAAGCGGGAACCGAGCTTTTTGTGGAGGTGGCCAAGGAAGTTCGAGTTTCCGGGCCGCTTGCGGCTGGTGAATATGTGCCCGGTGCTTCCAAGAGCTGGGAGGCTCCTGCTGAAGGAGAAGAGACCCCCGAGGATGAGAGCTCCTGGGTCGAGGAAACCCCTTCTGGTTTGGACACTCAGGAAGTTCCCCAGGTGGAAGTAGAAATCAGACCCCTTGAGGAATGGGGTGAGGAGGTGTCCAAATGAAGAGGAACAAATTACTGGTTTTGATCTTGAGTGTTTGTTTTATGCTTTTCCTTTTTCAGGCGGCGGTCGGGGCGAAAGTGGATTACGACCGCATTTATAAGGAAACGCTTGCTAAGTGGACCAGGTCTCAAACGGTTCGCGATACTTTCTCAGTTAAGGCAGTATACTGGAGTGAAGAGTTGGTTCAGGCCTGGGTGGCTAAATATGGTAGTGAGAACCTTCTTTCTTCGAAGGAACAGGAAGCCTATCACCGTGACTATATTCAGAGAGAGGGTTTGAACAGGTATCTTGTTTTCGAAGTTACGTTGCGCAAACTGAAGGGTCCCGCTCTTTATCCTATGAACTTTGCCCAGAACACCTACCTCGTTGATGACAGGGGTAATAAATGGTATCCGGTAAGATACGATCCAGATTTTGAGGAAAAGATCCACAGCGAATTTACCGGAAAAATTTATTTCTCAAGGTTTGACAAAGAGGGTAACCCCATCATTAACGAAGATACAGAGTATATCGCGCTTCATTTTGCCAAAATTTCGATAAGCCCCAGCTTAATAAGCGAAGAAGTACTCTTACGCTGGGATAAGCCTTACCTTCCTCCTGATTACTCAAAACCAGAGTGGCGTCCTTTGCTGGAGGAAGAACTCCTGCGCCTTGAGGAGCGAATAAAAGAACTGGAGCTTCAAAAAGAAAATCTTGCAGAGCAACAAAAGAGGATAGAAGCCAAGATAGAAGAGCTTCAACAAAGAATTAAGGAACTTGAGGCTCAGAAGGGTGCACAATCTTGAAACTGTGGAAAACTGGATAGTACCACTTTTGTTCATTTTTTTTCTGATGTGGATTCCCTATGCTGGAGCGCAGGAAGGAATCCACATCAAAGCCGGGGAAATAATCTATGATGAGGTTAGCCAGGTTATCGAAGCAAAGGGGGGAGTGAGCCTCACCTGGCGGGACTTAGCAGTTTCCACTTACCGACTTCTTTACTTTCTTTCTGACAACACACTTTGGGTTCCCGAACCTCTGGAGATGACTATGGGGGGAAACCGGGCAAAAGCGGGGAAGCTCTTTTTTGACTTTCAGAACAATACAGGCTGGATAGAAGATGCAGAGCTTTTCTATATGATCGATGTGCAGAGAAGGCTCTATTTTCGTGGTAAAAAAATAAATTATCAGGAAGGAAAATGGTGGGGGAAAGGCCTGCTTTTGACTGGTTCCCAGAAAGAACCCCCTGCTTATAGCTTCAAAGCCGACGAGGTTACCGTGTATCCTGATGAAAGGATAGAAATGCAAGGGGTAGGCTTTTTTATTGGTGAGCATCGACTTTTGTATCTGCCTGCTTTGAGCAAGGACCTGAGCCGTAGCGGTTCGAGTTTTCTTCCTCAAGTTGGTCATCAAAGGGAAAAGGGTTTTTTTGTGGGCGGGGACTATGAACTTTTTTTTGCTAAGGAGTGGCGACTGCTTTTTGAAATTGAATACGCCTCTAAAAAAGGATTTTTGGGTAGTGGAAATCTTTTCTGGGAAAGTACTCCTCTGACTGGTAGTTTTTTCTATGACTTCCGGGAGAAAGAGGTGGACAGTTTTGGTGGCTATTTATTTTATGGTGACGACCACTTCCGAGGGGGAGTGCTTTCTTATTTCAACCAACCCCTCGAAGGTGCAGAAGATGGCTTGTTAACCCGGCCACTTCAGGTGGTAGCATGCTTCGAAGATAAGGATGGAGAAACTTCCTGGGGCCTGGATCTGAGTTATGGTTTTTTTGAAGAAGGGTCGGTTTCGGATACGCGGTTCGATGTGCGAGGCACTCTGAACTGGGAGCAGGAGAACTTTGGAGTTTCTCTGCTTACTCATTACACCGATTTTGGTTTCTATCCGGATCGCTTTTTGTGGGGTGGTGAGGTGCGCTTCTTTGAAGAAGTGAGTTCGGATTGCTCCGGAGGTTTGACCTATACTTTTTTGAGCGACAATGTTGCTTCTCCTTTTTCTTTCGATACCGAGAGAGAACATTCTTTATCTTTGGAGTTTTCTTTGGGAAAAAGCGAAGAAAGCTTTTTGCGAGTGCGAGGTAAGTATGATCTTTCGCTGGGTCGCCTTGATGAGGTAATTTTTGGGCTGGGCTTGGGAAGTGAAGACTTTGTAGTGGGTTTCGAGGAGCGGTATTCTTTTGCGGAAGGCATTCCTTTAGAGCGGCGCTATTTTGTGCGTAAAAAGATTTCTGACGCCATTTTGCTTGAGGCTTCTTACCTTGATGAGGAACAGACTTTTTACCTGGATGCCACTTTGATTGGTTTTGACCCCCCTGCAGAAGACCGTTCGCTGTTTGTTGAAGAGGAACCTTTTGACCTTTTTGAAGCGGGAAGAAACGACCGGTGAAACTGGAAAAGTACTTGCAGCAGTTCCGGAGAGCCATTGCCTGGGAACGCAAAGCAGAAATTGAAGCAATGAAGCAGGAAATACGCTCTCTTTCTCCCCGGGAGCGAGAACAAAAGGGGAGAGCATTGCTTTCGCTCTCCGGGAGTTATTTGGGTAGAGAGGCAGGAGGTTTCTACCTTGTTCGCCTGGGTCGACCACAGCCGTTTGGTGAACTGGAGATCCGGGTGGGAGACGTGGTCCTGGTGACTAAAGTGGGTAAAAATCCTCTTCGGGAAGGCGTTGAAGCTACGGTAGTTGAGCTTACTTCCCGTTCCATTACTGTGGCTTTCTCAGACGTTCCTCCTCGCTGGGTTTCTGGGAAGGGCTTTTTGCGGGTGGATCTTTATGTTAACGACACCACTTTCCGCCGCATGGAGGAAGCTCTACTCGAGTTTGCTGAGAAAGACGAAAGGCTTTTCCCACTGAAAAAAGCCTTGCTTGAAGGCTTTGAAGAGGATCTCCTCCTGGAAGAGCTGGCTGTTGAGCCCCACTTTGTGGATACCGAGCTTAATTCTTCTCAGCAAGAGGCGGTTAAGAGGGCTTTAAACAGCTCTCTTTTTTTCCTGATTCATGGGCCACCGGGGACGGGCAAGACCCGAACTGCAGTTGAGTATATAGTTCAGGAAGTACGAAGAGGGCGAAGAGTTTTAGCCACTGCAGATTCCAATACTGCTTGCGATAACCTGCTTTCTGGTCTGGTTAAACGAGAGGTGCGGGCGGTCAGGGTAGGTCATCCTGCCCGGGTGGATCGGGAACTGGAGGAACATTCTCTCTTCTTCCTGGTAAAAAAGCTTCCAGTTTACAGCCAGGTTGAGAAGCTCTGGGGGGAAGTACTTCGCCTGCGCAGGGAACAGGAAAAGCATCTCAAGCCACTTCCCCAATGGCGCAGGGGTATGGAAGACCGGGAAATTCTGGAGGCAGCAAAAAGGGGGGAGAGTAGGCGTGGGGTACCAGTTTCCAAAATCCTCTCTATGGCTCGCTGGTTGGAGATGGAAGAGCACATTCGCAAGCTGGTGGAGCAGGCCCAAAAAATTGAAAGCCGGGCTATTCAGGAAGTACTGGATAACGCCCAGGTAGTAGTGAGCACCAACATTGGTTCAGGGAGTGAGCTTTTAAAGAATAAAAGCTTTGATGTGGTGGTAATTGATGAAGGTTCCCAGGCTACCGAGCCTTCCTGTCTGGTGGCCATTTTGAGGGGTCGTAAGCTGGTTATGAGCGGTGACCATTTGCAACTTCCTCCCACCATTCTCAGCGAGGAAGCCCGTCCAATTTTGTCGAAGACTCTTTTTGAACGGATGATGGAGTGTTATCCTGATCATTCCTCCTTTTTACAGGTGCAATACCGCATGAATGAGAAAATTATGGCCTTTTCCAACTGGAAGTTTTATCAGGGTCGCTTGGTTGCTCACCCCAGTGTTGCTCAGCGGACTCTTTCCCAACTGGGAATTTCATTGTGTGATGGTTTGTGCTGGAGCAAGGTCGTAGACCCGGAGTTACCTCTTTTATTTCTGGATACGGTCCTATGCAGTAATAAAGGAGAAAAGCAGCTTCCGGGTTCTACTTCTTACTACAACCCTCTGGAAGCGCGCATTGTTAAGGAAGTAGTCGGGGACTTCCTGATGATGAAAATTCCTGAGGACTGGATTGGGGTTGTTACCCCTTATGATGACCAGGTAAATTTGCTTGGTAAAAGCTTACCTGGCGTTAGAGTAAGTACTGTTGATGGTTTTCAGGGTAGAGAAAAGGAAATTATCCTGCTTTCGCTGGTTCGCAGCAACCCTCAGGGTGAAGTGGGTTTTTTGAGAGACACCCGCCGCCTCAACGTTGCCCTGACCCGGGCTTGCAGCAAGCTGGTGGTCATAGGGGATAGTGCTACAGTTTCTCAAGAAGAAATTTATAAGGAGTTTATTGATTTTGTGAAGAGAGAGGGTTGTTACTTCCAGATTGAGGATTCAGGATGAGGCTATGAGCTATATCCTGAAAGAGTGGTTGGTACTTTTCGAACTTTTTGCTTTCGGAAAGGCAGATGATACGGAAAAAGGCACTTTTTCCATATAGAAGGTAGACCAGCCCCTCGATTTCATCACCTTCTTTTTCCCAGAGGTAAGTTAGCCAGTAAGCAGGCTGACCATCAATGGTGGAGGTTCCTGAGTTGAGGAGGGTTACTCCTGGGGTGTTCTGGACTTCTCTGCTGACCACTTCGAAGAAATTTTTCAGGGAAGGATAAGCTCGATACTCTATAGAAATTCCCACCTGTTCGCGAAAACAGTCTTCAGGCGAATCAGAAGGGCTGATGAGGATTACTGCTGTAAAGGGATCGGGACTGTCAGGGGGTACCACTATTTCCTCCCAGTCTGCTGGAAAAGATACCTGGAAACCACCCCTCCTGACGAGAGAAGTCTTCCAGGATTGCGGAGCAGGCTGGGCAGGAAAAGTTAAAATAAATGAAATCGCAAGGATAGTAAATCCTAAAACAAATTTTCTGTTTAGTAGATTCATTGCACTTCTTTTTATGATTTTTTTGCTTTATTATAACCCTATTTTGTCCCTTGGGGTAGGAACCTGCTTCTTTTTCTCTCCAAGTGCAAACGAAAACCCTGGGAGGGAGTATTTACAGCTCGTTGCTTCCCACAGGTGGCGTTGTTTAGAACAATGCTTTTGGTAGAGATTATCCTGCTTTGGCAGCCTCAATGAGAGTTTGATACAGGTCTTTTGCATTGACGGGGGGTATATGTATCGAGAAAAGTTCCAGATTTTCATTGCTGGTGTTTTTAATTTGAATTGTATCTCCTTTCTCAACCAGTATTGCCACTCCTTTGCCGATGTCATAGCTTCTTCCGTTACAGACAAAAGTACCCTTTCCACTGGCTATAATGATTAGTTCTGTAAGGTTTCTTGGTCGATAATCCGTGGAGCTATGCGGATATATTGTTGCCGCAACTAAATCCAGGTCTTTTATCTGGTCCTGGTCAGGTGCGAATACCACCCGGACCCTGCGCTTGAAAGGGTCCGGCACTTCCACCCCTTCTATCTTGTAGACGTTTTTGAGCTTCATTTTTGTTCTCCAGATTGTCCCAGAAGGTTTTTCTCTATGAAGCTTAAGGAAGTCTTGAGGTTTTTTTCGATTTCCTCAATGGGTTTTATTTCGTTGACGGTTTCAAAGGGCGCCCAGTTTTTGCTCCGGAAAAAGTAAGGGGTTTCTATGGTAATAGGTATTTTTCGGTCACTATTTTTTAAAATGCGACATATTGTCTTAAAATCGATTACACCCTCTCCTATGGGACATAGGGTAAGGGCGTTGTTTTCGAACTTAGCATCTTTGAAATGTAGAGTTTTTATGAATGGTAGAGCCTTTTGAAAGTCGTTTATCAGATCGATTGAGCCCTTATGGGAATAAAACACGTTTCCGAAATCATAAGTTAGACCCAGGTAGGGAGAGGAAAATCTGGCAAACACTTCCTGCGCATCATTTGCATTGCAGATCATATCGCCAGGCATTTCTGTTTCCAGGCATACTGTAATGTTAAGTTCTCGAGCTCTTTTTTCGATAATTTCTAAGTTTCGGTAGAAGGATTCCGCTTCAGTTTTTGGCCCCTGATTGGTAGCAATGTAACTTGCTCCAAGCTCTTTTGCAAACTCCATTTTTTTCTGAAAAAGCTCCACATCTTCTTTAGTTATCAGGAACATGTGTCCACTGAAAGTAACGGTTTCTAAACCATAATCCTCCATTAAATTGCGAATTTCTTTAACCCGTTTGAAGTCTTCTTCTGTAATGTGTGCTCCGTATCCCTTACCTTTAAAAGAGCTGGGTGGGGGTTTTATCCAATCCAGATCCACGTACTGAAAGCCAAGGTTAGAGACGCTCTTGAAGACCGTTTCGAGGTCATAACCTCGATATAAATTGGCTCCGGCTGAAATGATCCATTTTTGTCCCTGCACTGTTTTCACCCCAGCATTATCTGGTATATGGTTTTGAGAGTACTTATGGGGTCGTCTTTGGCTATCATTTCCTGTATTGTTTTCTCGTCGAGGCTTTTGGCAAATTCTGCAAGTTTTTCGGTGAAGGCAACGCTTTCTGAAAATATTTGAACGGGGTCACGGTGTCTGGGAGTGGTATCGAGAGAAATCCAGCCCTGATAATTGGATTCCTTTAGGTAATAAAGGAATTCGAGATAGGATAGAACATTTCTGCTTCCAGCAACTAAGTCCCAGTCCCACTTTCCGTCATTATCGTTTATGTGAATGTGAAAGAGCTTATTTTCCCGATGAAGTAGTGCTAAGGATTCAGCAGGGTTTTCTCCGGCAAAAAGAGCGTGTCCAAAGTCAAGAGTAACTCCAACATTGGACATATCCACTTTTAAGCAGGTGTAGAGGGCACTGTGAACATTGCCAAGAAGGTAGTGGACCAGGGGTTCACGAAACTTGTATTCTAAGCTTATACGGACTTCGGGATAGGCCTGAGCAATTTCTTTTACACCAGATAGAAAGTAGTTCCATGCTTTTTTGTAGTCCATTTCAAAGTGGTAATCGTAGCCGTCTTGGAGAGGACACACTGATACCAGGTTGGCTCCCAGCTCCCGGGAGAGCTCTGCGCCTTTCTGAACATAATTTATGGCTTTTTCTCTGGTATTTTCCGATTCAGCGGTTAGGGCGCGCCTGTTCCAGTGCGCTTCTCCTTTGATATCCACATTTACTGCGCCGACTTTGAGGTCGTATTTTTGAAGTAGTTTTTTGGTCTCTTCAGGATCCGCAAAGTCGTAGGGGTAGACTAACTCTAATCCAGAGATCCCTTTTACTTTCTTTGCAATCTGAAATTTTGCTTCCAAATCCCGTGGTTCCTGGTAGAACTTGAAACGGTCTTTGAGTTGCCCCAGAAAACCGCTGATTATGGCATACTTATAATTCATTTTATGTACTCCTCCCTTGCGGGTAGCTGACCCGCATTGTTTTTCAGGCGGTTAATTGTTTTCTGGATATGAAGACGCATGACTTTTTCTGCTCCCTCCGCATCCTTGGTTCGGAAACATTTAAGAATTTCCATATGTTCTTGATATGTTTCTTCGGGAGGCCTAACCAGACCCTTGATGAGGCATTTTGCTAAAAACCCGGAACGGATAAGAGCTGATTTAAGGTCTAAATAGGGGCACTTTTCGGCTACAAAGAGGTGGAAAGAAACATCTGCTTTGCGGTAGCTTTCGGCATTTCTTTCCAAGTAAGCCTCGGTAAAGCTTTTTTCGAAAACGCTTATTTCTTCATCGCTTACTAAAGGAGTAATATATCTTGCAGCTAATCCCTCCAGGCCCTCTCTCATTTCAAAAAGCACCAATACTTCTTCAGGTGTAAATTGACGCACAAAAACCCTTTGGTTGTTTGCTCTGATGATTAGATTTTCACTCTCCAGTAGTTTCAAAGCGTGTAACAACGGCGTTCTGCTAATCCCAAGTTTTGTGGAAAGCTGTTCTTGGACAAGGGGCTCTCCTGGCTTGAGGTCTCCTTCAAGAATCATCTGTTTAAGTATGTTATAAGCCTTTTCAGTAAGCGTGGTTCTTTTAATCATTTTGGCCCTCATTTTCACTGCTGATTTTTTGAATACTATGTTCTGTATACAGTTTAACAAATATATCAACATAAAACAATAGATATTCTATTAGAATTAGATTTTTCATGAAATTGGGGGGATAGTGGATGTTTTAGTAGTGGGAAGTGATTTTTGGCTGATCTTTGTGTTTTTGGAAAGTTTGTCGCAATATCCCTTCGCTTTTCGTTTTTACTGCTGTGGCCTGGTTCGGAGCGTTAGGTTGTTTTGGAGCGGGTAGGAATAATTTGCTGTTTTATGATTGACATGGAATAGTGTTTGTGTTATTAATAAAATGTATACAATATACGGTACTCTATTTTAAGGAGGAGGTTGGAGAAAAGTGAAGAAAGTTTTATGGGTTGGTGTTTTGCTCAGTTGTGTTTTGCTTCTCTCTGCTTTTGCTTTCGCTGCAGCAAAGTATCCAAACAGAAACCTTACTGACGTTGTTGTTTGGAGCGCTGGAGGGGGTACAGACGTTTGTAACCGGGTGATTATGGCAGAAATGGAAAAGTTCCTGGGAGTAACTATTAATGTAGTTAACATGACCGGTGGGGTTGCTGGATCAATAGGTATGAATTATGTCTGTTCTCAGCCTCACGATGGCTATACCCTTTGCGGGCTTTCTGAGTCATGTACTACTGCTGGGGTGCAGGGTGGCTTTGACAAGGGTATGAAAGTTTGGGATTTCTTCATCGTAGGAGGATCTCCTGACATAGTATCAGTGGGCGCTAAGTCTCCTTATCAGAGTCTTTCTGAGCTTATTGAAGCAGCAAAGAATGAGCCGGGCAAAATTAAAGCAGGAGCGAGTGGGGCTGGCTCTATTCACCACTTGAATTTGCTTGCCCTTGAAGATGGTACGGGGGCCGATTTTAACTTCATTCCTTACCCAGGTTCGGCACCTACCCAGAATGCAGCTTTAACTGGTGAAATTTCGCTGGTGATTACCTCGGCTGCAGAACAGGCCCAACTTATCCGTGCAGGAAAGCTTCGTCCCCTTGCGGTTTTAACTCCAGAACCTTTCACTATTGATGAAATTACCATCCCTTCCGCTTTTGATTTTTACCCCGAGCTTGCAAAATATCTGCCTATTTCCCAGGCTATCGGATTTGCTGTTCCCGCAGATGTTCCTGAAGATGTGAAGAACGTTCTGATTGAAGCGTTCAAAAAAGCTATGGCTACTGATAAGATGAAAAAATGGGCTGAGGAAAACTTCTATGTACTTTCCGGAAAAGCAGGTGAAGAAGCCAAAAAAGAGTTTTTGAAGCTTGAGTCGCTGTTTTCATGGACGTTGTGGGAATTGGGGGCTGCGAAGGTTAACCCCGAGGAGCTCGGTATTCCCAAACCCGAAGAGTTGTAAGTTTGGAGATTGTTTTTGCTTGGGGCTGGTGAGTTTTGGTGCCAGCCCTAAGCAATGATGCTTATTCTTTTTCTCTGGGGGATGAAGATGGATAAGCGAGAATTAAGAAGGGCTGATTTTATTACCAGTATAGTTTTTATCATCTTTGGAATTTGGGTTATCGAGGAAGCTCTGAAAATGCCTCTTAAAGAAACCTATGCTGGAGTCCAGAACGTTTGGTATGTTTCTCCTGCTCTTTTTCCTCTGATAATAGGCACTTTTATTATTCTTTTTGGAATCATGCTACTCGCTAATGCGGTTCGTACCGGAGGAGCAAGTTACTTCTTGCAGACCTTGAAGCGTTTCTCCTTAAGAAGGGAAAGGTTTTTTACAGAAAGTAATGTGAAGTTCATGTCCATTTTGCTTGCTTTGTTTACCTTCGTGTACCTCTTTATTCCTCGGGTGGACTTTTTTATATCCGTTTCCATGTTTTTGGTGTACTTTATTTCGACCTTTTACCCTGGTGAACTGGAGCTGTTGAAAAAGTTTACTCGTTTTTACGCTGTGGGGTCTCTTTGTTTTACGATCGTTTTTTTAAGCGGTTTGGGAAGAATATTAAACTCGAACTTTAGATTTTTTACCGATATTTTAGCTCTTGTTTTCCTGGGAGCATACATCTTTTACAGTTTACTGGAGACCAGAGGCAATTTCGAACTGCGCAGAAGGATTTATGAAGCGATAGGGGTTTCTTTTTTGTTTCCTCTTTTTATATGTCCAGCATTTAGGTATTTTCTACTGGTGCCGCTTCCTAAGGAGGGTTTGGTAATAGAAGGCATGCATTTGATTTATTACGCTTTGAAATAGCCGAGGTGGCTGTGATGGGTGCTTTTGAAAACTTGCAGGTTTTTTTTCATCAATTGCTTGCTATAGTTTCCAATCCGGTGAATATAGCTATTTTATTTGGTAGCGTTCCTTTGGGAATTGTATTTGGTGCTACTCCTGGTTTAACAGCGACTCTGGGCGTCGCCCTCCTTACGACTCTGACTTATGGAATGAATTCTGCCACTGCCATGGTTGCCCTTTTGGGTATATATGTTGGTGCAATATATGGTGGATCTTACGCTTCTATCCTCATAAACATACCAGGAACAGCAGCAGCGGCAGCTACTGCCTTAGATGGTTATCCCCTGGCGCTTCAGGGAAAAGCTGGTAAAGCTTTGGGCATAACCACTACTTCTTCTGCGATTGGTACTTTTATAGGTATGCTTTTTGTTGCTACCTTGACACCTCTTATCTGTAATGTGGCTTTGAACTTTACTTCTTTTGAGTTCTTCTTACTCGCTTTTTTTGGGATAATGATAAGTGGTACCTTGACCAGCAAAGACCTTGCCTATAAGGGTTGGATAGCTGGCTTTTTAGGTTTGTTTTTGGCCTGTGTGGGTCGTGATCAGCTACAGTTTTATCCCCGCTTTACTTTTGGTATTCCTGAGTTAGATGGGGGCATTGACGTGGTTCCCACCCTGATAGGTGCTTTTGGAATACCTCAAATCATTCAGGTGTTAAGGGAAAAGGTTACTCCTCGTGTTTTCCAAGAGGTGCGAAGAGTTACCCCAGAGCTGAGAGAGGTTCTTCACCATTTGCCAAATGTTTTACGTTCAGCACTTATTGGCGTTGGTATCGGGTCAATTCCAGGGATTGGAGAAGATATTGCAGGCTGGATGTCTTATGGAGCAGCTAAGAATTCTTCAAGACATCCAGAAAGGTTTGGCAAAGGTGAAATAGCAGGTGTGGTAGCTTCAGAAACAGCTAACAATGCCTGTATTGGGGGAGCTATAGTTCCTCTGTTAAGCTTGGGCATACCGGGAAGTCCTCCTGCTGCTATGCTTCTTGGTGCTTTGATGCTACACGGCATCCAACCTGGTCCCATGTTACCTATAGATCATCCCACTTTTATTCCCAAAGTAACTGCTATTTTGCTTCTTGCGTCATTTACTATGTTTGTGGTTGGAATGCTTTTTGTGAAGCAGGTAATAAAGATTTTAAAAATACCTCAGGCGGTGTTCATGCCCATCATTGCGGTTCTTTGTGTAATAGGCTCTTACGCTTTGGGTTTGAGAATTTTCAATCTTTACCTAATGTTGCCTGTGGGGATTTTGTCTTATTTTCTCATTCAGATGGAATATCCAATTGCTCCTTTGGTGATAGGAGTAATCCTTGGCCCTATGGCAGATGCGAATTTGCGAAGGGCTTTAATGGTTTCAGGGGGTAGCTTGATGCCCATATTTACGAGGCCAGTGGCTTTGATCCTCTTTTTGCTCATAGTGTTTATGGCATTGAGCCAAATTCCTTGGGTTAAAAAATTGCTTGGAAAAGTGCGGAGCCGGTTGTTGCCTTCTGAAGCAAACCTTGGGCAACGCTAAGAATTGACTTTGCATTGGAGAAGTTTAGGCCTCTAGCAAAAAAACTGCTGAATTTTGAAGTCTGGTCAGCTTTAAACAGTGCAGAGAGGATATTAAAAAGCTATTTTTATAAAACCTGGATACCGCAAATACCCTGATATCCGAGAGGGCCTGGAAAATAAAGGATATGCTTTTATTTCCTGCCTAAGTTCACATAGATTTGCAACAGTTGGGGTAGACAAAAAACCTTTCTCCTTACAATCTTATTTAGACGTCTAAATAATTGGTGGTGAGCTGTGTTTGGTGAAAACAAAAATTCTTTGCACGGTTTGTTGCGTCAGGTGATAAGGCAACATTTTATCCGGTCCCATTTTTTATTCAGAAAGGTTGGATTACATAAGGGTCAACCCCTTATTCTGGCTTTGCTCTGGGAGAGGGAGGGCTTAACTCAGAAGGAAATAGTCGAAGCTCTGGGTTTGCGACCTTCTACGGTGACCATTATGCTACAAAGAATGGAAAAAGCGAGACTTCTACAGCGCAAGACCGACCAGCGGGATATGAGGTTTTCC